>CAZFKA010000396.1:0-1513 GCA_964519155.1 uncultured Bifidobacterium sp. | reverse complement strand
AGTCCAAAGTCCTGTAGAATTTAAATAGCAGTGTATATTTAGGCAAAATATACCAATACACTATGGAAGCAACTGAGCAATATTCCACCGAATTATTTCTGGATGATTATGCCCGAACCAGCACTGGCAAACGTTTTGCAAACTATATTATCGATGTGATCGTTTTTTACATTATCGTGTTTCTTGTTAGCTTTGTGATCGCAATCACCTATCCACCGTTTGTCGATTTTATTGAAGACGATCATGATACTTTTCCGCTGGCAGATCGCATCATATCGCTGCTCTTGTACGCCTTGTATATGTCTTTTACCGAAACAATTTTTAAAGGAAAATCTTTGGGCAAATTAATTACCAAAACCCGTGCAGTCAATTATGACGGTACGCAAATCTCTACCGCAACGGCATTTGGTCGCGGATTCAGCCGTGCCGTACCTTTTGCCGTTTTTAGTGCATTGGGTACGCCCTGCAATCCCTGGCACGATCGCTGGAACAATACTATGGTGGTAGATGAAAGTACGCTGGCGGCTTTTGAACAACGTAAACTTATGCCTGTTGATACCCATACAACGCACGCAGAAGAGACTCCGCAGTTGTCTGCACCGAGTGATTCGCCTGCAGTGATTGATGCCTCAGAAATTTCCGAAAATGACGGGTCACAAACAGCGAACGACAAGCCTGCTGAAGGTACAAATATCACAGAATAGCGCCAAACGTTGATGAATGTATTTTAGTGAATAATTCCAGATGCCATGAACAGAAACATTACGATCGCAGCCCGCTTACGTGAAGTTTTTCTTGACGGTCGCTGGATCGCCAATACCAATTTTTTCGATCAATTGAATGATATCGATTGGCAAACCGCTACTTGTCGATACAAACAACTGAATAGTATCGCCGCCCTGACCTATCACATCAATTATTATCTTGCCGGTTTATTACAGGCTTTCGAGGAAGGGAAATTGAGTATCAGCGATCGATTTAGTTTCGACTTGCCGGAAATACAAAGCGAAGCCGAATGGCAAAGTCTATTGTCGGGTTTTAAACTCAATGCGGAAAAATTTGTAAAGGCCATTGAACAGATGGATGATGCGTTGTTTGACCAAGCATTTATTGATGAAAAGTATGGTACTTATCTCCGCAATATTGAAGGAGTGATTGAGCATAGTTATTATCATTTGGGACAAATTTCACTGATCAGAAAGCTGTTGGCAAAGACGGAATAGCCAAGGGTGCACCGTACTAAACGCTTTTTCTTTTTACACATGCAAATGAAAATTTACAATGAGCCGGATACGCTCGAAACGTTGGAAAATAATATCTGGGCAGCGCCTGCAACACTTCCGCTTAGCGGATTGATCAAGACATGTCATGCGTTGCGTAAAAAGCCCTTGCAACAATTCACGATCGATGATATCCGCTTGATGATCAGTCAACAGATCGGGCTGCCCTTTTTGATACCCATGGCGCTGACTTATTTACACGAAAATATCCTGGCTGAGGGTCGATATTATCC
>CAZFKA010000395.1:0-1553 GCA_964519155.1 uncultured Bifidobacterium sp. | reverse complement strand
TTTATATACTTCACGGAAGGTAGGTTCTTTCCCTGTTATCAGAATTGAAACCCTGAAAATCTTGGCTGCAAGTCTGCGCAAAAAATAGAATGTAAGCCCCAGTAAAATAAATGAGCCGGCCAGTTGCCAATTTCCCACTTCTGTAATAGCCCAACGGATTGGCATTGCCGTAGCAGAAGTAAGGGGGAACCATGAAAGAAACAGAGCCAATCCACTATCAGGGTCGCGTGTAACCAAAAAGGATGCGATTACAAAAATCAAAGGGAGCATCATAAGGGAGCTTTTTCCCGAATTATTGGGGTCGGTTATTATGGAAGCAATGGCTGCCAGTATTGCATTCCACATTAAAATCCCGACAAATGCAAATGGCAAGTATATAGCTATTGACGGTAAGTATAAATAATCCAGAATGCCGGAGGCGGGTAAACCTGCGAATTGAAGAAAGAGCATTCCGCCAACAATACTCAAAATTGCATATGTGAGCATGGATGATATACCTGTTAAGGTAATTCCAAATATTTTTCCGTCCATCCAAACTTGGGGACTAATGGCAGAAACTATTTGTTCTGTTATTTTTAATTGCTTTTCTCCGGTTATGGCGGTAAACTGATAAGCAAAACTAAGGAGTACTGCCATAATCATGAGCCCTGCAAAAAAGTAGGAAAGTATCAATCTTTTATTGGAATTATTGGTATAGACAAAAGACTCAACTACAGGCGCCGGCGACAGCACCGCAGTTAGTTCATCGGCACTCAAGCCGATTTTTTGCATTTCTGTTTGTTTGTGATATTCGGTTAAATGGTCTTTGAGTTTCCTGATGGCAGATGTTCTTTTATATGCATGCACTATAAAATTGGCTGAGTCTGATTCCAGCAAAACTATGTCTCTTTTGTTTTTCAAATAATCGATAAATTTTGCCTTGTCGCTTTTTGGTATCTCTTTTATTACATAATGATTATTAAGGAATTCGGTTAGTGTAATATCTGTGCCACTATACACACTTATTTCCAATTTTTCATCAGTGTCGGAAAACGCGTATTTACCACCAAAGTAAAAAAATGTTGAGACCACCAGCATGATTACTATGCCCAAGGCCTCATTCTTTGGTTTGAAAAATCGCCCGAACTCCCAGCGTGTTACAGTTATTACTTGCTTAATATACTTCATGATCATTGTTTTTTTACAAGTTGAAGGAAAATTTCATGAAGGCCGGGTTTGTGGCTGGTTATATCACAAATTCCATCAATTTTTGTCAAATCATGCAACACATTTTTCAGATTGGTTTTTTGCCCAAATGTAATTTTCACACGTAAATCATCAATTTTTTTTGCGCTTTCAACTCCGTTTAAATTTTGAAATGTGGTTTCGTTGACCGGAGCTTCAAGTTGAAGCTCTATAATTATTTTTTCACCAAACGATTGATATATGCTGGATAATAGTCCATTATATACCTCATTGCCATTATTGATCAGGAAAATTTTATTGGCCAGTTTTTCAACCAATGCCATTTGATGGGCACTCAAAAGGATGGTGGTTCCCTGATGGTTGATTTC
>CAZFKA010000394.1:0-1561 GCA_964519155.1 uncultured Bifidobacterium sp. | reverse complement strand
GTGTAGAAGTGACCGGAAAAATGATGATACATAATGTAACGAAAGACGTCAAAAACACGGGGAAAGTGATCGTCAAAGGCAATACGGTGACTTTGGTAAGTGATTTCAATATATTATTATCCGATTACAATATTGTGATACCGGGCGCCGTTAAAGATAAGATTTCAAAGGAGGTTAAAATAGCCGTCAATTGTGCCTTGACCGCAGTTAAATAAGCCATCAAAAGAAAAAAGAAAAAGCTAGCCATGAAAAATTACTGTATACTGATCTCTGCATGTCTGTTTACCACGCTGGCGTATGCACAAAATACAGGAAGCGAACTTGAAAATATGCTCGAGGACAGTAAGCCTGAAAAGGAATATGTCAACAATGCGTTTAAATCATCGAGAGTCATTAACGGACATTCAATGGAAATGATCGGCAAAGGAGTCCTCGATTTCCGCATACTGCACCGCTTTGGTACATTCAAAAGTGGGATCAGTAATTTTTTTGGACTCGATCAGGCCACAATGAGAATGGGATTTGATTACGGCATAACCCGTGATCTGTCGATCGGTATCGGTAGAAGCACCTTTAACAAAGAATACGACGGCTTTGTCAAATACCGGATCGCGCATCAAAGCACCGGCAAAAAGAGTTTTCCCTTGTCCATTATCTGGGTGTCGGGAACAACTTTGAATTCGACAAAATTTGATCCCAAACTCGACGAATTTGTAAATCGACTTGGTTATTATCATCAGGTGATCGCCGGTCGAAAATTTGGTGAAGGGTTTACTTTGCAGTTGTCTCCGACTTTTGTTCATCGAAATCTCGTTGAATTCAATACTGACCAGAATAACGTCGTGGCGGTCGGTATTGGTGGACGGATAAAAATCTCAAAACGCAGCGCTTTGATACTTGATACTTACCCCATCGTATATGGTGCGTCAACTTACAACAAAATGCCCATTTCGATCGGTTTTGATATTGAAACGGGCGGACATGTTTTTCAGTTGCACATCACGAATGCAAAAGGCATGAACGAAAAATCGTTTGTAACCGAAACCCTGCAGGATTGGGGAAAAGGTGAAATACATTTTGGGTTTAATTTATCAAGGGTTTTCACAGTCGTTAAAAACAAAGAATCAAGTTGGTAATGAAAAATATTTTTTTAAATAGCAAAACCTGTCTGGCGATTTTGCTTTTCAGTTTAGCATCAGCCTGTTCACCATCCAAACCTTCGCATAACTCAGGTGATGGCTTTTCAGCAGGTACCTTACAAGAACTAGCTGCTGATGGCGAATGGAAAGTCACGTATTATTATGATGGCAGTAATCTGACCCCTTTATTTAACAATGCAAAATTTACCTTTCAAACGGGCGGGAACCTGCGTGTTTTATATGGCAGTGATACCCTTGCGGGGTATTGGGCGACCGGCTTTGCCGAACCAAATATTAGTTTTACCATCGATTTTGACAGCTCCGGTACCAATTTCAACCGGCTGGACAATTCGTGGTTGTTGATCAGTGCAAACAATCAGGAAATCAAACGCACCTGGCGGCGCACCCGGCAAGATTATTCA
>CAZFKA010000393.1:0-1561 GCA_964519155.1 uncultured Bifidobacterium sp. | reverse complement strand
GAGACTATCACAGCAGAAGGGTTTGCCAAGCCATCGCCACAGCCAGGTAACGCTGCAATGGATACGATGTATTTAAAAGCCGGGAAAATTATCGCGACGCCTGATACGGTTCCTGCGCCATCGCAGTCGCTACTCGATCATTACCTTGTACTGGAATGGGCTGCTAAAATTGTAAAAAAAATAAATTCTTTTCATGATTAACACAATAAACCTATCCCCTGCTTCGTTATGTACAACCGGATTATGAAAACAACATTACTGTCCTTCGGGATGCTATTGCTTCTGGCAAATATCGGTTGCAATGTGATCAATCCAAAAGAAGAGATACCCACTTATATACAAATCGACAGCGTTCAGCTTTTGCCTGTTGCCATGCAAGTACATGGATCCGTTTCGCAAAAAATTACTGACGTCTGGGTATATTATAACCGTGAATTATTAGGGGCCTACCAATTGCCTGCAAAAGTACCGGTACTCGCCAAAGATAAAGGACAATTGCAAGTGATCGGAGGGGTTTGGGATAATGGCCTGAGTGGAACAAGGGCAAAATATCCGTTTTTTACCGTTGATACTTTTACATTCGATGCCAAACCGACAGAAACGATCAAGCATACCCCGGTATTTTATTACCGGTCGAACGATACCCCGAGTATCACTTATTTTATTGAAGGATTTGAGCAAGGAAATACTTTTACCCATAAAGATGGCGATACAACTTTTACCAAAACCAATACCCCTGCTGACGTCTTTGAAGAAAGTTGGGCGTCAAAAGTGGAATTGAATGAAACGGTAAAAAGTTTCGAAAGCATAACCAATCAAGATTTCAGTTTGCCGCCGAATAGAGAATGCTATATGGAATTAAATTACAAAAGCGATATCCCCTTTTTGATACGCATGGAAATTCTGTATCAGGATACCTACCTCACCACCGATATTATAGGCTTAAATGCGAAGAATAACTGGACAAAAATCTATATTAATCTCAAAGGCTTTGCATCAACCTACCAGTATGGTAAATTTAAAATCATTTTAAAAGGAAATTTACCGGATGGACAAAGTTCTGCGAAAACACTCATCGATAATTTTAAAATCATTTATTTTAATTGATGCGTAAAGAAGTAAAAACCGGAATCATCCTTTATGCTGCCGCAGATTTTATCACAGCGGCGGTTGCTTGGGTGATCTTCCTTTTTTACCGAAAAAATTCATTGGTACCCTTAAGTTTTGAATCCTTCTTTTTTCATTTTTCTGCCAAAGATATTCTCAATTCTGCCCTGCTGATTCCCTTGTTCTGGCTCACGATGCATTTATTTTCCGGAGCGTATTTTAATCCTTATCGCAAATCGCGGATCATAGAAATTTACCGAACCCTGATCATTGCCATCTTGGGCTCGATCGCTTTGTATTTTATTATTTTTCTCGATGACGAACCCATCAATTTTGCCTATTATTACCGCTCGTTTTTTGTCTATCTCATCATTCAATTCACCATCACTTCAGTTGGTCGTTTTTTTGTCTTGAATTATATCAAAAAACAGATCAATGAAGGCAAGTTTGGCTA
>CAZFKA010000392.1:530-1564 GCA_964519155.1 uncultured Bifidobacterium sp. | reverse complement strand
GATCAGGTCGCTTAATGTTAAACCCTGGTGTTGATATTGCTTGGCGACGGAAACAACAAACCGGAGATTTGATTTCACCATTTTTTCTAAGGCAGCCTTCGCTTCCGCAGTATCTCCGCCTCTGATCTTTTGCGCCAGCACTGTTTCTTCCTCGGCATTGATCATCGGTAAACGACTGATATCCTGTAAGTATTTCTCTACGGCCTGGCTATCCCTGTTTGTGATTTGGGTAGCTATTTTAAGTTGTCTCATGTTTCCTCCTTGTTTTAGTAGTAACTATTATTATGTGTTTTCAATAGGTAACGCAAAAGTAATACCTTTATTATCGGTGTGCCAATGGCCTATCGTTAAGGTTTTCCTATAATGATTAGGCAATATTGATAATATAGAAAAAGGAAGCGGCTTAGAATTTATCAGCCAGTTTCAACTGGTCAAATTTTTCGGCCTGCGCTTCGTTCATAGCGCCTTTGATATTGTTGATCTTGTTGCTATGTAAATCTTTCAAGCGAAGATCGAGTTGAGATTTATTGCCTTCGAGTGCTTTTTCAAGACGTGCTTTATTGGCTTCTTCACCTTGTAAAACGGTAGTGATTCTGCTAATTTGTATGTCTGTCAACCCCAGATTGGCATTTTTTAAAATCGCAACTTCTTTTTTAACATTCGCCGAAGGTTCAACTCCTCTCAACTGGGCTTGTGTGGTAAAAGCAACAAACAAAATCAGGGCTATAGAGAGTATTTTTTTCATAAATTATCGTT
This sequence comes from uncultured Bifidobacterium sp., assembly GCA_964519155.1. Taxonomy (GTDB): domain Bacteria; phylum Bacteroidota; class Bacteroidia; order Chitinophagales; family Chitinophagaceae; genus OLB11. The sequence goes on along the minus strand of CAZFKA010000392.1, from coordinate 808 downwards.
TAATTAGAGACGTAAATGTACATCTTATTGTTTGTTATCAAACAGTTATTTTCTTAATGAAATGTTTATAGTCAACAAATTAAACCTATTGCACTATAAAGTCCAGTAATTCATCCCGGTGAATTGCCCTCGATAAATCCCTTTCAGATCGACCAATATCGCGTCGGGTGCCATCAGGGATTCGAAATAAGCTTGATCAAATTGACAGTATTCTGTATGATTCACGGCAACGATTACGGCATGATAACCCTTGCCCGGCTGATCGGCCAGACCCAAAC
>CAZFKA010000392.1:0-520 GCA_964519155.1 uncultured Bifidobacterium sp. | reverse complement strand
CATATTCATGCATCATTTCGTCATGATCGGCGTGAGGGTCAACAATATCCACCTGAACACTATATTCTTGCAGACTTTTTACTAAATCTACAACTTTTGAGTTGCGGATATCTGAAACGTTTTCTTTAAACGTAATGCCTTTCACCAGTATTTTTGCTTTCGATACATCCACGCCTTTTTTGATCACTGATTGAATGGTTTTTTTAGCGACATAACTGGCCATTTCATCGTTGATAATTCGACCAGACAGAATAACGCGTGATTTGTACCCCAGTTGTTCCGATTTGTAAGTGAGATAATAGGGATCCACGCCGATACAGTGCCCACCGACCAGCCCGGGGAAAAAACGTAAAAAATTCCATTTTGTTCCTGCTGCTTCCAGCACTTCAAAAGTATTAATGCCAAGCTTATCAAAAATGATGGACAACTCATTCATCAGGGCGATATTCAGATCACGCTGCGTATTTTCTATGATTTTGGCCGCTTCAGCTACTTTTATAGAGCTAGCGCGGTGTACACC
>CAZFKA010000391.1:0-1577 GCA_964519155.1 uncultured Bifidobacterium sp. | reverse complement strand
GGCTGTCATAGCATCGCTCACCGCTTTGTTCACGATTTCCCAAGTTGCTTCTTTACCATCTACTTGCGGATACTTCAGTCGGGTGGCATCATATAAATGCAAAACAGAACCCTGGATACGGGCAGTAGTTGCACCTTCAGTGAGTATACTGTCTTTATTGCCTTCAATTTTTATGGGGCGACCTTCTCGGGTACGCACCAATACCGGCACGGCCTCTCCGCCATCAACGTAGGTTGAAGCGAACATGAGGGGTACGCCCGGTGTTACATTTTCAGGTTTGATAGCATACGGAATGGCTTTGCGGACCTGCGTTTCGCAACTCGCTGCCAAGGTGGCTGCTGCTGTGGTAAAGCCTAAATATTTCAGGAAATCCCTACGGCTGGTAGGGGCTGATGCGATATGACTGATGTCCTCAAAAGGGAGTTCTTCACGGAATTCATTTGCTTCGAGGGCTTTGAATTCAGCCGAAGGATTTAGTTCCTCAAGTCCTTTCCAATATTGTTTTTTACTCATACCTAATATTAATGATTGGATGTTTAATGTTGAATGCGTGTTTTCAGATTCTTCATTTTCGATCCGTGTTTTAATTCTTTTTTTAAATTCTGATCAATGAACTAACCTAGTTTTAGTAGTGACATTTCTGACATTCAAGTCCGCCGATATCGCTCACTTTCACATCCTGACGTTTGCCTTCTTTGATCTCTTCATGATATTTCTGGAAAATTGAATAATAGTTGTTGTCGGCAAATTGCACGCTGGTATTACGGTGGCAGTTAACGCACCATCCCATACTTAAATCGGCGAACTGATACACCTCATCCATTTGTTCGATATTGCCATGACAGCGTTGACAGGCCACTTTTCCTGAAACAACGTGCAGCGAGTGATTGAAATACACATGGTCTGGCAGGTTATGGATTTTGATCCATGGAATAGGTGTTGCCATAATTTCGCCCGAAGCATTGCGATTGTATTCTTTTTTTACCGGATCCCAACCTGCATACTTGTACAATTTGGCGATTTCTTTTGTACCGTCCACTTTTGTGCCCTCGAGCGTCACCAATGGATTTTTTTCGGCATCTGAATATTCTTTGATCTGTTTGTGGCAGTTCATACAAACGTTTGACGAAGGAATCATCGCATGGCGACTCTTTTCGGCACCCGCATGGCAATAAAGACAATTGATCTGGTTGATACCGGCATGTACTTTATGTGAATAAAAGATAGGCTGCGCAGGCATATAGTTTTTCTGACGACCAAATTCAGAGCCTTGGGTCAGCCAAACCCCGAAACCGACAATCAGGATGACTGCAAAAATCGCGATCACTACTTTATTGCGGAAGAAAGGAACATCTTTTGGCGAGGCCACACCATCTTTGGCGTTGGCTGAACGGCTGAGTACTTTATTTACAGAGGTCAATACCACCACTACTACCAACATGATGATGGTGAGAATGGCATAGAGCAAGGTATTGTCACTGCTAGCCCCTTTTGTATTGGCAACCTTATCATCTGCTTTTGGTTCTTCTACGCTGTTTACATAGGTAATGATGGCGTCGATGTCGGGTTCGAGCGCG
>CAZFKA010000390.1:0-1578 GCA_964519155.1 uncultured Bifidobacterium sp. | reverse complement strand
ATGATATACAGCCCGGTCGATACCTCGTTCAAATTGACTGTGCAACTTTGATTGAAAGAAATATCCTTCGCTGCCCGAAGCAATTTGCCTTCGATACTGTATATTTCATACGACAACCTTTCATTTTCAAGATCTGTGTTGCTGATCTGCACATCACCTGATGTAGGGTTGGGAAATAAAGTAAATTGTCCTGCACTCAAATTTGCTAATACGGTTTCGTCAAGCGGTTGGTTTTCAGGACGCTGAGGTGCTGCGCCAGAACAACCATCATAGGCTTGGGCTACAAAATAGCTGTTGACGTTAGCCGGTGCACTCAGTACAAAGTCGTTGTTCACAGCTGGGGCCATCAACACATAGCCGGCACTGGGATCGGGGTCAAGTTTCACGACAGAGGTAGCATTGAAGGTGGTTTGTCCTGACGTTGCAATCCAGGTATCGGATTCTATTACAGTATCGAGTATTACACCGGTAATGGTAATACCCGTTGCACAGGTCAGGCAATCAGAAAGGCAGTTGGCGTTGTTTACGGACGAACGGATCAATGCACCCGGTTGCGGACCAAAGCCGAGACTCAAATTGATGCCCACGTTTTGTAAATGACAATAACTCATGATCGTACCTCCGGCAGGTGGATTGGGGGGAAATGAATTGCAATTTCCTTCCTGATAAACCACATTATAATTGCCCGCACAATTGTCGATACGGGTATTGTTACCATTCCAATAGCAGGCATGGGTATGCGGTGAAGCAATATTATGGCCACATTCGTGCGTCACCACCATGCTGTTCCATGAATAGGTCGGCAGAGGAGTTAGATTGGTACTCAGGCTGGCAGAGACACCACATTTATAATAATCGATGGAACACAATACATCGAGCCAGGCAATGCCCCCACCGATGTTTCTTCTTGAAAGCAGGTGCGCAAGATCACCGTTAAAGCCGGTTAAATCCATTTGATTACTAAAATCATCAAGCGCATCTGCCGTAGTAGCACCGCCTGCATAAGGGTCAACCGAAGTCCATACATTGATTTCATTGACAGCTATGATGACTGAATCGTTGTAATAAAGGGTCGATACAAGGTTGTACAAACCGGTTGCGAAATTGGTCGTATTCGGAACACTGTTGCCGAAATCCTGGTAACATTGATAATCGCATTCTACGTAAAATTTCACACAATTGGACGTGTACGCACGGGTATGTTTTTGGGTGTTATACCTTGGAATCGTACGGCTCGCCATTTCCTCAGTCAATCCACAGGAAGAATGATTTTCAATTTTGAGATTTTTGTCGTTGTAAATGATATATTCCTCACTATTGAAATTCAATTGTTTGCTTTTGCCGATCACAATATTGCCTTCAGGCAATCCGATGGTACCGATGATATCATTGTCGAAAAAACTGATGCCCACCACACTGTTCGGTATATCTTTTACAACACCATAATAGTAAGCACCATGACGATAATTGAATTTTGTTTTGTTTTTTCCATTTTGTGCAGTCACAATTGTCCGTTCAGACACCGCCGGGTTTTTGGTAAGCAAAAGGGTGAGGGTAGTGCCCTGGTAAGGGATATTC
>CAZFKA010000389.1:0-1587 GCA_964519155.1 uncultured Bifidobacterium sp. | reverse complement strand
GACGAGAATTTCCGGATGATATCGTTTCTTGTTCTCAATTTATTGATCACCAGTTTTACAACACTTTGCTTGCCCGATTTCAGCATAGAAACCAGCGTATAATTGCCCATACCTTCTTTCACTTCATACCGCCCGGGATGAATATGGCCGGACAAATTCAGCCAGGATGCCATTCGTTTAAATGAACCAATATTGCTGACAATTCCGCTGTCCGCGATGGATTGCATAAGCTGTTCGTAATTACTGCCTGTACGCACATAAACATACTTTTTACCTTTAAATTGGCCCGTATTGGATGAAAAGAAAATGTACAACACACAAAGCAGCAACACGGCTGCAAAGGCTAGTATTCCGGCTGTCATTTTGCTCTTGTTCATCGCGCGAAAATAAATAAAAACGACAGATTAGTGTGGTTTAAAACGTTAAAGCTATCCGTGCATGGAACGCAATGCTATTGTATAATCGAAAGCACTTTTCCCTACACTTGCCGACTATAAGCCTTTTTTATCGCAAGAGACCTTGCACTTTTTGCACGGCCGTATCTGCAGGATTGAGCTGGTAAGCCTTCGACCAGGCTTCTTTTGCTTTCGCATAATCTTGCGAATTGTAAGCAAATCCACCAAGGTCATACCAATAACGAAAATTAGTCGGATTCAGGTCAACTGCTTTTTGTAACAACACTTTACCTTCTGTCCATTTTTGTTGTCCACCCAAATTGAATCCTTTGCGATAATAGGAGTCCGCCAGCAAATCATAGTATAATTTTTTGCTGGGATGGCTTGGATACATCATAAAAGCTTTATCCCAACAAATTTTAGCACTGTCCAACAAATCCATTTTTGCGTAAGCGATACCGAGATTAAGGTATCCATTTACAAAACCCGGATGAAGGGTAACGGCTTTCGTGCCATAATCGATTGATTTGCGGACATATTCCATTTCTTTTGTTTTATTTTTTGGAAGTTCCGACAGATCGATATTCCGCGACGCAGCATTTCCGTTTAAGGCTATACTTTCAGGCATGGTTTTTACATCGGTCAGGGCGAGACTGATATCATTGAACCAAGCAAAATTGCGAGAGTACGTTTTCACCGAATATAATAACAGTATCGGCAAAACAAATACCATGGCCAATTGGCGGCTATTCATGCGTTCGGAAATCCAATAGATTCCATACCCCAATACCATGCAAAAACCAAGGGAAGCATGAAACACTAACCTTTCACCCATAGTGGCACCCACATTGAAGATGAGATTGGTAACCAGTAAAATCGTCAGCATGTAAAAGCCTATGGCAAAGGCCATCCAGTTACGCCGGCGCAAAGCCACTACTCCACCGGCAATGATGCCGATCAAAACCAAAATCGATAGCCAAACCAATGGATCAGCAAAATCTTTATAGGGTATGCTGTTGTACCCATAGTCGGAACTCAGGGGATGCGGATAAATCAAGGTCATCAAGTATTTCAAAAAGATATACAACTTCGTAGCCAGTTGTTGTGTACTATCTGCCAACAGGTAAGGGTTGTTCATCAGTTCTTTATCCTGCAGATTCGACGCTCCGATCACAATGCCAGAGCGTATACC
>CAZFKA010000388.1:1121-1599 GCA_964519155.1 uncultured Bifidobacterium sp. | reverse complement strand
ACATAGAGTTGCATCAGCTCCCCGTTTTTGGTGATGTCCCAGTAAAATTTGCATGTTTTGGTATAGGAACAGTTCCGGCAGTTGGTGGAACGGTACGGGCCTTTACGGCCATACACATCCAGCTTGCCAAAGGCAAACACTTCTTCCGGCTCAGAATTAATCCACCAGTTGAGCAGGTCAAAATGGTGCGTGGCCTTATGCACCAGCAATGAACCGCTGTTCTTACGCAGCCGGTGCCAGCGGCGGAAATAATCCGCGCCATGGTGTATGTCGAGGTACCAGTGAAAGTCAACCGATGTGATGGCGCCGATGGCATCCTTGCGCAGCAGTTCATAGATCTTCTGCCGGTGGGGTGAATAGCGGTAATTGAACGTAACATGGACTTTTTTACCGGTTCGTTGTTCTGCGTCAAGAATGGCCTGGCATTTCTGTTCGTCGATGGTAAGCGGTTTTTCGGTGATGATGTCTGCGCCATATT
>CAZFKA010000388.1:0-1111 GCA_964519155.1 uncultured Bifidobacterium sp. | reverse complement strand
CTTTGATGATCTGTTCATGGTGGGTGCCATCCACGGTGGTTACGATCAGCGCCTGGGGTTTGGTTTCCCGCATCATCGTATCAAAGTCGGTGAAGGTGGGACAGTTTACACCAAGGAAACGTTTGCCTGTTTGCACCCTGCCGGGGTTGATATCGCAGAGGCCAACAAATTCCACGCTATCCCCAAACTCCTCCAGCACGGGTTTGCCCCACATGCCCAGCCCACGCACACCGGTACCCACCATGGCAACACGTTTTTTAGCAAAGGGTGCAACAGAAGCAGCTGATGCGAGAGCCTGGTTGGCCATCGCCGCGCCGGCCAGTATGCTGCCGGACTGCTGTAAAAAATCCCTGCGGTGCATAGACAATTGTTTAGGTTGAAAAGATAGCAAAGAAGGCGGAATGCGGGAGGAACTTTTTTGATAAAGGGCAAAGTACAATCAGGAAGCCCTAAGTTTTAATTTACACCAAATGGCAACCATTTTTTAAATGTTTGGAGTGTTTAAAAACCGATAAGTTGTGTAAATTTACGGATATAGGCTAAGGCAGGGCGACAGCTCAAGCCACGACGTACAAAAAGAAAGACAATGCAAGCGGAAATAAAAACAGTTGATATTTTTGAGCGGTTGCGAAGAGGAGAAACCATTCCGCCAAACGACCCCGAAGCATACAAAATGATAGAAGCTTCGTTCGCTACAAAAAAATTGCTTGTTCGCATGAATAGTACAGGCGACCCGAACGAAGTAAGAAATGTATTAAGCCAAATTACGGGTATTGAAATTGACGAAAGCACTACCGTATTCACTCCTCTATATATCAACTACGGAAAGCATATCAAAATAGGCAAAAACGTATTCATTAACTTCGATTGCACATTTTTGGATTTGGGAGGAATTACCATTGAAGACGGCGTACTGATTGCTCCGAAAGTCAGTTTGCTGTCTGAGGGACATCCTGTTTCCCGGGAAAGCAGGCATTCGTTAATAGTGGGACATATTCACATCAAGAAAAATGCGTGGATTGGTGCAAACGCTACCATTTTGCAAGGCGTGACGATAGGTGAAAATGCAGTAGTAGCTGCAGGAGCAGTAGTCTCTAAAGATGTACCAGAC
>CAZFKA010000387.1:0-1666 GCA_964519155.1 uncultured Bifidobacterium sp. | reverse complement strand
CCTTTCGAATCCTTAAAAACCCAACATCATCTTTTGCGGTATGTCAGTTTACCGGCCATGTTGGGGTGGATTATGTTGGGTTTATGGGTCTACGATATCCGCATTCGGATCAGAAAAATACAAAACCCCGAAATTTTTTCTCATGCATAAAATGAGCATTTTTTTATTGTCGGTATTCTTGCTGTTGACAGCTCATGGCAGTTACGCGCAAACAGCGGTGAACGAGCATGAAAGTGCGGCTTTGCTTCACCAAAATGGTCAAATATATCTTGTAGTTTTGGTATTGCTCACTATCTTTGCAGGCATTATTTTTTACCTGATACGACTGGAGAAAAAACTCAATAAACTGGAGAAAAATCAGCGCAATTAATCGCCTGTGTCCCACATTAAACATGACAAACTATCAAACTAACATAATAAATTTTAACTAAAAAAAATCATGGCAAAAGCATCAAAAGGTAAGCCCGCGGCACATTACAGCTTTTTCGAGAGTGTAGAACGCAATTTCGATAAAGCCGCATCATTTACCAACATTAAAGACAAAGGAATTTTAGAGCAAATCAAAGCATGTAACAGTATTTACAGCATGAAATTTCCGGTAAAAATTGGTGAAAAAGTTGAAGTGATCGAGGCTTATCGTGTTCAGCATTCCCATCATAAATTACCTGTAAAAGGGGGTATTCGTTTCAGTATGGATGTAAACCAGGACGAAGTGATGGCATTGGCTGCACTGATGACTTATAAATGTGCAATTGTGAATGTACCCTTCGGTGGTGCTAAAGGTGGAATCAAAATCGACCCCAAAAAATTAGGTGTGTATGACCTCGAAAAAATCACCCGTCGTTATACCTCTGAATTGGTTAAAAAGAATTTTATCGGACCTGGTATTGATGTGCCTGCGCCCGATTATGGAACCGGTCCGCGTGAAATGAGTTGGATCGTAGATACCTATATGAGCCTCCGTCCGGGTGAAATTGATGCTGCCGGTTGTGTTACCGGTAAACCCGTGACACAAGGTGGTGTGCGTGGCAGAACCGAAGCCACTGGCTTAGGTGTGTATTTTGGTGTTCGTGAAATGTGCCATGATACCGAAATGATGAAAAAAATTGGCATGACGGTGGGTATGAACGATAAAACGGTTGTGGTACAGGGTCTTGGAAACGTAGGCTATCATGCAGCGAAATATTTTATGGAAGGCGGTGCACGTGTGGTTGGATTGGCCGAATATGAAGGAGCTATTTACAATGCCAATGGTTTGGACGTTGAAAAGGTTATGGCGCATCGTAAAAAGACGGGTTCTTTGTTGAATTTTCCGGGGGCTAAAAATTTGAAAAAATCTGCTGAAGCACTTGAGTTGGCTTGCGATATTTTGGTGCCGGCTGCGCTCGAAAATGTGATCAATGGCGATAATGCCCCCCGTGTAAAAGCCCGTATCATTGCCGAAGCGGCAAATGGTCCGTTGACTCCCGAAGCAGATGCTATCCTGAACAAAAAAGGTACCGTGGTAATTCCTGATATGTATATCAACGCAGGCGGTGTTACCGTTTCGTATTTTGAATGGTTGAAAAATCTGAGCCACGTTCGTTATGGCCGTATGGAAAAGCGTTTTAGCGAAAACATGAACAAAAGTATTCTGGGTTCTATCGAAAGCCTGACAGGTAAAAGC
>CAZFKA010000386.1:0-1669 GCA_964519155.1 uncultured Bifidobacterium sp. | reverse complement strand
AAGGCTCGTAAGTTCAATCTATGCTATTACCAATACACTTCGTCGTCGTTGGCAGGCTCTCCAGGGTATTGTAGACGAGGTAGCAAAAAATCCAAATCTATGGAACCAGCGACATAAACTCGAGGGCTTTGATGTTGAAGATATTGATGACTTTGAAGAACTGGAAGACGATGAAAGGGATGCCCTGGAGAATATTTTAGCCGATCCAAAAAAGTTTAAATTATTCACAACAGCCAAAAGTATACATGAAATACAGCAGGAGGCAAAGGAGGTAAAGGCGTTGTATGATATGGCTGATGTGTTATTTAAAAGAAACCAGGAAGAACAAAAGTTTAAGGAATTACAGGACTTATTAAGGTCAAACGGAGTATTGGAAAATGGTGAAAAGCTGGTCATATTTACAGAGCATAAGGATACGCTGATTTATCTTGAAGACAGGCTGACCAGGAGTGGAGGCTACAAAGTAGCTACTATTCATGGAGGTAAAAACGTAGATGAAAGAAGACAGGCACAGTGGTCTTTCGCTAAGCCAGATACGCAAATACTGATTTGCACTGATGCTGCCGGTGAGGGTATTAATCTCCAGTTTTGCCGATTGCTGATCAACTGGGATATTCCCTGGAACCCTAACCGTTTGGAGCAGCGTATGGGACGGATTCATCGCTACGGCCAAAAACAGGATGTACTGGTGTTTAATATGGTAGCGAGTAATACTAAAGAAGGCCAGGTGCTGGAAAGATTGCTGCGAAAGCTTGATATTATACGGGAAAGCATGGGGGATGACAGAGTTTACGATGTTATTCAGGATGTGCTGGAAAATGTAAAAATGGATGATATTATTAATTCGGTGTTTAACGGGGAGGAAACCTCTCTTGACGATTTTTTAAGCCAGGATGAGGAGCAGTTAAAGGTTAAGTTCAGAGAGAAGATAAAAGAGCAAAGGGAAAAACTTGCACATAGCGTTGTTGATTACAGAGATGCACGTACACTAAAAGAATATTCAGATGAAAAACGACTTCAGCCAATATATGTAAAATTCTTCTTTGAAAAGGCTTTTAAACAGCTTGGTGGAGCTTTTACTGAGGTACGATCATCCATCTACAGGATTGATACAATGCCTGTTTCATTGATTACAGAATTGAGAAACAACTATTCCATCAACTACGACTCTCTCAGGTCTATTTTGTTTTGCTTTGACAAACAGGTGTTCCTAGACTATCAGAACATCGGTGATCTTGGGAAGGTTCATTATATCAATCCCGGAAACCCTGTATTTGACAGTCTCGTAACAGTAGTGCGAAATAGCTACAGGGAGGAAATGCTAAAGGGAACTATTCTCGTTTCGCCAGATGATAAAGAAGCTTACTTTGCCTTTTTTGTTAAAAGCCAGATCATTGATAACCGGCTTAATAAAAGGGATGACAGCATTGCTGACGAAAAGCTGTTGCTGGTTTGTCAAAAAAATGAAGGTGAATTTCATTATACATCTCCTGCGAAGTTAATAGACATGCGGCCACCAGTAGAATTTGCCAAACCAATTGAACCGCTTGTGCATTGGGATGACCCAAATCGGTTGCATAAAAACGGTAATCGCGCAATACATCCATTACCAACTCATAAGCCGGAAAGTAAAAGGCATTTTCGTGCGTTTCGGTCAGTTGATGAACCG
>CAZFKA010000385.1:0-1704 GCA_964519155.1 uncultured Bifidobacterium sp. | reverse complement strand
CTGCTGATGCGTGTACTTTCGGTAAAAACGGCATCCAAAGCAGCAAATTTTTCATCCTGTTCAGCCGTCAGTTGGGCATCCATATCGTACACATTATGCTGATTGTTGAGCAATAGGGTATTGAGTAAAGTATTGAGCTGACCAATCTGAATTTCCATCAGTCGAATACTTTGTTCGTCGCGAGGGATGGCCGCTTGGGCCGTTTGCAATTGTGCCTCCAGCTTATTCAGTGTGGCCGTTTGCATATTGATCTTTTCCAGGGTTTCACGTCGTCGGTTAACGACTTCGTTGAGCTGATTTTTTATTTCCACAATCGAGTTCAGGGCTTGCGACATATAAAGGGTTTTACGATTGTGAAATTAGTGCTTTTGCGGCAAGTGCGAAAGGAATCCCACTTTGATGCAAACGTATTGTACTGATTCTTTAAGGCTATAGTAAACAACGGCGAAAGAATGGAATGAGCGTGTCATCGTCCGGAAAAGAATATTTAATTGTAAAAAAAGGGTTGAAATGTTAAAATCACTACTTTTACATCACCTATTTTGACATGAGTAACGATAATTCTAAATTTGGAGGGATCTTCAGTAAGCTGGGAAAACTAGTGTTTACGGAAGACTACCTGGCGGAAAACGCTCCCGAACCCACCGAAAAAATAATGCCAAGCTCCGGTAATACCGAAAGTGGAAATCAAAGCACTGTTTCAGCCCCCAGCGCGCCAAGCTATAGCGGCAGTCCCAAGCAAGAAGTACTCACTAAAGTGCGTAATCTTGTTGCCTCGATGAACAAACCCGGTATCGATTTTCTTGAATTGTGGAATGCGGCCGAAGCAATGGGGTCGATCAATGACAACACAGTACAGAATGCTTTTGTTGCCTTAAAAATTGCCAGTGGAAATATGCTGACTAAGGCGAATGTGCTGAGTACAGGCGAAAGTTATTGTGCAGAACTGAAAGCAGCACTGGAAAGTGATGTACAGGAAAAAATTAAGAATAAAAACAAGCTTAATGAACAAAAAAACAATAGCCGGAACAGCTTGAGCAACGAGATCACTGAATTAAATAACAAAATCGTGGAAATGCAAAATGTGCTGAAAGAAAAAAATACAAAACTGCAGAATATAGATGCCGACTTTGATCCCAAACTTGCTGAGATCGACGAAAAGATTAACAATGGGAAGCAGGCAGTAGATGCTGTGGTTGCCGAAATGCAATCGGTGCTGACAATCGCTGCACGTACATTGAAAGATTAAGGTCTACACTATTTTTTATACCGCCACTAATCCATCAAACCCACACAAACAATGAGCACACAAGTACAGGAAAAATCATTTGATAAAAAAACCCTGCCAGAAGAACTCAAAAGCCTCCCGATATTTAAAGTATTGGGCGATACGATTAAAACAACCACCCAAACCCCTGAAGGAAGACAAACCCTTGCAAAGGTTTTTTATGGTGCCATGCTGATTGGTGGCAGTTTTTGGTTTTTCAAAAACATCGGCATGTTGCTTGATCTCGCTCAAAAATCAACATTGTTTGTTGCCTGGGGTATTGCACTTGTGGTATTGTTGATGCTTGCACCGCGTATTGTGGGTGTTTTGCATCGTATTGGTAAAACCTTGCTGTTTAAAGGAGAGAAAAGTTTTATCCGTAATAACCCTATCGAAACATTGCAGTTGCTCAACGAAGAAGCAAAGGATACCTTAAA
>CAZFKA010000384.1:0-1717 GCA_964519155.1 uncultured Bifidobacterium sp. | reverse complement strand
AATAAAAATCAGTGTGCGTGTGAGTACGAAGTACGGACATGAGCACTGATTTTTTTTTTTTGCATGCAAACGCATACTAAAATTCAAAATAAACCTACTCTGTCGTTTAATTTTCAGAATTTTCAAATCTAAATAAGGCAAAATTATTTCCTATTGCTTGTTCGGAATTCATGGCAAGCAACATCTTCCCCGCGTATACTCGTAATCGGTTAGAGGCTTCATTTACTATTGGCCTCACTATTGCCGAAGGGGTAGGAAAGTGCTCAAAAACCTATCGAAGAAATTTCTTCATCTCCGCTCTGGCTTCGAAATAAGATGGTATTGCCAGGGGCGAGGGGTGTTCAGCACAACGCGCAGACAACCTTGAACCAAAGCCATGGCTTACCCCAGCCCTTCGCAAAATAATGGATACCCACATTAGTTGTTTCAAAAAACGGCTGCAGCAATATTCCCCGCCCTCCCGGTGCCCGGAAAGAAACATAGGGTAGTTTCAAACCTTACACACAATCTACTCATTGAAATTATTTTCTATTGAGCTTTTTAAACTATTTTCTTACTTGCCGACCTTGGTGAATTTTGCCCATTTTGTTTCATTGCCGTTTATAAAAAGCAATAAATACACGCCTGGTGGAAGTGCACTAATATCTATCGTGCTATAAAAGCTATTTTCTTTCACCTTTTGAGAACTTAACTTGTCGCCATTATCTGCAATAATTTGAAAATAAGCTCCTTCGCTTATTGCTGCTGAATGATCTATACTTATACTATTCTGAGCAGGATTAGGATATACATGCAAATCTACACAACCGGGCGGCAGGAGTATGATTTCAGCAGTAACTGAGCATCCAGTGCTATCCACTACTGTGAATGTCGATATCCCCGGTCCTTTTATAAAATCACCCAAGCCTATGTAGGGTGGCTTTCCTCCATTAGCAGTAATTTTAATCATCGTATTATCTCCGCAATATTTAATAGGCTCATAAGACGCAATCATATTTAATTTTTCAGGCTGCAAAACGGTTATGGTCGGACTTATTGCTGCGTAACAAGCAGGATTATCTTTTAATCGTATGTCTATTGTATAATCACCTGCGGGCACAATAAATATATTTGAATTTTGATGTAATCCATTATTTAAGCTATATTCAAAAGCACCTACTCCGCCACTTGCTGAAATGGTAAGCGTACTGCTGTCGCCATTACAAACTATCGGAGATGCATCAACAGTTCCGATAATGGGAAGTGGTTCCGGTAAAAAGATCGTATCTGTTTTATTTGAACATCCATTCGAATCCCTGATTGTAATTATGTAGACGCCAGAGGGAACAAAAAACATATTGGATGGTTGAAATATGGTGTCATTTATGCTGAATTCATAAGGTAATGCACCACCGGTCGCTGAAACTGTAATGCTGCTATAATCACCCGAACAGGTTATTGTGGTTGCTAAAGCAGTCGGTATAGGCGTTTGAGGTTGTGGGTTGATGACAATATTATTGAGTACAGTTGCAGCACAGCCACTCAAATTTTGAACAGCTAAAGTATGAATTCCAGCATTTGCAATAAAACCACTTACCGGATAACTGATGAATGGCGCACCATTAAAACTAAAGGTCAGTGCAGTAGTATCGCTCACCACAACTACTTCTCCGGTTGCTTTAGTACAAGTCGGATGTGTAACGCTAACAACAGGTAAAGCAGGAGAAAGGGGTTGAGC
>CAZFKA010000383.1:0-1717 GCA_964519155.1 uncultured Bifidobacterium sp. | reverse complement strand
ATTTTAAGTCCTGCGTGTCTACCAATTTCACCACCAAGGTTTGTCAAAAAAAAAGCTGTAAACTAAAAATCCAAATTACAAAAAATTGAAATTTGGATTCAGAGTATATGGAGCGGAAGACCAGGCTCGAACTGGCCACCCCGACCTTGGCAAGGTCGTGCTCTACCAAATGAGCTACTTCCGCATATTGTGGACCTGGTGGTAAAAAAAATGTAATTAAAGAACTTCGTTTCGGGAGTGCAAATATAAATGTATTTTCTAAATTACCAAACCTAATCGGCTAAAATAAAAAAATTAAACACAAGGGGTCGGAACGCTTACTTTCTTTGCTCTAAAAGCGAATTCGACCCGTAAAATGCTCCGCTTTATTTTTTTGGAGCTAACCCACAGCGAAAAAATGAATGATCGCTTTACAAGTCTCTGTACAACTGACATGTAGCGTGATTGCCCCTCCTGGAAACGGACGAAAAAATGCCCATTTGGCCTCCGAGAATATTGTACGGCAAGGCGTTCATCGGCTTAATAAAGATAACGTATTTTTGTAACACAAAAAGTCAAAACATTATGCTTGAAAATTGTGTTATGCTGCATCGCGTTCTGACAGCCGAACCTGAAAAAATATACCGGGCATTTACCCATCCTGCAGCACTCGCGTCCTGGTTGCCCCCTAATGGCTTTGTGTGCGAAGTCGAGCATATGGATGCAAAAGTGGGTGGAAGTTTCCGGATGTCTTTCGTCAACTTTAGCACCGGCAACGCACATGCATTTGGTGGACAATACCTTGTTCTCGAACCCGGAAAATTCATTCAGTACAGCGATCAATTTGATGATCCGAATATGCCGGGTGAAATGATCACCACTGTTACCCTGAAAAAAGTCTCTTGTGGCACGGATGTTCTCATCACACAAACCAACATACCGGTGCAGATTCCGGTGGAAATGTGCTATCTCGGCTGGCAAGAATCACTCGAAAAATTAAAAAAGCTTGTTGAACCTGTTATCCCTGACGGCCAATAGATCAGGGTATTTTTACATTAATTTTTTTGTATGGAATTCAGTCCTTTTCACCCTATCGTGAAGTTGTGTTTGTCTGGTATGGCCTTAGCCGAACAAGGTAAAATGCAAGAAGCTTTAACCGTATTTGCGGAAATGCATGAGCAGGCAAAGCCGGGATGGGAACGCTTTTTAGCCCTTTACTTTTTGGGAGAAAACAATAATGAAACCATCCAAAAACTGAAATATTATACGTATGCGCTTGAGGAGTTGCAACGCAAGTACGATATTGCGTTAAAGAGCACCTTACCTGTGTTGTATCAAAAGTTAAGGGCAACAAGCCGTGCAGCCGGAAACGAAGAGAATGCCCGCTTTTACGATGATCTTTTGCAACAGTGCAATGTGGAACCCGATGATCCGGGGCCGTTTTTTCATGGTACCAAAGCTCTGCTGCAACCGGGAGATCAGTTACTACCGGGTTTTGAATCAAACTATCGCGAACAACTCACCATGAATCATATTTATTTTACTGCGCTGCCTGCCGGTGCCGCACTTGCCGCAACATTGGCAAAAGGCAAGGGAGAAAATAAGGTATACCGCGTAAAACCAGTGGGTGTTTTTGAACATGACCCGAATGTTACCAACAAAAAATTCCCCGGTAACCTCACCCGTTCCTATCGTACAGCATTTCCCTTAACCGTACTCGAAGACATTCAGCCGGAGC
>CAZFKA010000382.1:0-1721 GCA_964519155.1 uncultured Bifidobacterium sp. | reverse complement strand
TCCATAGACCAGGCAAGGGTATGGAAATGCTTGCAATTAAATCCTTTTAATCTCATCGATATCGAGTCAACCCCTGAAAAAGAAAGCAAGCCATTAATAACTACTGGTATAAGGATTTTTATTGCTGAAAATGGAGAAAAAATTTATTATAAGATTGAGGAAAATACTTTGACTCTGATTTGGGATAATGCCGGGAAGTTTGAGAAATATAGGGAACGTCTCACAGCTCATATACCCAAACCGGATGTTAACCCGTTAAGTCTGGCTTCAGAAGATCTTAAATTGATAAATGATTATGAAGCACTTGTCAATAAAATAATTATTGATGATGCTAAGAAATATATTCTTACTCCTGAAAATATTACCCTAGTTAAACAGCTTGCCCAATCACGAAAAAAACTTGCTAATATTATTGCATCCCTTTGCTGTACAGAAATGGAAGTGGAAAGAAAAAATGCTGCTGGTGAGTGGGAGAAAGTGAAAAAGAATGTATTGCCCCAGGGGGCGCCTACTTCACCGGTCATCACCAATATTGTTTGCCAGCGACTTGATTTTTTGCTTTCTGGTGTTGCCAAGAGATTTGGTCTTAAATACAGCCGGTATGCCGACGATATCACATTCAGCTCTCCGCATAATGTGTATCAGAAAGATGGGGATTTTTTAAGAGAACTATATCGCATTATTACTGAACAGGGCTTTCATATCAACGAAGCGAAGACTCGTTTACAGAAGAAAGGATACCGCCAGGAGGTAACCGGTCTGCTGGTAAATGACAAGGTGAATGTACAGAAGCGATATATCAAACAAATACGATTATGGTTGTACTACTGGGAAAGATATGGTTATGAGAGGGCGTCAACATTCTTTTTACAGAAGTATACTTCTGACAAGGGCCATGTAAAAAATGGCAACCCTGATATGGCTAATGTAATAGCGGGGAAGCTGGAGTATTTGAAGATGGTGAGAGGGGTAGAATGTGAATTGTATAGGAATCTTAAAGGAAAATTTAACCTTTTAATTGGTAAGTCACTTTTTGATTCAGTAAGATTTAATCATGTGGAAAAGGTAATTGATCTTTTGTTGGATAAAGGACTGGATGATGCGATGGATTATTTTAAACCTAGTAATTCATGAAATATCAAAAAGAAAAGCTTGTAAAGCTTTTAAAGCTTATTGAGGAAATCTTGAATGAGCCAGAAAATGAGTGGATGAGATTCGAGTTAGCAAGGATTGCAGGCGCAAGAAATGCAGACATATCAAAGGTTAATGAAGATTCTTTAGAGGGCAAAATCAATTTAATACAAGAATACTTGCACATAGATTATGATAGTATAATCGATTATAAGGACTTTGACTTAATTATTAGGGATCAGCTAACAAGAGATTGTATAGAAATGATAAGATTTCATAAGGAGACACCAAATCATAAAAAAAATTTTGAAGAATTCTGTAGATATGCTCATCTCCAGGTCGAGGAAATGCTAAACTATTTTTATATAAAAAAGTTTAAAGATTTTGCGGAAGTTATAAAGATAATAATGACCTATAACGAAAAATATAAGCCCAAAAGCTTCCCAAAGTTAATTGAACAAGTTCCGTTTCTTACTAAGATAATAGCTTTTCAAGCATTTACTAAACCTGAGTATACTTTGTCTTTGCATAATAATATTGTTTTCTTAAATGATATGAGGAATGAATTTAGTCACCGCAGTAGTTTGACT
>CAZFKA010000381.1:0-1741 GCA_964519155.1 uncultured Bifidobacterium sp. | reverse complement strand
TTAAAAGTAGTATATTATGGCGTTAGCTCACTTCGCAAAGCTGCCGGACGTTGTAGGCAATTTTAGGCAGACTAAACTAACAAAAAGTAAAATGATAAACATCGACAATTATTTAGACAGCCACTATATTCACAGAAGTAATTGGTTGAGAGCTGCCGTTTTGGGTGCTAATGATGGTATTATATCGATTTCTAGCCTTGCCATAGGTATTGCAGCAGCAAGCAGCACAAGAGAACCAATTATGTTGGCAACTGTTGCAGGACTTGTTGCAGGAGCACTGTCAATGGCAGCAGGAGAATATGTTTCGGTAAGTTCACAAACAGACATTGAAAAAGCCGATATTGAAAGAGAGAAGAAAGAGCTACAAGAAATGCCAGAAGCAGAACTCCAAATTTTAGCCCAAATTTATGAGAAAAGAGGTTTAAAGAAAGATACTGCTTTGCAAGTTGCAAAAGAACTAACTGAAACTGATGCATTAGGCACTCATATTCGTGATGAGTTAGGAATAAACGAAATCAGTCAAGCTAACCCATTACAAGCTGCATTGGCTTCAGGTGCCGCATTTACTATTGGTGGTGTACTTCCATTATTAGTAACATTATTTGCACCAGTAAAAGGAATGGAGTATTGGCTTTACGGATTTACATTAATTTTCCTGATTATTTTGGGTGCAATGTCTGCAAAAACGGGAGGTTCAAGTGTTGCCAAAGCAATTATGAGAATTACAGTTTGGGGGACCATTGCAATGGGATTATCAGCAATTGTTGGTTACTTATTTGGAGTAAATGTATAATCAAAAATGGAGAAATATTATGCTTTCATAATACTTGCATTTGTGTCTGAAATATTAGGAACTATTTCAGGCTTTGGCTCTTCTATTTTGTTTGTGCCTGTCGCTTCATTGTTTTTTGACTTTAAAACAGTATTAGGAATAACGGCTGTATTTCACGTTTTTAGCAATCTTTCTAAAATAGCGTTATTTAGACAAGGTATTCATAAAGACATAGCCATAAAATTAGGAATACCAGCTGTTCTTTTTGTAATTATTGGTGCATACATAACTACATTTTTGCCTACACAACAAATTGAATTAGCAATGAATTTCATATTGATAATTCTTGCTTTTTATTTACTAATCAATTTTAACAAACCAGTTCAACAAACAGACAAAAATCTATATTTAGGTGGAGTTGCTTCGGGCTTTATTGCAGGTATTGCAGGAACAGGAGGAGCAATAAGAGGAATTACATTAGCTGCATTTCAATTACCAAAAGAAATTTTTATTGCAACCTCTGCACTTATTGATTTAGGTGTAGATACAAGTAGAGCCGTTGTTTATACCAGTAATGGATACTTTAAAAAAGAGTATTTGTTTTTAATTCCATTTTTAATTGGTATTAGCATTTTAGGTAGCTACATTGGTAAACTAATTCTTCAACGAACAACAGAGACAGTGTTTAGATATATAGTTTTAGGAATAATTATCTTAACAGCAATATTCCAAATCATTAAACAGCTATATAAATGACGATATGTGACAAAGAAAATAAAACTGCCTACAACATCGGTTTGGCAAAAGCAGGGCAGACGGAAGTAATTGAGCATTTATACTTCTATCAACATTTGTACTATATTTGAGCTGACGGTTTTCTAATCCCTGCCTTCGCCAAGCCGTAAACCGTTATCGGCAACCCTAACCGACCACCGTGCAGACATCAACAGACATACCAAAATCCAACAT
>CAZFKA010000380.1:0-1749 GCA_964519155.1 uncultured Bifidobacterium sp. | reverse complement strand
TTTATATCCTATTACAAAGGCCATTTCGAAACAATTGATGCCGATCTATGATAAGCCGATGATTTATTATCCCTTATCGGTTTTGCTGATGGCCGGTATCCGTGAAATATTGATCATCACGACACCGGAAGACAATGCACAATTTCGCCGCTTATTGCAGGATGGTCAGGAAATTGGTTGTCAGATCAGTTACGCCATACAAGAAGTTCCTAACGGTCTGGCCCAGGCATTTGTCATCGGTGCGCCTTTCATCGGCAACGATAAAGTTGCTTTGGTTTTAGGCGACAATATTTTCTATGGATACGGATTGGGTCGGCAATTGCAGGCACTGAATAATGTTGAAGGGGGCTATGTGTTTGCTTATCCCGTTTCTGATCCTGAGCGTTACGGGGTTGTAGAATTTGATGCGCAAAGCAAAGCCATTTCTATTGAGGAGAAACCTGTTCAACCCAAATCGCATTTTGCTGTGCCGGGACTGTATTTTTATGATAATTCGGTGGTTGATATTGCCCGAAATTTGCAACCCTCGGCCAGAGGAGAATACGAGATTACGGATGTCAACCGAATTTACCTCGAACAAAATAAACTCAATGTTGCCGTGCTCGATCGCACAACTGCGTGGTTGGATACCGGCACTTTCGACAGCTTGCATGATGCCAGCGAATATGTCAGAGTCATAGAAAAAAGACAAGGCACAAAAATCGGTTGTATCGAAGAAGTGGCCTATCGCATGGGTTTTATCAGCCGAGAAAAACTGATCGAACTTGGCACTGCATTGAAGAAAAGCGGGTATGGCGATTACTTATTAAGTATTGCTGCTGAATAAGATAAAAGGGGAGTCGACCGAATAGATCAAAGCACTTTTTCAGCAAAAGCAAAGGGTGACAAAATCAAAATTTAAAATTAAATTCGCAGCTTCAAACAAATTCCATGGAAGCAAATTTTTATGCACATCCTACTGCAGTGATCGACGAAGGCTGTATCATTGGCAACGGGGTAAAGATCTGGCATTTCAGTCATATCATGCCGCAATGCACCATAGGTGATCATTGCAATATCGGACAGAATGTGGTCGTATCTCCTGAAGTGATATTGGGCAAGAATGTTAAGATACAAAACAATGTATCGATTTATACCGGGGTTACCTGCGACGATGATGTATTCTTAGGACCATCCTGTGTGTTTACCAATGTTACCAACCCGAGAAGTGGAGTGAATCGCCGCGGCCAATACGATAAAACACATGTCGGCAAAGGGGCATCAGTGGGTGCGAATGCGACCATTGTTTGCGGTCACGACATTGGAAAATATGCCTTTGTGGGTGCCGGTGCCGTAGTTACCAAACATGTTCCTGACTATGCCTTGATCGTTGGCAATCCGGCCAGACAAATCGGATGGATGAGCGAATATGGACATCGTTTGCAGTTCGACGAAAATGGGCTGGCTACTTGCGAAGAAAGCGGACAAGGCTACAAATTGGAGCAGGGAAAAGTCAGCAGAGTGAGTTGATTTTTTTCTTCCAAACGCACATCATTTATCGATGCATTATCGTCGGAAGGGGTATTATTTTATTTTTCTTTTTCCTTGATCAGATCATACACCATTTTGATCATTTCTGTTTGCTTGGGTAAATGGCCGTGCTCCGCCTCAATATTGATATAGGGAATATGATGTTGCTGACAATAGACTGATAAGGATCCATCATCTTCAATTGCAGGGTTTTGCCAAACGACATTCAACGACATATTT
>CAZFKA010000379.1:0-1750 GCA_964519155.1 uncultured Bifidobacterium sp. | reverse complement strand
ACTGTAGGCAACGACGAAGCTGAACAATCGCCGACACCCGACGGCACACCACCCATGCAACCGCCAAATGCGGTAATGGCTGCCAATGGCAAGGTAATATCGGTAGACACACTTAAAAAAACCTGCCAGTTACTCATCTCGCGCTTTATCTTTAAAGATGTAGAGTATGAAAATGTACATACAGAAAAAACACTTGATCTGCGCATCGCCAATATCTGGAAAGACAGTATCAAGGTACCCTTATCTTATCTGCAAAAAAATAATGAAGTCATGGTGGTTTCATACGCCGAAAAACTAAAAGGGTATAGTGCAGAAAAAGAAGCGCAGGCCTTACTGGAAAAAATGCCCCAACAATTACCGATTGATGAGGTATATATCAGAAATGAAAAAGAAAAGCAACAAAAAAACGAAGCGGCAAAAACGAATGACCACGAGCGACCACTTACTTTTTATCTGTTGCATATAGCCATGATATTATTGACGGCGATATTGCTCCTTTTTGCGGTACCGGTGTTGGTCTACAAATGGTATAAAATCAAAAGAAACCGAGCAAAAACCGGCACAGAAAAAGCATACTACAGTTACAAAGCTGCTACCTTTTTGCTCAACCAGTTGCAAATCGATCGCAACGACAGTACACCCTTTTATTTTGCACAACATAAAGTTGACCCGCAATTTGAAACACGATTTGGCGCTTTCATGATCCTTTACCTGAAAACAAAATATGCCAACCAGGCGTTGAGTCCAATGGAAGAAAATGAAGTGGGCAAATTCTTTGTTCCTTTTGAACAAAAAATAAAAAGTCATTTTACTTTTATGAAACGGATCGGCCGTTTCCTGAATTTGAATCAGTTTATCCGCTACTTTTATTTATCTGAACCCCAAAAAACACCATAAAATATGGAGAACAATATTGATTTAGAGAATGAATCAACGCCAATTGTTGATACCAATGAATCACCTGCACACAAGATTGAGTTACTGATCAACAACATTGAGAAAGTGATCAGGGGAAAACGACCGCAAATCAAAAATGTGATCATCTGCCTCATCGCAGGAGGACATATTTTGATGGAAGATAATCCGGGTACCGGTAAAACAGTTCTGGCGCGCACACTTGCAGGATCTATTTCAGGCAATCAGTCAAACAACGCTGTTTTTAAGCGGGTGCAGTTTACCCCTGACCTGCTGCCCATGGATCTGTTAGGTAGTCATATTTTTGATGACCAGAAAAAGGAATTTATATTTAAAAAAGGTCCCTTGTTTTGCAATGTATTGTTGGCCGATGAAATCAACCGGGCCTCACCCAAAGTGCAAAGTGCCTTACTGGAATGTATGGCCGAACACCAAATTACGATGGGCGAAAATACTTATCGGCTGGAAAAGCTGTTTTTTACAATTGCCACGCAAAATCCGATAGAAATGGAAGGCACCTACCCATTGCCGGCCGCTCAACTCGATCGTTTTTTCATGAAGATTTACTTTGGTTATGTCAATGAAGAAACCGAAATTGATATTTATAAGAACTATCTCCATATCAGTAACAATCTTGAGCAAATTCAGCAAGTTTTAAGTCTTCATGAAATTTTACAATTGCAGGATGAGGCTGAAAAAGTATTTGTGCATGAGGAAATAGTAAAGGCGGTAGCCAATATCGTTCGGGCCACCCGCACACATGAAGGTATTACCCTGGGGGCATCGACCCGTAGCGGTATCACCTTCCTGAAATGTCTTAAAGCCAGTGCAATGG
>CAZFKA010000378.1:0-1779 GCA_964519155.1 uncultured Bifidobacterium sp. | reverse complement strand
GGGTGCTCAACGGTCGATTTTAGTTCAGGGTGAAATTGAGAACCGATAAAAAAGGGATGATCGGTGAGTTCAACAATTTCCACCAAACCGCTTTTCGGATTTTTACCTACTGCTTTCATGCCACTTTTTTCAAACTGTTCGAGGTATTGATTATTAAACTCCCAGCGATGACGAAGTCGTTCAGAGATGTATTGTTTCCCGTACACTTCGTAACTTTTCGAATGCAGATCAATTTCGCAGTCATAGGATCCCAGACGCATGGTACCACCCATTTGGACAATATTCTTTTGTTCGTCCATAATATCGATCACCGGATAAGGCGTATGAACATCCATTTCAGTGGAGTTGGCGGCTTGCAGGTGTAGCACATTTCGAGCAAATTCTATCACACAACATTGCATGCCCAGGCAAATGCCAAAGAATGGGATCTTATTTTCACGGGCATATTGTATCGCCGTAATTTTGCCTTCAATACCCCGATTACCAAAACCGGGAGCGACGAGAATGCCATCCAGTCCACTCAGGTTTGATTTGACATTTTCAGCATCAATATGTTCGGAGTGAATATTGCGCACTTCAACTTTACATTCATTCACGGCACCGGCATGGATAAACGATTCAAGAATCGATTTATACGCATCTTGCAGTTCTACATACTTCCCTACCAAACCGATTGTTACCCGGCTTTTTGGATTTTTCAGTTTTTTCAAAAAATCTTTCCAATTCTTCAGCAAGGGTTCATTTCCCATTGGCAATTGTAGCTTTTCGAGACAAATTGCATCCAAATTTTCTTGCATCATATGTAGCGGTACATCGTAAATGGTTGCAGCATCCTGGGCCTCTATAACCGCTTCGGGTCGTACATTACAAAACAAGGCGATTTTTCGTTTTACATCTGCATTGAGGGGCTCTTCCGCACGGCAAACAATGATGTCAGGTGTTAAACCATTTTCACTCATTAGTTTAACTGAGTGCTGGGTTGGCTTGGTTTTCAACTCTTTAGCTGCTTTTAAATAAGGCACTAAAGTCAGGTGTACAATAATGCAATTTTCTCTCCCCAATTCCCATTGCAATTGTCTGATCGATTCAATATAGGGCAGGCTTTCAATATCACCGACCGTACCACCGATTTCAGTGATGATAATGTCGTAAATATTTTTTTGCGAAAGCAAGGTAATCCTGCGTTTGATTTCGTCTGTAATATGCGGAATAACCTGAACAGTTTTTCCCAAATAGGCACCTTCACGTTCTTTATTGATCACATATTGGTAAATACGACCTGTGGTGACATTATTCGCCTGAGACGTGGCGGAACTGAGAAAACGTTCGTAATGCCCAAGATCAAGATCAGTTTCAGCACCATCGTCGGTTACATAGCATTCACCATGTTCATAAGGATTCAAAGTGCCGGGGTCGACATTTATATAGGGGTCTAGTTTTTGGATGGTCACCTTATAGCCTCTTTCCTGCAATAATTTTGCCAATGAAGCTGCAATAATGCCTTTTCCCAACGATGAAGACACTCCGCCGGTAACGAATATATATTTTGCCATAGCGTTTTGTTTAGCTTTGACCTTTAAAAAGAAATAAATTGACGTGAATTAGCTCGTAAAAGTCACGCAAAGATAGGTTTTTTTATGTGCTTTTCCATCAGGCAAAACTGAATAAATATTATAACGAAAGATGATGGAATTTTCTACTTAAAACTCAAAACTATTCATTTTTTTTATGCGATTATTTAATAAAAATTATTATCTATTTCACAAATATACTATATTT
>CAZFKA010000377.1:0-1789 GCA_964519155.1 uncultured Bifidobacterium sp. | reverse complement strand
GATCTGCAATAGTGTATGGTGCTGAAAAAATATTGACCGGAGCGAGATTATTACACCCGGTATTGTTGTGTTGTGGTGCAATTGACTCGTAAGAAAGAGAATCACCATCGGGGTCGATAGCGGTGTAATACGCAAAGGAAGGTGTGTTTACACAATAATAGGCGATTGGAGGAGATGCGACAAAAGGCGAACTGTTTAGATTCGTGTTATTATCGAAATCAGCTTCAATAAATATATTTTGCGATCCCGGTGTGGTGACATTGCCAATAGCATTGTTTCTGCAACAGAGTGCAACCCAAAATCGCCAGAAATTACAGGTCGAATTGAGGGTTACCGTACCGGTATACCACCATTCGCGATAACCGGCCACCGATCCTCCTTCGCAGATAGTAGCTTGGTTGTAACAACCAACCTGTACGATCGGGCTGCCGTTCGGTTGGCCATTTGGCAAATTGCCGACGATTTTCGACAAAGTCACCGACTGGTTATTTACCCCGCAGGTATTGTTATAACACATAGTGAACGTGGCCGGTTCAGCTACCCCACTGCAGTCGCGGTAGAATTTGAATGTGAACTGATATTGATTTGTAGTGTTTGGTACCAGTGCGTAAATTAATTCACCACCGGCGGCATTGGTAGCATAAATTCTCTCTGCACACAAAACATTAATACAAATGAATATAAAGATGATGCAAACTTTTTTCATTAGTAAATATTTAAGAACATTCTAGCTGATAAAATTAATATTCTTGATCAGCATTTTATTTTATTTAACACTATAGCAAATATTTGACCAAACTATGACAAAAAAGCAGATTTTATAGCGATTAATCTACACTTTCTGTAGACGAGCAATGTTGTTGCAACAATATTATTGGGCTGCCCCAAGATCAATTCACCATTAAGCAGTCAAAATCAAGCGATTGAAAAACGCACCGGGGAAGCAATTATGATCAGATTCAACATGGCATACTCGAGCAATTGACTGACATGTCAGGTTGAAATTCGTTTGAATTAATGTTTGTATTCTGATTCAAAACGATCGGATAAAAAACGCAGATTGGTCAGATGAAAATGTTCATCATCAGGTGATTCACCAAAAAAAACTACATTTGCCAACGCATGGAAATTAAATCGAGTGAATTCATCATCAGCAATACCGATGTTGAAAAAATCACTACCAGTCCCTTACCTGAGGTAGCGTTTATTGGGCGCAGCAATGTGGGGAAGTCATCGCTGATCAATATGCTGGCCAATAAACAAAATTTGGCCAAAACCTCTGCCACGCCGGGGAAAACACAACTTATCAACCATTTTTTGATCAATAAAAATATGTATTGGGTCGATTTACCGGGCTATGGATTTGCAAAAGTGTCGCAGAGCAAACGAGGCGATTGGACAAAAATGATTTGGACATATATTGAAAAACGCAAAACCCTGTGCAATTTATTTGTGTTAATCGATTCCCGACACAGTCCGCAAGCAAAAGATATCGATTTCATCAACAAGTTAGGTGAAAAAAAAGTTCCTTTCAGTATTGTCTTTACAAAAGCCGATAAAGACTCGCAACGAAATGTAAGCACAAATATCAAATTATTTAGAACTGCTTTATTGAAAAGCTGGGAAGAAATGCCCGTCGCGTTTGTAAGCTCTGCAGTAAAAAGGCAAGGAAGAAACGAACTGCTTGAATTTATCGAACTTTTGCGCACAGAATTTATCCAAAGCGCTCAGCCGCAGTCATAGGAAATCAACGTCCCATTTTTTATTTTTTGAATTAGCCCTTTAAAAT
>CAZFKA010000376.1:0-1796 GCA_964519155.1 uncultured Bifidobacterium sp. | reverse complement strand
AACACGGGTACCAAAGTTTGTACAGAGATCCAGCAGGGAATGGCCCCACAAACACGTCAACCACAAAACAAACCACCAGGCATAGGAGACCTTTCGTTTGAACAACATAAAAAATATCCAAGCCATCGGGAAGGCCGTGAGCAACTCAACAAAAAATGAATGCGTATAGCTTCGATGGTAGAGAATATAACTTCTGGGGTCGGAAGCTCCGGTACCGGCCACCAGAATATCAAAATCGGGCAGTGTTTTTGCCAAAGCGCCTACCCAAAGGGCATGCCGGCCAATTTTTTTTCCCAGAATCCGGTCGCCGATAGCAGCACCCAAAACGATATGTGTCAATGAATCCAAAAGCTAAAAAAAGATTTAAGGGTCAGTGTGATTCCTCTCTGAACAAACGCATAAAAAATCGCAGTTTCAAACAAATCGTACAACCAAGATTCGATCGGATGATACTTGCGGAGGTAAAAAAAGGAAGGTGTAAATGTATATTCAATTATTGATTCGTACATGAAAAAATAGCAGAAAAAAAACAAAAAAACAGCAAGAAAGTCAGTAAAATCAAACATTTCATGCCATTTGTTCCACCCCGCTTCATTTGGGCTTAATTTTGCATTCAAGCCGTTATACAAAAAAAATAGTATGAATTTAAATAACTTCACTATCAAAGCCCAGGAAGCGATTGCCGGTGCGCAGCAACTTGCTTTCAATCAAAAAAATCAACAAATTGAAACCGCGCATTTGCTGAAGTCGATGTTGACTGATGAGCAAAATTCAATTGAATTCTTATTGAAAAAAACGGATGCCAATACTGCTTTTATTGATCAGAAACTCAATGATGTGCTGGGTAAAATTCCGACAACTTCAGGCGAGGGCGGACAGGTGATTTCAAGAGACGTAAATCAAACGGTACTCAAAGCCGGTTCATTTCTGAAAGAATTCGGCGACGAGTTTATTACCCCGGAACACTTGCTGATGGCATTGCTAAGCAACAATGACGCGGTGAGTCACCTACTCAAAGACGCAGGACTAACGGAAAAAAATTTAAAAAAATCGATCAATGAAATTCGCAAGGGCAATAAAGCGAATTCGCAAACCAGTGAAAGCAATTTTCAATCACTTAAAAAATATGCCAATAACCTCAACGAGATGGCGGCAAACGGCAAACTTGATCCGGTGATTGGGCGCGATGAAGAAATCAGGCGTACTCTGCATATTCTGTCGCGAAGAAGTAAAAACAATCCTATCCTGGTGGGTGAACCGGGAGTGGGCAAAACAGCGATTGTAGAAGGACTGGCCCATCGTATTATCAATGGCGATATTCCTGAAAATCTTAAAAGCAAAGTGATTTTTGCATTGGATATGGGTTTGCTCATTGCCGGGGCAAAATACAAAGGGGAGTTCGAAGAACGACTCAAAGCAGTGATCAAGGAAGTGACCGAAAGCAATGGAGAGATCATTTTGTTTATTGATGAAATACATACCCTAGTTGGAGCCGGTGGTGGTGAAGGCGCCATGGATGCAGCCAATATATTGAAACCCGCATTGGCAAGGGGCGAATTGAGAGCCATTGGCGCTACAACCCTGAGTGAATACCAGAAATATTTTGAAAAAGATAAAGCACTTGAGCGACGTTTCCAGAAAGTAATGATTGATGAGCCCAGCACGGAGGACGCGATTTCGATACTGAGGGGATTGAAAGAGCGTTATGAAAATCACCACCATGTGCAGATCAAAGACGAAGCGATCATAGCCGCCGTGGAATTATCGAGTCGCTATATTTCCGATCGGTTTTTACC
>CAZFKA010000375.1:0-1798 GCA_964519155.1 uncultured Bifidobacterium sp. | reverse complement strand
ATTGGACATCGTTTGCTACCGTGGTTTGCGTCATCGTAAAGGTTTGCCGGTACGCGGACAAAGAACTCGTACGAATTCGCGCACACGTAAAGGACGTCGTAAGACTGTGGCCGGAAAGAAAAAGGCAGCTAAAAAATAGATTATTCAATCAATACGCGTATCGTGTATTGATTTTTTATACAATAACAGTACAAAAAATAAAATGGCAAAAGGAAATCAACAACAAAACAGTGCGAAAGCCGCTGCTAAAAAGAGGATCGTAAAAGTGGACACCCATGGTGATGTGCACGTAACAGCGAGTTTCAATAATATCATCATCGTATACACGAACAAACAAGGTCAGGTAATTTCATGGAGCAGCGCAGGCAAAATGGGCTTTCGGGGCAGCAAGAAAAATACCCCTTATGCTGCACAGCTTGCATCACAAGATGCCGGTAAAGTGGCTTTTGATGCCGGGATGAAAAAAGCAGATGTTTTTGTAAAAGGTCCGGGTTCGGGTCGTGAAAGTGCGATTCGTGCCGTATCAGGCTCCGGTATTGAAGTAACATCGATTTTTGATGTAACCCCTTTGCCGCACAACGGTTGCCGTCCTCCTAAAAAGAGAAGGTTATAACAAAGTAATTTATTCATTCACAATACCCGGCTAAAATCTAAATTCGGATTTTATATGAGTTTAGCCGGTTAACATTCAAAATCCAACAAAAATGGCAAGATACACAGGACCAAAAACCAAGATCTGCAGAAAATTTGGTGAACCCATCTTAGGAAACGGCAAATACCTGCAAAAAAACAGCAATCCTCCCGGACAACATGGCGCGAATAAAAAGCGTAAGCAAATGGGAGAGTACGCATTGCAATTACACGAAAAGCAAAAAGCTAAATACACCTACGGCGTATTGGAACGCCGATTCAGAAACACTTTCGAAGAGGCGGTTCGTCTGAAAGGAGTAACCGGTGAAAATTTGATCCGCTTGCTCGAAGCGAGACTTGATAATACCGTTTATCGATTAGGGCTGGCTGAATCACGACCTGCTGCACGTCAGTTGGTTTCTCACAAACATATTACCGTTAACGGTGAGGTGTGCAATGTGCCTTCAGCCAAACTCAAACCTGGAGATGTAATCGGACTGAAAGAAAAAAGTGCCGCTAATGCAGCATTGGCGGGACGTTCGCGTGGTAAAGACCCTAAGATCAACTGGCTCGAATGGAACGAAAAGGAAATGAAAGGAACTTATATCGCTCATCCGGAAAGAGAAAGTGTGCCGGAGAATATCAAAGAACAACTGATCGTGGAATTGTATTCTAAATAAGGATACTGATCAGTTTTGATATTTTAAAAATAATTTTATACAACAAAAACAACAAAAATTAAATGGCAATTTTAAGTTTTCAAAAACCAGATAAAATCGTTCTCCAAAAGGCTACTGAATTTGAAGGTGTATTTGAGTTTAAGCCACTCGAACCCGGATTTGGTGTTACCGTTGGAAATTCTCTTCGCAGGGTGTTGCTGAGCTCGCTGGAAGGGTATGCGATCAATGGCATAAAAATAGATGGTGTCGATCACGAATTCACCACAATTAAAGGTGTAACAGAAGATGTTACTGAGTTGATTCTCAACCTTAAACAAGTTAGATTTAAAAAGAAAAACGATACCGAGATCAGTAGCGAACGTATCGAAGTAGTGATCAAAGGTAAAGAACAATTTACGGCGGGAATGATCGGTGATGTAACCAATAGCTTCGACATTACAAATCCGGATTTGGTGATTTGCAACATGAACAGCAATATAACCCTGAAG
>CAZFKA010000374.1:0-1836 GCA_964519155.1 uncultured Bifidobacterium sp. | reverse complement strand
CCTTCAGCTATCCTTCGCGTCCGGAAATTCAAATTCTGGATCAACTGTCTTTACATGTGAAACCCGGTCAACAAATCGCTATTGTTGGTCCTAGTGGATCCGGAAAAAGTACGCTCGCAGCTCTTCTACTGCGTTTTTACCATCCTGATCAGGGACGAATTTTATTTGATCAGGTGGAAGCAGAAAAGATCCCACTCACCCAACAAAGGAAACAAATGGCCCTGGTGCCACAAGATGTGATGCTGTTTGGCGGAAGTATTTTTGAAAATATTGCCTACGGAAATCCGAATGCCACACAACAAGCAGTGGAAACAGCCGCCCGAAGTGCGAACGCTCATGAATTTATTTCAAAATTCCCCGAAGGATACCAGACCCTTGTTGGCGAACGCGGGGTGAAACTGAGTGGTGGACAACGACAACGGATCGCCATCGCCCGTGCGATTCTTCGAAACCCTGTCATTCTAATACTCGACGAAGCAACAAGTGCGCTTGACTCCGAATCGGAATTGCTGGTGCAAGAAGCTTTGCAGAATTTATTGCAAAACCGTACTTCATTTGTTATTGCTCATCGCTTGTCGACTATCCGAAACGCCGATCGCATTATTGTGTTGGAAGATGGGCGAATTCGCGAATCAGGTACACATCGCGAATTGCTTGAAATCCCCGAAGGACTCTATCGCAGTTTGTATAATTTACAACAGGAAAACCATTAGTTTCCTGCTTCGGTGTCAATCAACGGCTACA
This sequence comes from uncultured Bifidobacterium sp., assembly GCA_964519155.1. Classification (GTDB taxonomy): domain Bacteria; phylum Bacteroidota; class Bacteroidia; order Chitinophagales; family Chitinophagaceae; genus OLB11. The sequence goes on along the minus strand of CAZFKA010000374.1, from coordinate 1,092 downwards.
CAACAAAACACAAATTGGTGGTCAAGGAAATATTCGGTCAACCGATCAGGAATGTGACAAAAATCATTACCCCTCTTATGCCGTCAATACCCTTGGGCAATAAATACAGTTGAGGCTTAGCCGTACCGGTGGTTCGCAAAGCACAGGCAACATTGTAGCGCTAAAATCAACAGCTACTAAGCAATAGCTCAATGAAAAAAAGTGATTTATTTCCGATTGAATTGCCGTCACGCTGTTGCGCATTGCCGGTCGATGCAACTCAGTCATCGGCTCCCAATCGAATCGATCAAGAAGTCAAGCACCGTTGCATGAATTACCAGCTTTTGCTTACTTTGCTTTTAAATTTGGGTCTGCCACTGCCGCCACTCTTGCTGTCTCCCTTGGCTGATTTTCGTTTATCGTAAGAAGTGCTTTTACTTCCTTTTTTGTCGAATGACCTGCTATTTTGCTTTGGCGAACTGTCAAAAGCCATATCGCCTTCTTCCGCTTTTTGAATACGTACATCACGACCATTGGAAACAATATCTCTGAAGCCGGATAAGATTCGTTCAGCACTTTTTTCATCTGTTTCAAAAAATGAATAAACCCCTTTCATGTCGATATCCTTGATATTGTGACCACTTACTTTTGTAGCCCGAAAGATCATCTCGCGCATTTCATCGTATCGTAAATTGTCCTTTTTCCCAAGATTAATGAACATACGAACCGTGTTTTCATCCGCCGAAAAGCGATCGCGTCTGCTTCCCCCTCTTTCACTTTGCGAACGTTCGCCACGGCTAGATTGTCCTTCACGGCTTTTTGATGATTTTTGATTTTCAGCTACGTTCAGGTCTTCATGCAATGCATATTGGGTATCGATCTTCATGAGCTTTTGGGTCAGGAGACGGTCAACCAATTCTTCATGACCCATGTTCATCAAGGCTTCTCGCCACTCTGGCCGTACATTTACTTTAGGTGATTCTTCACTGCTGATATTTTCGATTTCAGCGATAAAATGTTGTATTTTTTTGTTGATGATGTCTTCACCTTTTGGAATCAAGAATTTCTCAAACTTCACACCTGCCATTTTCTCAATCTGATGAAGTTTATATG
>CAZFKA010000373.1:0-1841 GCA_964519155.1 uncultured Bifidobacterium sp. | reverse complement strand
GACTCATTGCTTACCGGTACAAAACGGTATCGATCATCAAAAAAAATAATTACACAATATACACGATCAGTTTTACACCCGGTAAAATGGGCAATGCATTGATCGAAGGTGAAATGCAGATCGTGGACACGAGTTGGACGATCACGAACGCACGGTTTACTTTCCCGAAATATCATATGCCTGAGTACGATTTTTTTGAGGCCGTGATCAAGAATGAATTTGTTGATGATAAGGCCTGGCTCCCTGTTCGGCAAGAATTTAATTATCTGGTAAAAAACGGTAAAAACAAATCGTCGGGACGAACCGTGGCGGTATACGATGACTATCATGTTGATACCAATTTTGCAAAAAAATATTTCAACAATGAAGTAAGTCTCACCACACTCGAAGCCTATAAAAAGGATACCAATTTTTGGAAGGAAGCGCGAAAGGAACCGCTCACCGAAAAGGAAGTGAGGTATATTATCAAAAGCGATTCTGTGTATCGAGCAATGAATTCGAAAGAATACCTTGATTCGATCGACCGCAGAAGAAATAAAATCACATTGCTCAGGGTTTTATTTTTAGGTGTTGAAAATTATAATCGTAAAAAAGAGAGAAGCTGGACTTTTGCGCCGCTGATATCAGCCTACCGGCCGCTACTTCCCGGTGGAGCGCGTGTTGGCACCTCAGTCGGCTTTTTTCGCATATTTGAAAATAAAACAAGTGTGAATGTCAGCGTTGATGCAACCTATGGTATACTCAACCGTGACATTATGGGCACACTGACCTTTCAACACATTTACAATCCATTTTCACAGGGCTATTATGTGGCCAATGTGGGCAGAACCTTCGACCTCATTTTTTCGGGCGACGCCTGGGTTAATTTATTCAGACGAAGCAATATCTATCTTAAAAACACGATCGAACTGGAACATGGACTGGAGCTGATGAATGGACTCGTGTTACGCAATACCGTCGAGTTTTCGCGCCGGACATCGATCAATGATCTGCAACTCAGCCGTAAATACGACTCCTTGCTGAAATTCAATAATGAACCGATTGCCTTTGATCCGTATGATGCGTTTTATGCTTCTATCAAACTGGAGTACACCCCTTTTCAATTGTATATCCGCGAACCCAGACAAAAGATCATTTTAGGTTCGCGTTTTCCGACCATATACGGACGCTGGCGCAAAGGCATTCCGGGTATTTTGAACAGTTCGATCAATTTTGATTATCTTGAATTTGGCATATTTCAAAAGCTCAAACTGGGTCTTGCCGGCATATCGCAGTACCAAATATTTTCAGGAGAATTTATTGGGCGTAAAGAACTGAAATATATCGACTATAAATTTATCAGCCGGGGCAATCCTTTCTTTTTTAATAATCCGCTAAGAAGCTTTCAGGCACTTGATTCCACCTTTCCTATTTTCCGTCGATTTTATGAAGGGCATTATCTGCATCATTTTAATGGCGCGATCATCAATAAAGTCCCCTTGCTCAAAAAACTGAATTTATTGGAAGTGGCCGGTGGAGGAATTTTGTTTGTACCGGAACGAAAATTGAATTATGCAGAAGCCTATATCGGTATTGAAAAAATCATTCGTATTTGGCGCGAACGATTTAAAATTGGCTTTTACGCAGTGGGTAGTTTGGCCAATAAATATAATAATCCTTACCAATTCAAAATTGGTCTCGATCAGTTCAATAAACGAACGAATAGCTGGTATTAGTTTTCTATATTATTTTTTTAAACTTTTTTATTTGTTCTTTTTTAATACTTTATATATTTGCATATTTATAATGTTTATAAGTGTGGTAAAAGATATTTTGAAATGTTAAAAAAATGTAGTAAATTT
>CAZFKA010000372.1:0-1848 GCA_964519155.1 uncultured Bifidobacterium sp. | reverse complement strand
CCCTTGGAGCAACAAAAATTTTGACAATTGAAACACCTAATCAAAAGGCCACACAAAAAATAATAATCGCCCCATAACCAGAAACGCCAGCACCTAACAGCACATTGGCAATAGGCGGGGTTTCGTCTCCACTTGACAGTTTTGTGGTAGCCGAAAGTTCAGTTCTATGCACAAACTTTTGTGCTGAAAAGCCCGCCCATCGCCAATCTGCGAAACGTTAGCTGCAATACTCAATAACATTATATTTTTCGTGTAAGAGTACTATTATTTGTATTAAAATGGTTTATATCTATTCTGAAATTACAAAACCATCTAATGGTAAACGTACTTTTGTAGCATTCGCAAAAGGATCTTTTTCTGCATCTCGATAACCTAATGAAAGCAATACGATACTTCTCAAACCCTTTTCTTTAAGGCCCAAAATATCATCATACTTTTTTGGGTCAAAACCTTCCATTGGAGTTGAGTCAATGCGTAATTCTGCTGCAGCCGCAAGACCTGTTCCAAGAGCTATGTAGGCTTGTTTGGTTGCCCATACAAAATTTTCTTCTGGAGATCTGCTTGTGATATTAGCTACCAAAATTTTACGGAAATCTCCTAAAGCATCCACAGGAATTCCTCTAGTATCTGCCATGCGTTGCATATAGTCGTCAATGTGTGCTGTTGTTATGTTTTCGATAGCAGCAAACACTAATAAATGCGAAGCTTCTGCAACTTGTGGATTGTAACCGCCTTCTGCCAACTGCATTCTAGTTTCTGGGTTTTCTACTACAATCACACGAAAGGGTTGCAAACCTGCCGAGGTTGCAGAAAGGTTGATTGCCTCCAAAATAGTATTTACATCAGTATCGCTTACTTTTTGGTTGCTGTATTTTTTTACGGCATAACGCCATTTTAATGATTCAATTAAACTCATTATCCTTATTTTTTTAGATTACTTACAAAATTATTTTTAAAAACCAAACACCTCTTTAATTCCTTTTTCAAGACCTACAGGCTCTCTACCCAACAATTTTTCAAGGTCATTGGTAACTATTTCAAACTGCCCATTTTTAATATCAATATTGAAGCCAGTAACAATGAAAATAATGAAGTCGTCAACGCCTGATTCTTTTAATTGTTGGGCAAAAGTTTCTGGCTCTGCTGCGGTATATGATACTCTTTTTCCAGAAATCTTGGATAGGGCATCTGCAACATCCTGATAGGAATAAAGGACATTTCCAGCAATGTCGTACGTTTTGTTTTCGTGCCCATCTTCTAATAGCACATTAGCAGCGGCTTCCCCCATTTCTCTTCTAAGTACAAAAGGAACTTTCCCGTTTCCAGCCGGTAAATAAAAGCCCTTCTCAAATACATTTTCACCTGCGTAAAGTGGCAAGGTATCCATATAAAGATTATTGCGAAGGAAGGTGTAAATAAGCCCGCTTCCACGGATATAATCTTCCGTCTTGAAATGAGCATCAAGACCTTCCACAGCAGATTCGTTGATATTTTTATGGGAAATACCAGGATAAACAATATGCTTTACTCCATTTTTTACTGCCATGTCTGTTACCAGTTTATTTTGTTCCAAACGATTGGGTACAATAGTTGGAATGAGCAAAACTTTACTGATGCCTTTAAATGCCTTATCTAAAGAATCTTTGTTGTCGAAATCCGCTATACGCACTTCAACGCCCTTGTCTGCAAAATGTTTTGCTTTGTTTTGATCCCTCGCAAGAATGGCAAATTCATTGGGTGCAAGGTTTTTTAATAGTTGTTCTACCACAGCTCCTCCAAGATGTCCGGTAGCTCCTGTTACTAAAATCATTTTCTTATATTTTTTAATTTTTAAAATTTGTTATTAAT
>CAZFKA010000371.1:0-1855 GCA_964519155.1 uncultured Bifidobacterium sp. | reverse complement strand
ATATTAATGGTGGTACGCCTCCCTACATAATTACGTGGTCGAATGGAGATATTGGCAATATGTGCGACAGTATCGGTCCGGGGGGTGTTGTGGCTACCGTTACGGATGCGAATGGTTGTACACAGCAGTTCCCGATCATTTTGTTATTCGATAGTCTTCCCCAAATCCAGTATGCAATTACCCAACCGGTCTGTGGCGACTCGAGCGGAGCCATTACCATTACCGTCACGAACGGAACGCCGGGCTATTCGTTGCTGTGGAACACAGGCGATACCACCAATCAATTGAATAATTTACCGGCCGGCGTTTACGGCATAACAGTCACCGACTCGCGGGGCTGTGTCACCAACTGGAGTACAAACCTGACGGATGTTCCGGTGTTGGAAACAACCAAAACGCAGGTCAATACGAAATGCGGATTGAATAATGGGTCTGCATCGATTTTAGCCATTTACGGCGTGCCCCCCTATTCGTATTTGTGGCAACCCAGTGGACAAACAACTGCTACTGCCGTAAATCTGGCACCCGGTACACATTATTGTATTACGAGCGACACTTCAGCTTGTTTCAAAGTAGATACTTTCGTCATATTGCCCTCTCTGGGATTGATCAATAATATCACCCATTCGAATGCGAATTGCGATACCAGTAATGGCTCAATTTATCTGAACGGTGTGCAAAATGCGCAAGGCGTTGTAACCCAACTTTGGAGTACCGGACAAACCGGAACTTTTATTACCGGTTTAAATGCCGCTACCTACTGGCTGACAACCACCGACGGCATAGGTTGTCAGAAAACAGACACGATAGTGCTACTTAACGATGGCAAACCTCAACTGATTGTGGCGTCTTATATACCTCCACTGTGCAATGGCGACAAGGGGTCAGCAATACTGGATGGACATTTTGGTACCGCTCCTTACAAATATTCCCTTGATGGTATAGTGTTTACGAGTGATGCCCATCTCGATAATATTCTGGCCGGCGTGTACACAATTTATATTTCTGATGCAAATTCGTGTACCAATTCAACCACCGTTACCTTTTCGCAACCACCTATCATTGATCTGACATACACGGCTGATTCGGTGGTTTGTTATAACGATCATACGTCAACTATTTCATTTAGCGCTTCCGGCGGAACGCCGGGTTATCTGTATTCTTTCGATAATGGTGTGTATTCGAGTGATACAGTGACCTATCAAAATACACAAGGCATCTATAAAGTTGTGGTGAAAGATGCCAATAACTGTACACGCCCCTTTAACCTGTTGGTACCGGGCCCCAGTGAGCCTCTCGATGTCAAATTCGATAAAAAGAATGTGTATTGTTTCGAGCAAAATACCGGATCCTTCACTGCCACCATTCTGGGTGGTTGGAAACCCTATACCTATACTTGGGATAATCAGGCTACGGGCTTGACCTTTAAAGATCTCGGCGAAACTTCGATGACCATTGCTGTGACCGATGATATGGGTTGCCAAATTGAAAAGGAAGTCAATATCGAAATATTGAAATGTTGTAAAATGGTTGTGCCGAATGCGTTTACCCCAAATGGAGATGGAAAAAATGATCAACTCTATCCCATACCGATCAGTGATGTAACTGCGCTCAAATTCAGTATTTACGACCGTTGGGGTAAACTGATCTATCACACAAAAACCTTAGGTCAGAAATGGGACGGAACTTATGATGAGGAACCCTGTGATATGGGGGTGTATTATTTTTATCTTGAATATAATTGTCCGTTCGAATTGCAAACGTTTAAACTTAAAGGTGATATCACCCTGATAAGGTAAAAATCGACTGAAAATTTGGTCGCGGTATGAAGGATGCGATAACAAACATTTACACG
>CAZFKA010000370.1:0-1860 GCA_964519155.1 uncultured Bifidobacterium sp. | reverse complement strand
GACTTCGGGGAATAAACGCTTTAAAAATGGATTGAGTAAACGGGCGATAAAATTGATTCCTCCGGCCCGTTCGGCAACCTTCATGATACCCAAAAAAAAGATCATGGTTCCAGCCAGCGGTAAACCCACCTCCATCACTGAGCCTCCGGCGCGTTTGAATAACCCATCTGCAAGGGTTTTAAATATTTCTGTATCCCCCAGAATGATCAGTTTGAAAAGAGCGACCAAAAAGCCGGCTACGATGAAAAAAATCCAGACATAATTTAAAACCATGTGTGATGTATTGGTTGCCAATGGCGATGCAAGATGTAATAATAGAAAAAAAATCTCAATTTTTCTTATCGGGCGTAAAGGTCACCAGAAACCGAATGTCAGTTTGCTAAGCTGATGGGCAAAGCAAACCGTGAGCAGCAAAACATTTGTATGAGCAGGTGTTGCGCTGAAAAAATACCGTCAGATTGTTTAACTTTACACGATGGATAAAGTAACACTGCATCATGTATTGTCCAATATTGCTGTTCAAGCTTTTCCGGCAGCGGAACGAGCCCCGATAAAGGCGATTGCAGAACGATATCCATGGTTTGCAGCAGGGCAATTGGCCTATTTTGCGTCTTTGGAATCAATCACGCACAAAGACATTTCGTCCATTGCTGCTTTCAAATCCGATCCCTACCTTTTTGCGGTTTTTGTCAAACGTTGTCAGGAAATGCAACATAGGCAGAATGTGTTGTCTGCAAACGAAGCTCCAAAAGAAGATATACTTGCCTTGATCAACGAAATCCCGAATTCGAATCCGATCGAAGAAGCCAAGGAATTGAAAGCACAAAATATACCGCCACCGCTCGACGATATTGAGCAACCTGATCGGGTGGAAAAAGCAGCCCCGGAGGCCATATCCGAAGTTGAAGTGGACAAGTCTTTAATGGTTATGATGAGTTTTACAGACTGGCTTTTTCATTTCAAACATAAAACTGAGAAAGAAAAACAGGAAGAAAAGGATAAAAAAGCATTGAAAACGTCCTGGCAAAAAGAGAAACTCGCCGCATTATCTGAAGAAGAGGAAGAAGAAATACCGGAAGAGATTTTTAAACAAGCCATGGACTCCATTTCAGAAAATACGGTGATCAGTGAACCATTGGCCATTATACTGGCTAAGCAAGGCAAAACCGATAAGGCGATTGATATGTACAAAAAATTAAGTTTGCGTAATCCCGAAAAAAATCTTTACTTTGCCGACCGCATAAAAGAATTAATTAACATTAAAGACTTTACCTAAGCAATGACCATTCTATTTTTTGTACTGATTATCATCACCTGCGCTGTTTTGGCGTTTTTTGTATTGATCCAAAATCCTAAAGGTGGCGGACTGGCCGGCTCATTTGGTGGCATTGGCAACCAAATGATGGGTGCCAAACAAAGTACTGATATCGTAGAAAAAGGCACTTGGGTGGCGGCTTCTGTGTTGCTGGTATTGACTTTGCTCAGTTTTATTACGGCACCGAAAACCAGTTCAGATGCAAATCAAAAAACAAGATCGGAAGCAGCAGCCGGTGGAGCACCCGCTACAGCACCTGCACCCGCACCCGCTCCTGCACCTGCACCGGCACCGGCAAACAACGCTCCAGCGGATGGACAACAAGCTGCTCCTCAGCAACAAGCTGCGCCGCAACAACAAGCTGCTCCTCAGCAACAACCCGCTCAAGGACAAACGCCTCCGCCGGGTAACTAATTTATTATTTACATTATTTCAACTATATGGCTTCCGCACTCTGGAGGCCATTTTTTTGCCTGTTGATCTCTATATTAAGCGAGTCTAGTGCTTTTCAATCGATTCGATAAGGTTATTGAGTTGCGTAAAAA
>CAZFKA010000369.1:0-1897 GCA_964519155.1 uncultured Bifidobacterium sp. | reverse complement strand
AAAAATGGGTTGTTAAATGTGGACCGTTTTTTTTTGTGCAGTGGTAGCATACATTTTAACCAACACCAAAAAATAAAAAAACAACGCGACTCAGGGATGGTCGGTATACCTGCTTCCTGTCATACTGTTTTTGGGGAGCGGCATTATAGACACCTTGACAAAATACGCCGAAAAACACTTCATCCGAAACGATGCAACCGCTAATGCATATTTGATCGCCGGCTTTTTTGTCGCTGCGTTTTTAGGATTTTTGGTTCTTCTTCTGCTGTATATTTTCCATAAAAAAAAGTTCCATGTCAAACATCTGCTTGCCGGAATCTTATTGGGTATCCCGAATTATTTTTCGATATTTTACCTGATCAAAGCGTTGGGGAGTAGTACTTTGAGTAGTTCCGCCACTATCCCCATCAATAATATCGGCGTATTGTTTGTGGTGACAGTTGTCGGGGTATTTGTGTTTAAAGAAAAAATGTCGAGGTTAAATTATTTCGGTGTAGCCTTGAGTATTTTGGCTATCGTGCTAATTTGGCTGGGTGATAAAATTTAATGGCTGATGTCTTTTTCATTTCAAACAATTATACACAATAGTGAGGCGGAATTCAGTGATCGCGGGAGTCGTTTCATTGCCTACACTTTTCAGGTCACACAAGCATCGGATATCAAGTCGGCTTTGCATAAACTGAAAGACTTGCATCCGAAAGCCGTACATCACTGTTATGCCTGGCGACTGGGATTTGACAAAACACAATATCGGGCAAACGATGACGGAGAGCCTTCGGGAAGTGCCGGGCGACCCATCTTGGGGCAGATCGACAGTTTGCAACTTACACAGGTATTGGTAGTAGTGGTCCGATATTTCGGAGGTACTTTATTGGGGGTTCCGGGCTTGATCAATGCCTATAAAACCGTGACCCAGCAAGCATTGATACGCAGTGGTATCGAAACGCGGCAACGGAAAACGGCGTATCGATTGCAATTTGATTATACATTGATGAATGCTGTGATGCAGGTTATAAAAAATTGTCAGCTCGAGATCAGTGCGCAACAAATGGCCTTATTCTGTGCAATGGACATCCGGATCGCTAAGCGCGAGGAGCAAAACGTTTTAGAGCGTTTACACAATATTCATGGGTTACATTGTGAGCCAATCCCCGACTTGATTGCTTAATTATTGGTCGGGCAGAGACTGTCAGATCAACATCGAAATCGGATTTTCAAGATATCCTTTAAGTGTCTGCAAAAAAGCAGCCCCAACGGCACCATCCACCACCCGATGATCGCAACTGAGTGTCAATTTCATCAGATTGCGTATAACCACTTGCCCATCTCTGACCACCGGGGTTTGCGCGATCTTACCGACGGCCAGAATGCAGGCATCAGGCGGATTGATTATGGCTGTAAATTCATCGATATCCATCATGCCTAGATTGGAAATCGTAAAGGTATTCCCACTGAATTCAGCCGGTTGAATCTTTTTATTTCGGGCTTTATCGTACAGACTGTTGGCATCTGTCGCGATTTGTGCCAATGATTTTTGGTTAGCAAATTTGATCACCGGCACAATCAAACCTTCAGGTAGGGCAATTGCGCTTCCAATATGGATATGATGGTTTTGCCTGATAAAATCGCCGTACCAGCTGCTGTTCACATCAGGGTGTTTGGTCAGCGATAAAGCGCATGCTTTGATCATCATATCATTGATCGAAATTTTTACATCGCTCAACGTATTCATTTGTTTGCGTGCACTCATCAGGTTGTCCATTTCTACAGTAGTTTTCAGGTAGAAATGCGGGGCCGAAAATTTGCTTTCCGCCAGTCGTTGAGCGATGATCTTGCGCATTTGTGTCACCGGAGTATCGGTATATCCTTCGGTGCCCTTCACAAATTCAGCATTTGC
>CAZFKA010000368.1:0-1905 GCA_964519155.1 uncultured Bifidobacterium sp. | reverse complement strand
ATACATACCAAAATACTTGATCCCGATCATGAAGCGGCCTCCCGGTATAGTTGTCATGAATTTGTATTGGGTAATTTGCAGGATTTTGATGCCGTGTATCAGTTTGGTCGCGATTGTGATGTGGTCACTATCGAAATTGAGCATGTCAATGTAGACGCTCTCCGTCAATTAGCTTCCGAAGGGGTAGTAGTTCATCCGGCACCTGCAGCCCTTGAAACCATTCAGGATAAAGGGTTACAGAAAATTTTCTTTCGTGCTAACGAACTGCCTACTGCTGATTTTATTTTGTTCAACAGTAAACAGGAAGTATTGGCAGCTATACATGAAGGAACCCTGCAATTGCCTTTTGTACAAAAGACACGAAAAGCCGGGTACGACGGCAGGGGGGTACAAGTGGTCAATACCGAAGAAGATCTGCAGAAATTATTTGATGTACCCTGCCTTGTAGAAGATAAGATAAATATCATGCACGAAATAGCCGTAACGGCGGCTCGCAATGCCGACGGAGAGGTGAGCACCTTTGATGCCGTGCTGATGGATTTTCATGAGCAAGCCAATATGCTCGATCTGCTGTTATATCCGGCACCGGTAGAAGCTAATTTGGTAACCAGAGCAAAACTGATTGCCGAATCGCTGATTGAAAAAATGCACATTTGTGGTTTATTGGCAGTAGAATTTCTAATCGATCAAGAATACAATATCCTCATCAACGAAGTGGCGCCCCGACCGCATAACAGCGGACACCAAACCATTGAAAGTGCCTATACATCGCAATATGAACAGCATATACGGGGTATTCTCAATTTGCCATTGGGCAGTACCGAACTGATCATGCCCTCTGCGATGGTAAATATTCTGGGAGCGGAAGGTTATCAGGGCGACGTGGTGTACGATGGTATCGAACAATGCCTGACCCAACAAGGTGTATCGGTACATATTTATGGAAAAAAGAAAACCAAACCTTTCCGGAAAATGGGACATGTAACCGTGACCCATCCGGATATTAATGAAGCAAAAAACACCGCAATATGGGTAAGACAAACCTTGCTGGCAAAAAGCCGCTTGTAGGCATTATCATGGGTAGCGACAGCGACTGGAAAGTGATGAAGGACGCCGCTGACTTTCTCGATAGTATGAAAGTACCTTGTGAATGCACGATTGTATCAGCGCATCGTACCCCACGACGGATGATGCAATACGCAAACGAAGCCCATACAAGAGGTATAAAAGTTATAATTGCCGGAGCGGGCGGAGCAGCCCACTTGCCCGGAATGGTAGCCAGCATAACCCCTTTACCTGTAATTGGTGTACCGGTGAAATCGAGCAATTCAATCGATGGTTGGGATTCAATATTATCTATTTTGCAAATGCCGAATGGGGTTCCGGTAGCCACCGTGGCCCTGAATGCCAGCAAAAATGCGGCTATCCTGGCTGTGCAGATTTTGGGAAGCGCTAATACCACTATCCAAAAGAAATGTATTGCGTATAAAAATAGTCTGGAAGCAGAGGTATTGGAAAAGGTGAAGAATTTTAACCAGCATTAACTGAGCTCAATTAGAGTGATCTCCGGTAGTATGCCTACACGACCGGGATAACCCAGAAAACCAAAGCCCCGGTTTACATACAAATATTGTTCACCTTCCTGGTACAAACCCGCCCATTGCTTGTACAAATATTGAACAGGACTCCATTTTAACCAAGGTATTTCCACACCGAACTGAAAGCCATGTGTATGCCCACTAAGGGTGAGATCTACATCCCGGTAGTGCGTATTGACTTCACCATCCCAATGTGAAGGATCGTGACTCAGCAAAATTTTGAAAGGCAATGATTCGCTGCCGGTGTATGCTTTCCGCAGATCGCCATAGGTATGAAAACGATTTTTAAAACTGGTATTCTGCACAC
>CAZFKA010000367.1:952-1934 GCA_964519155.1 uncultured Bifidobacterium sp. | reverse complement strand
GCAAGCCCAATTGAAGCGATTGGGTTATCAATTGAAACTTGCACGTGAAAAAAGCAATCGGCTCAAAGGTTTGCTCGACATACAAGGGGTAAGCCAACAAGAATATGATGAAGGCGCTAACCAATTACAACTGATTTCATCTGATATGGATTATACCCGAGCCCAGATCGCCAAGACTGAAATAAGGGCACCCTTTGCAGGGAAAATCGGATTGCGGCAGGTAAGTGCCGGCAGTTACGTCACCAATTCAACAATCATCGCCACCATACAACAAACCGGCAGCTTGAAAGTTGATTTTACTGTTCCCGAAAAATATGCCGATCTTATAAAAATCGGGGACCCCATTCAATTTTCAGTCGACAACAGCAACGAAAAAGTATTCGCCGAAATCTATGCTTTTGAACCAAAAATTGATGCCGAGACACGCAATATCAGTGTGCGAGCGATCTGCAAAAAAGTACCGGCAAGTGTTTTACCGGGAGCTTTTGCACGGGTCGAACTGATTACCAGTAAAAAGAATGCCAGTATCATGATACCGACAGAGGCCCTGATTCCGGAATTGAAAGGGAAAAAGGTTTTTCTGTATAAAAGTGGGGTCGCCAAACCGTCCATGGTACAAACCGGCCTGCGTACCGATAAAGAAGTGGAAATTCTTAACGGGGTGGAACCGGGTGATACTGTAATCGTCACCGGTATTATGTCGTTGAAACCCGATGCCAAAATAAAACTGAGTGCAATTAAACCGTAAAACAGGAACAGCCTAAATGAATATATCATCCATCAGTATTAACCGACCTGTGCTCGCCATCGTAATGAACCTCATCATTATATTATTTGGCGCCATTGGTTATACTTTCTTGGGCGTCCGCGAATACCCTTCAATTGACCCGCCGGTGATTACTGTACGTACATCTTATGCCGGAGCAAATGCTGATGTTATACAGGCGCAAATTACCGAACCCCTCGAGAAAGCGATAAATGG
>CAZFKA010000367.1:0-942 GCA_964519155.1 uncultured Bifidobacterium sp. | reverse complement strand
GCATCGACGGTGTACGTGCGATTTCATCATCGAGTAATCAGGGGTCGAGTAATATTACGGTTGAATTTAATTTAAGTGCCAATCTTGAAGCGGCAGCTAACGATGTACGCGACAAGGTTTCGCAAACCGTGAGACAATTACCGCAGGACATCGACGGATTGCCTACCGTAACCAAATCGGATGCAAATTCTGACGCTATTTTATCACTTACTATTCAATCAGATACGCGTTCGCAACTGGAAGTTAGTGATTTTGCTGAAAATGTACTGGCCGAACGATTTCAAACGATTCCGGGTATCAGTACAATTCAAATATGGGGGCAAAAACGATTTGCGATGCGCCTGTGGCTAGATCCGGCTCGTTTGTCGTCGTTTGCACTGACACCTCAAGATGTAAAAGCAGCGCTTGATCGTGAAAATGTTGAATTGCCTTCAGGGAAAATTGCCGGTAATACAACCGAGTTGACACTGAAGACAGCAGGCCGTTTGAAAACTGAAGAAGATTTTGCAAACCTCATCATCAAAACGGTGAATGATAAAGTTATTCGTTTCAAAGATATTGGCGATGTGAATCTCGGACCGGAAAATGAAGAAACGATGCTACGCCAATCAGGTACGCCCATGATCGGATTGGGTCTTGTACCGCAACCCGGCGCCAACTATCTGGATATCTCAAATGAATTTTACCGACGTTTCGAGAAAATTAAAAAGGAACTCCCCAAAGATTTTCATGTCAACATCGCGCTGGACAATACCCAGTTCATCAAAAAGTCGATAGCGGAAGTAATGGAAACCTTGGGCATTGCCATCGTGTTGGTGATTCTTATTATTTATTTATTTTTCCGCGATTGGCTCATTGCCATCAGGCCATTAATCGATATACCGGTCTCTTTGGTTGGTGCATTCTTCATCATGTATATCATGGGTTATTCGGTCAACGTAC
>CAZFKA010000366.1:0-1944 GCA_964519155.1 uncultured Bifidobacterium sp. | reverse complement strand
AAACATAGATCCCGCCGTTGGTAAAAAACGCATCGGTGTATTTCATTCGTTTGGGCAGGGTATCAGAATTGATCCACATTTCGTGGTACTGCGGTGCCTGATAATAAGCCGGCCAACCTGACACACTCGGCGGATTACCCGGATCCATACCCGTAATTTCAGCCAGATAAGCCAGGGTATAATACGCTTTGGTTTCATCTACCAAACCAATCACACCGGGTATACTCACACCTAGGGCACGCGACATGCCTAAAAAATAATCGACAGGATTGCTGATCAGGCAGTCCATACTCAGTGTATCATAAAAATGGTCGCTTTTCAGCAATTCAAGTAGTACCGGTTTGATCTCCCAGTTGTTGTTGATCAGTGTAGTGGCCATGCCGGAAATAATGGTGGCTTCGGTATTGGCATCAATCTCATAATACATAAAGTAACGATACAGTTTTCGGCACAGATGTTTCGCTGCTGTTTGGCTCTGTGCAAAAATCATGTTGAGCAGATCATCAAGTTCGTTTTCTCCAGCCGCCCCGGCTTGTCCGGCAATGACTGTATTATTGTAAAAAGCTGAAAATTGTTTGTTACCGGTTTCATGTTTGGCCGGGTCAAACGTATATGTAAGATTGACCGTATCGGCCCGGAAGCCCGTAATCACTTTCGCGGCGGCTTTCACATCATCTTCGGTCCACATATTGGCTCCCTTACCCAGAGTGAAGAGTTCCTGCAATTCGCGGGCATAGTTTTCGTCCGGCGAATTTTTGATATTATAGTGCCCGTTCAGATAGTAAAGCATCATCGGATCTTTGGTCACTTCTTTGACCAAATTCTTGAAATTGCCCAAACTATTGGTTCTCAACAGGTTTAAATATTTAAATTGTAAGCGGGAGTCACCAACCACATTATTTTCGCATACAAAATGATTATGCCAGAACATCATCATTTTTTCGTGTATGCTCACCGTCTGCGTCATGATATTTTTCATCCACCAGGCCCGGGTTGAGAGATAGCGATAATAATTCACCGTACCATCACCGTAAGGAGCGTTGACCCAGGTACTGCCGAGCGGAATTCCGTTAGGGTCAGCATAAAGGCTTTCATACCAATTGACCGGTGGTGGCGCCGCGACGGGAGCTGCGTTTACAATCAAATCTACAGCCTGACTCATTGTAAGGGCATTGATCGTCGCAAGACTGGAAGGCTGAACGCCAAACATCGTTCGACGGAGCAAATGAATCTTTTGCTTGTCGGTCCAGGCGCCGGTATATTGCGAAAGTCCGGCCCTCGATTTCTTCAGATTCAGCGGCAAAGATTTGTTGGCATATTTCAGAAAGATCTCGTCTTTGCTGATATCATATTTTTCTTCCTTTTTTGGTCGCTCAGGAAGCAAATTGTTCAAAAATTCGCGTCTGTTTGTTCCTCCCATGATAATTTTTTTTAAAGTTTTGTTTTTTTAAAATAGATAGCGAAAAAAAACCGTAACGGCACAAATCAAAAATCAATGTTAAAGATATAAAACTATTTTTGTAATAATCTACTTTTTTCTAAGCAATTAAGGTGAATCCTTGCAAAACGGCAACGAAAGTCTGCTTTCAGAAAAAAAAAGAAAAAAATATTGTGTAGTTAAAATCAATTCACTATCATTGTATCTCGAAAAATAAGAAACATAGCTATATGAAAAAGACTTTTTTAAGAATTATTGCAGTGGCTGCTTTAATTTCATTTCAACAAAATGCTTGGGCGCAGGAAATAAACGCCGATCTCGTTCGGGTATTTCGCTGGTTGAATACTGTAGATAATAATTATGTAACACTGGCAGACGGAGAAATTCAGGAAGGTCAATTGTTGCAATGGAAATATAAAGAAAAGACATTTTTGTTTTACGCTTACAAAACCCCTGGCCCCGATCGTGTAGCTATTTATCGTTGGACTAACCCAGTTACCAAAGAC
>CAZFKA010000365.1:0-1945 GCA_964519155.1 uncultured Bifidobacterium sp. | reverse complement strand
CCTGTATCCGATCGCCCGTTTTTTTGTCGCCATTTCCGAGTTTATTCTCAAGTACTTGTTTAATGTGCGAATAGCGGTTGAAAAAACCATCTATAGCCGGGTTGATCTCGAACAATTTATCAAACAAATGCGTACAGGACAGGATAGTGAATCGCAGGAACTCAATACTGCTTTATTTGAAAATGCCCTTTATCTTTCGCAAGTTAAGATCAGAGAATGCCTGGTACCGAGAAATGAAATTATTGCTGTTCCCATCAGTACCTCTATTGAGGACGTAAAGCAATTGTTTATCAAAACGAAATTGTCGAAGATCATTGTTTATGAAGGCACAATTGACAATATCATGGGTTATCTGCACCATATCGATTTTTTCAGAAATCCGCAAGATATCCGTTCGGCTATGCATAAGGTGCCGGCTGTGCCTGAAGCCATGAATGCGGTCGATCTGCTTAACCAGTTTACCAAAGAAAGAAAAAGCATTGCCTGGGTGATCGATGAATTTGGCGGAACGGCGGGTATTGTGACCATGGAAGATATTCTTGAAGAAATTTTTGGTGAAATCCACGATGAATATGACGAAGAGGAATATGTACAAAAACAGATCTCTGCAAACGAGTACATTTTTTCGGGACGACTCGAAGTGGAATATATCAATGAGAAATACAAACTCGACCTTCCGGTAGATGAAGCGGAAACTTTATCGGGTTATATCATCGAAAAACATGAGGCCATTCCGAAACAGCGTGAAAAAATCATCATCGGCGATTATGAATTTGATATCCTGCTGGTTTCTGATACCCGTATCGAGACGGTAAAACTGAAGGCGCTGCAACCACACAAAAAGAAAGAATCTTAAGCCGGCAAATCCGATAAAACAATTGACCCATGAAAGCAATGATACTCGCCGCCGGTTTGGGAACCCGATTGAAACCCTTTACTGATAAACATCCCAAGGCACTGGCGGTAGTGAATGGCAAGACCTTGCTGCAACGCAATATCGAATATCTTAAAGAAGCCGGAATTACAGAAGTGATTGTAAATGTGCATCATTTTGCCGAACAGATTATCAATTGCCTGAACGACCATAATCAATTTGGCATACAAGTGAGTATTTCAGATGAATGTGATGAAGTGTTGGAAACCGGTGGTGGCATACAAAAAGCGGCCTGGTTTTTTCAGGACGGCCAGGCTTTTGTCGTGATGAATGTGGATATACTGACCCGGATGGATTTAAGTAAAATGATACAACTCCATATGGAACAGCAACCCTTAGTGACCCTGGCGGTCAGTGAGCGGAATAGTTCACGATGTTTTTTGTTTAATGATAAGCAGGAACTCTGTGGCTGGCGCAATAAACAAACCGGTGAAGAAAGGATCAGTCGATTGGCTGAAACATATACCGAGCGATCGTTCAGCGGTATTCATATGATTGACCCCGCTATATTTTCGATGATCAATCGAAGTGGGAAATTTTCAATAGTGGATGTTTATCTCGAATTGGCAAGCACACAACGCATCATCGCCTACGACCATAGTGGCAGTGTATTGATCGATGCCGGCCGCATGAGTAGTATTCAGGAAGCTGAGCGGTATTTTCACTAGGGTGATCAATATTGTTCCCAGTTGATCTGATCAACTCTTCCTTCTGTAATATAGTAAAGTCCTGCGGTAGGGTGTTCCTCCAGCATAAGGGTATTTGGCCGCAGGATACCCGAAAATTCAAAAGCGATCTTTTTATTGTACCGGTCAATTTGCGTAATAACAATACCGGCATTCCCCTTAAAATCTTCGAAGGCTACATAGTTGTTTGGCATGTCTGTAGGACGATATCCTTTAGGCATATACGCCACTTTACAAATCATAGAACGATCTTGCACACTGGTGTCTGATTTAGCCGTATGGGGCACATCTTTGATCTCAGAAAAATTATTGATCTGTATCCAGA
>CAZFKA010000364.1:0-1953 GCA_964519155.1 uncultured Bifidobacterium sp. | reverse complement strand
GTACCGCTGCTTCATCTATAAACGGTCCAACATGGTTTTTCGCATCCAACGGATCGCCTATACGGAGTTGTTGGTAGGCGCTCACTAATTTGTCAGCAAATTTTTTATACACTTTTTCATGAATAATCAAACGACGGGTAGTCGTACAACGTTGTCCGGCGGTGCCTACGGCACCAAACACCGCTCCGATCAGCGCCATATCCAGATCGGCATTTTCTGAAATGATGATGGCATTGTTGCCGCCTAACTCCAGTAAACTGCGCCCCAATCGGCCCGCAACAGTGGCGGCCACTGCTTTTCCCATTCGTGTACTGCCGGTGGCCGATATCAGGGGTACACGTGTATCCTGACTCATCCATTCACCTACTGCTGCGCCACCGTTTATCAGGCAACTCACCCCTTCAGGAACCTCATTTTTCTTAAATACTTTGCTGATGATCTGTTGACAGGCTATTGAACACAAAGGTGTTTTTTCAGAGGGTTTCCAAATGCATACATCCCCGCAAACCCATGCCAATGCAGAGTTCCAGCTCCACACAGCCACGGGGAAATTGAATGCCGATATCACCCCAACTATTCCCAAAGGATGATATTGTTCGTACATCCGGTGCCCGGGTCTTTCACTGTGCATCGTCAGTCCGTACAATTGGCGGCTTAAGCCGACTGCAAAGTCGCAGATATCGATCATTTCCTGTACTTCACCGAGTCCTTCCTGTAAACTTTTCCCCATTTCATAGCTTACCAATCGACCCAGGGCTTCTTTTTGTTTACGCAATTCTTCACCAACTTGTCGCACAACTTCGCCGCGGGCAGGAGCGGGGATCAGTCTCCATTCGCGAAACGCTTTTTCAGCTTGCATCACCACTTTTTCATAATCGTTTTTGCTGCTTACTTTCACTGAGGCAATCAGGCTTCCGTCTACCGGGGAATGGCTTTTCAGCAATTCTTTTCGGCTTTCATACCATTTGGTTCCGGTGGAGGTGCCGGCATTGATCTTCTGGATGCCCAGTTGCTTGAGTATTTTTTGCATGTTCGGGGTTTAAGGGCGCAAAGGTACTTTTTCGTGCCGAGTTTCACCTGCTTGACCTGCAGATTTTTTTGGGCAAGCTGAATGTTCGGATCACGCAATAACGTCAATGCGCAGTAACATACACCTGCGGTATACCTCGTTCCGAGCCTAGCTATGCTTTTTTGCTTGGTGTATTTGGCTATGGTTTTCGAAAACAAATCCAAACACCTTTCGTAATTTGCACCATATTTCTGCCCAACACCACCGGTGAATTTTTTATCTCACAAATATGCTCCCATCTTCGTTGCACTCCTTGCGGCCATTTGCTTTGCAATGCGAACCGGTCAAGTGCATCTGTTTGATTGGGACGAGATTAATTTTGCTGAAAGCGCCCGTGAAATGATGATCAGCGATGATTATCTAACGGTACAGATCAATTTCAAACCGTTTTGGGAAAAGCCGCCTTTGTTTTTCTGGCTTCAGGCCGGTAGTATGCATTTATTTGGCATCAATGAGTTTGCCGCACGCTTTCCCAATGCGGTTTTCGGTTTCCTAACCCTCCTCACTGTTTTTTTTGTTGGCCGACGTTATGGTGGACATTCCTTCGGCATGCTGTGGATGCTGGTGTATATCGGGAGTTTTTTACCGCATATTTATTTCAAGACCTGTATCATTGATCCCGTTTTCAACTATTTTATTTTTCTTTCTCTGGTTGCCTATATCGAGGCGATCAACCGGGCAGAGCATCGTATGGTGTTTGCTGCAATAGCGGGCTTGTTTGCCGGTCTTTCCTTTCTGACGAAAGGCCCTGTGGGGGCATTGCTTGTCGGTCTAAGTATTGTTGTGTATAGTGTTTACCGCAGCGGAAAAGGACTACCTTCCTGGAAGCTCGTGTTGATGGGTGTTGTCGGGTTTTTATTTCCGGCAATGATTTGGATATCCGC
>CAZFKA010000363.1:1065-1971 GCA_964519155.1 uncultured Bifidobacterium sp. | reverse complement strand
TCTCGATGCGGATCGTGCGGGCCCGGCCCGCCCATTCGTACACATCCTGAAATAAGAGATGTGGTGGTTAGCGGTGGTGACCCCCTAAACATTAGCGATGAAAAAATAGAACATATCCTGATAAGTCTGCGTGAAATACCGCATGTGGAAATTATCAGGATAGGTACAAAAGTTCCTTGCATTTTGCCACAACGTATTACTCCAGAACTATGTAACATTATTAAAAAATATCATCCTGTTTATATCAACACCCATTTCAATCATCCTTGGGAGTTGACACCCGAAGCAAAGCAGGCTTGTGAAATGCTGGCAGATGCAGGTTGCCCTGTTGGCAATCAATCTGTATTGTTGAAAGGTGTGAATGATAGCCCAGAAGTGATGAAAGAATTAGTAACAGGGTTGCTAAAAATGCGAGTAAGACCTTATTACATTTACCAAGCAGATTTAACGAAGGGTGCTATGCACTTCCGCACTACAATACAAAAAGGTTTGGAAATCATTAAAGCATTACGAGGCTGGACTTCAGGGCTTGCAGTACCACAGTACGTCATTGATGCACCGGGTGGGGGTGGAAAAATTCCATTGTTGCCGGAGTATGTAAAAGAACTCAATGATAACGAAATCATACTGACAAACTACAAAGGAGATATTTACAAATATTCCTTTTCAGATTTGCATATTGGTGGTGGTGCACCTGATGATTTCTTGATAAAAGACTATTAATGCAAACAGACTTATACAATAGGATTGTAAACTATTTTAAATCTATTCCCAGTCAGGATAAATTGACGATTGGAGTGGAGCAAGAATTTTTTTTGTTGAAAAAAGATTTGCCTGTTTCGCATGAAGAATCACAACAGTTTCTAAATGCCATAAACGAATTCTTGCCCCATTACGGATATGATG
>CAZFKA010000363.1:0-1055 GCA_964519155.1 uncultured Bifidobacterium sp. | reverse complement strand
AAAATATCGGGAATTATATTGAAGCAGTTACAGATTCAGAAGGAAATGTAATCAAATACGACCATCATCCTTTTTTATTGGAGATTGAAATAGCATACAGTTCAGATTTACTTATTATTGAAGACCGCTTGCAGAGATGTTTTCATACAGTTTATGAGGCAGCACAAAAGTCTCGTTGTAAAATAAGTTTTGAGCCGCTACTTTCCATTTCCACTGCGGACGAGCGGACAAAAAGCGATTTAAAATTTAGGAAAGAATTAATTTCCTACCGTTCAAAATTATTTGAATTGAGAAATGAGCCGGTGGATGAAGCCATCGCCAATTATGCTGCAGGCATTGCTGCTACACAAATACATATCGGAGGTGTGCCCTTTAAAAAATATGACGAGCTGTTTCCAGTTTTGTACCTTGAGGAAAAGAATACTTTGAATGAAATAAAAAGCAACATCAAAAGCAGATTAAATTCTCATGAAATTTTTGAAAGAAGAGAAGCGTTGTATAAAGCAGCGTTCAAAAACTTTCCGTTGGCGGGTTTCCCTGCATTTGAATGGACGGTGTCAAACTGGATAGACGCCTTGCAGGTAACACCTTTGTTTGGCACGTCGGAAGACTATTTTACGGCAAAAACAATTCAGGATTTTCCGGAATTAGCAGCTTCCATGCCGGTTGAAGAATTTCTTTATCGTGTGCGGGATTTGCAATGGATAAAGCCTCACCGACAGGGAACAATAGAGTTCAGGGCTTGCCCTGTCTTGCAGGATGTGGCTTCTATTATGAAGTTGTGTAAGTTGCGATTAAACACTGTAAAAAGCATTTTGGAACTTGAGCCGTTACGGACTACATAGAGTAACAGGAAATGAAAATAAATTTCCGCAAGCCGCTTCAAGGCTTGACAATGCGATGCACCCACAAGCAGACGAAATATTGCTGGATGTGCAAATACTGAATATTGACAGCAATAGCTTTCGCCATCTGAAACAGACACATGACAATGATGAACAAAAAATCGCCTCAGCGATTTTTTTGTGCAAAGAAAAACGCCCCCGAAGGGGCGA
>CAZFKA010000362.1:0-1978 GCA_964519155.1 uncultured Bifidobacterium sp. | reverse complement strand
ATATAGATAAAACCAAAATCGTAGGTACTGTCTTCATTCATCCTGAACGACACCCAGCGATCTTCACATTCTGCAAAGCGTTTGTCAAATTTGAGCTTAACCTGCCCATGAAGCAGCAAGGGAGCTACGCAGGTCAACAGCACGATCATTTTTTTCATAGACACAAATAAATACTATTCGCACCGAAGGGCGCAATTTTCGTATGATAAATATAACCTAAAAATCGTTCGGTAGATTGAAGCAGCTTAAGTTTTTGCAAGAGCCCCCATGAGCCAATGTCTATTTTTCTGCCATAAACGGATAGGAATAGTCGACAGGAGGATTATAGGTTTCTTTGATCGTACGGGCACTTAACCAGCGATACAGATTCAACATTGAACCGGCTTTGTCGTTGGTTCCACTGGCCCGACCACCCCCAAAAGGTTGTTGCCCTACAACGGCACCAGATGGTTTGTCGTTGATGTAAAAATTACCGGCACTGTGGGTTAGTTTATCCATCGCTTTCTCTAGCGCGTATCGATCCTGACTAAATACCGCTCCTGTTAGCGCATACGCAGAAGTGGTATCTACCAAATCGCAAACCTTATCGAAATCAGCCGCTTGGTAGGTATAGATCGTGAGTACCGGCCCGAAAATTTCTTCACACATGGTCTTATATTTCGGGTCACTTGTTTCAATAATAGTGGGTTCAACAAACCAACCTTTGCTGCTGTCACATTTTCCGCCAACCAGTATTTTACATGATTTGTCTTTCTTTGCGGCGTCGATATAATTTTTGATATTGTTGAATGATTTTTCGTCAATAACGGCATTGACAAAATTGGTAAAATCTTCGGTGCTACCCATTTTCATACTTTTCACTGCGGCAACCAGTTTCTTTTTGATAGATGCCGATAAGTTATCAGGCAGATAAGCACGTGAGGCGGCGCTGCATTTTTGTCCCTGGTATTCGAAGGCGCCTCTTGCCAAAGCCGTCACCACTGCATCTTCAAGCGCAGAAGGATGAACAAGCACAAAATCCTTCCCCCCGGTTTCTCCCACAATGCGGGGATAGGTTTTGTATTTGGCAATATTTTCACCAATACTCTTCCACATATTTTGAAATACACCGGTACTGCCGGTAAAGTGAACACCTGCAAAATCAGGATGGGAGAAACAAATATCTCCCACGGTTGGGCCGTTCACAAAAACTAAATTAATCACTCCATCAGGCAAGCCCGCTTCTTTCAGAATTCTCATGAACAATTGCGCAGAGTATATCTGGGTGTTGGCAGGTTTCCAAACCACAACATTTCCGCACATTGCAGCAGATGTGGGGAGGTTTCCTCCAATAGCGGTAAAATTGAAAGGAGTTACTGCCAGCACAAACCCCTCAAGCGCACGGTATTCCACTCTATTGTACATACCTGCACCCGAAATCGGTTGTTGCGCATAGATATCACTCAAAAAGTGCACATTGAACCGCAGAAAGTCGATCAGTTCACAAGTACAATCGATCTCTGCCTGAAATGCATTTTTACTTTGTCCCAACATAGTTGCGGCAAGCATATCGTACCGATACTTTGTTGCAATGAGATCCGCCGCCTTTAAAAAAATACTGGCGCGTTGTACCCAGGGAGTGTGGGCCCATTGAGCTCTAGCTTTGAGCGCTACTTTAATAGCATCTTTTACATGCGTCGCATTTCCTTCATGAAAATGACCGAGTAAATGTTTTGTTTCATGCGGTGGACGAATTTCCACGGTTTTACCGGTTCTTACTTCTTGCCCGCCAATATACATGGGTACATCGATTTTCGATTTTTTTGCCCGGGCCAGTGCGGCTTTCAAAGCTATCTTTTCTGGCGACTTAGGGGCAAATTGATGGACGGGTTCGTTTGACGGTTGCGGGAAGTAAAAATATCCGTTGCTCATGATTGATGTAATTTTTTTTTGTGGGTGCAAATATAAGACAATTTTTTAGATATAACAATTTTTTTTT
>CAZFKA010000361.1:0-1984 GCA_964519155.1 uncultured Bifidobacterium sp. | reverse complement strand
CCAGTCCCAGTATAGTGAAATACGGGATCTGAACAATGAAACGCCGCTTGGCACTCCCACCAACTGGAATAATGCTATTTCAGAAGCAAAGGGCAAATGGATAAAGCTTATGCATGATGATGACTGGTTTGTTCATAACGGTAGCCTGGGTAAGTTTGCTCAATATGCAATCAAAGGAAAATCTTCTTTTATTTTTAGTGGGTTTTATAATGTAAAAGCCAGCAATTCGTCAAGAAGTAAACAACAAATTGGATTTTTGGATAGATATTTATTGAAAAAAAATCCGGTTTATTTGTTGCGTAGGAACTTCGTAGGCCATCCAAGCACGACATTGATAAAAAATGAAAATATCAAGTGGTACGATGAAAGGTATAAATGGGTTGTTGATATTGAGTTTTATATCCGGCGCTTCAGGAGTGATAATCGCTATGCGATTATTCAAGAGCCCTTGGTAAACCTGGGGATCAGCGATCAGCAAATTACTTCCTCGGTATTCAGGAAACCAGAAGTCGAAATCCCTGAAAACATTAGTTTGCTGAATGATATAAGTACAGGATCATTGCGTAACATTTTCGCATATGACTATTACTGGCGTTTTATAAGAAATTTATCTATAAGAAATGCTGAGGAAATTAATAAGTATTGTACAGGTATTAACGTACCGCCAATACTTCATTTTATGATCAAACAACAAACAGTAATACCAGTTAAACTAACCCAGATTGGGTTTATTTCTAAAATGACAATGTTGTGCACCTAT
This sequence comes from uncultured Bifidobacterium sp., assembly GCA_964519155.1. GTDB lineage: Bacteria > Bacteroidota > Bacteroidia > Chitinophagales > Chitinophagaceae > OLB11. Next base: position 1,224 of record CAZFKA010000361.1, on the reverse strand, counting down.
TTGTGGAATAGATTAAATGGGAGAATAAAGTGAAAATCGCTGTAAATACAAGACTGCTTCGTAAAGGAAAAATGGACGGCATTGGCTGGTTTACTTTTAATACCTTACAATATATAACGCAGAATAATCCGGATGTTGAATTTCATTTTTTCTTTGACTCGGGGATTGAAAAGGATTTTGTATTTGGCCCCAATGTTATTCCTCATAATCTTTTTCCACCAGCTAAACATGCTGCACTAAATATTATTTGGTCTGAAGTTAGTGTGAAAACCAGGCTCAAATCAATCAAGCCGGATTTGTACTTTTCTCCGGACGGAATGTTATGTCTTGGATGGCCGGGAAGGCAGTATGCAGTTATCCATGATATAAATTTTATGCACCATCCTGAATTTCTAAAATATTCGAACAGGCAATATTATCGTTACTACTTTCCAAGATTTGCCAAAAAAGCCAGGAGGATAGCTACGGTATCTTCTTACAGTAAAGAAGATATTGTAAAAACCTTTGAGATAGACAATGATAAAATTGATGTTGTTTATTGCGGAATAAATTCATTCTTCAATCCGTTGACTACAACTGAAATTTCAGCTGTACGAAATCAATATACTTCCGGGGAACCCTATTTTCTTTTTGTAGGTGCATTAAGCCCTAGAAAAAATGTTAAAGGTTTACTTGAGGCGTTTGAACTTTTCAAAAGAGAGACTGCTTCCGGGTATAAACTGGTAATAGCAGGTAGTGAAATGTATAGGTCGGGGGAATTATTCGATTATAAAAAAACTATGACTTTCGGTAAAGATGTGGTTTTCACCGGGAGATTAACTGATACGGAGCTTAATAATTTATATGGAGCTGCACATACTTTTGTTTTTGTTCCTTTTTTTGAAGGTTTTGGTATACCGTTAATTGAAGCAATGCAATGCCATGTGCCGGTAATTGCCTCGAATGTTACATCGTTACCTGAAGTTGCCGGTGATGCTGCGTTATTGGTTGATCCTGCAAACGTTAATGAAATAAAAAAAGCCATGATCAGGATTTACAATAATGATGATTTGCGAAAACATCTCATTAGCCGGGGCATAATACAAAAAAAGCTGTTCTCCTGGGAGAGAACAGCTGGTCTGTTATGGGAAGGCATAAATAAGTGCCTTTACTGATATGTTATTACTAGTTTAGGATGCTTGCTCGTATTTGAATATTTACTCGAACAAAATATTCTTGAGTTAT
>CAZFKA010000360.1:0-1988 GCA_964519155.1 uncultured Bifidobacterium sp. | reverse complement strand
ATCTTAGTAAAAATCGAAATGGCTGAAATTAAGACAAGTGTTAAATCAATAATCCAAAAACAAAAATCCAATCCCCGCTACGACTATGCCAGCCATGAGCAAATAGAGATTGATAAATTGGTGTATGAAGCTTATGGGCTCAATGCCGAAGATGTGCAGGAAGTAGAGAACTGGTATGCCAGGCGTTATCCCAAATTATCGGCAGCTCAAAAAGCCAATCTGAGGGCATTGGGCAAGAGCGATGATTATCTGGAGTTATATGGTTTAAAATAATAAGTATGAATTACTGGTTAGTCAAGTTTGCACCTTTTCGGTATAGCTGGCAGGATGTTTTGTGCAACGGCAAATTTGAAATTTACTCCGTCCGCAATGCACAGGCAAGAAATAATTTAAAGGAAATGAAACTGGGTGATGAGGTATTGTTTTACCACAGCCAGGAAGGTAATTGCATTATGGGAAAAATGAAAGTAATTGAAGAAGCCCATCAGGATAAAACCACAGACGATACCCGCTGGGTGTCGGTAACCTTTGAGCCTGTTGAAAGTTTTGAGCATCCTGTTTCGTTACAAAAAATAAAAAAAACGGATGGGTTGGAAAATATAGGTTTGGTAAGACAGGCAAGGTTAGCCGTAATGAAATTGAGAAAAGAAGAATATAAAATATTAAACGCAATAATAACAGACGAAACAGAAGAAGATGAGGATTAATCAAAAAAATAAGAAGTGAACATATCAATTCAAATTATCAACGGTTTTATAAATTCGGAATTAGAACTTTTCAAAAAACAATTTAATGAAACCTTCGTTCCGGAGGTTCAGGATAAAAGAAGTTTAGCTATTGCCTGGTTGTGTTATTATTTTAAGGACAGCATAAGCAATGAAAATTCTAAAAACATCATTCAGTTTGTGGATGAAGTTTATTCTATGGAAAACTATACCACTTATGGCTGGTTTCGCATAACTGCACTTCAGGCAGCTGCCTTTATTTTAACTGCCGACACTTTTTATGCCAATTCATTAGTTCAAAATATCGGTTGTGGTCAAAGTTGGGCAAGAGGATTTATTTTAGAGAGTGCCGCTATTGTTTGTCCCTTGCTTTTGTTTAACAATTCTTATCTGAGAAAATCTACCGAAGTAAACATTAAACATTCGCATGGATATTATAAAGAGAGTGTTATTCTTTACTTATCAACCAAAGGCACTGAAACAGAAAAAGTAAATTGGCTGGAGGAACAAATCAGTTCAACAGATAAGGATTACATAAAAGAGTTTTTGATGAATATAAAAAACGGTAAAAAATTTATTGAAACAGGATTTTTTTTAAAAGCATTTAACAAACCCAAATCGTATTTTATATTTAAAATGTTAAGTCAGCCATTATTATCAAAATCAGCACCCGGTCTTTTTGATGATGTAAAAATTAATTTCAACGAATTATCAAACCTTGAGAAAAACAATCCATTAAACAGCTATTATTTTGATTTCGGTTACCTTACGGGTAAGGCATAATTTACGTTGCTAACGGTTGTTTTATCAACCCACTCCCATTTCTACTTCACCTGCTCCGAAAGTTTCCTCAACGGCAGTCCTGATAAGTTAATCAGAAAAATTTCTTCAAGTGATTTTATGAGTTGTGCGCGCGTGGTAAGTATTTTTTTGCGTGGTTTTTTATTCACGTGATGGATGGAGAAAAGATTTCCGCTTAGTGTATATCTGATTCCCGGTTCAGACCGTGCCACTACCAGCATTTGTGTGAACTTAGAGTTGGGATTGGTGGAGGTGTACCAGTTGGCAACTTCATAGTCCATCTGTAGCTGTGGCTCCAACCCAAAATCATACATTCTTTTCCACTCTCCCGGCAGTTGTATTTCCAGGCGGTATTCGTCCTTGTTTTTTCTTACTCTGAAATTTTCATTGGGTGTTTGCTGAACAATATTTGGCTTGAACAACAGTGGTGCAGTAGGATTAAATCCACCGTAACCTACATCC
>CAZFKA010000359.1:0-1998 GCA_964519155.1 uncultured Bifidobacterium sp. | reverse complement strand
ACTTAGGGTTGAACGATTGATGGAATCCTGCAAGGCCTGACCGAAAACAGCCAGTCCACCCTTGTTTTGACTGATGGCCATGTCTAAATGTTCTTTGGTAGGTTGCTTCAAGGCTTTCAACGCGGCAGCATAATATGCCTCGGCCGTACTGATATGTGCCGATAAAATTTTCAAACGTTTGTCAAGCGGTGCATAAGGTTGATTGATGATATAGTCGCATTCACCACTGATATTGTATACTGACGCGTCCCATTCCTGCGGTTTGAATACGGAGCGGTACCAGAGGTCACTCTCGAGTTGATTCTTGATAATATTATAGCTGATCTTATCATTGTCATTCAGCGAATTAAAATCGATAGCGTGCAAACTATCCAGCCAAGCTTTTGAAAAGGTTATACTCGCCGCTACTGCATGACTATCCGGTACGACTAGTTTTTCGTAATATTTTCCATACCCGATAAAGATCGCCGCTGATGGATATTGATTCCAGTAAGCATCCAACAGACGTTCCTCGAATGCCTTGAACGATTGATTATTATGTTGGAGATTCGAAGATTCACAGGCGGTTTGAAAAATGGCAAAACCGATCACCGTGAACAACATGAGTTTTTGTACAGTGTTTATCATCGATCAAAAATAATACGTGTAAGCGATTAATTCTCATGCTGATCTGGTCATAAATTGCTTTTTAAATGAAGATGTATCAGGAAGGCCTTGCTAGCAAACAAGCCGCTCTACCAGATTTTCGCCAAAGGCATACGGATAATAAGCCAGACTCGGCATGGGCTTGGTGATAATAAAGACGGCCTTCTTGCCCCGTTTTAGGGTACCCAGTTGGTGTTGCAATTCTATTGCGGCAGCTCCATTGATAGTACAAGCATTTATAGCTTCCTCGGGTGTCATTTTCATTTGTGTACAGGCCAGCGATAAAATAAAATTCATGTTACCACTTGGGCAGCTTCCCGGATTATAATCAGTGGCAAGCGCTACAGGTATTCCGGCATCAATCAATTTACGCGCCGGTTGATAATGCATGGCCAGAAAAAAAGCAGCACCGGGTAGCAGTGTTGCGATGGTTTCCGACTTTTGCAGACAATCGATTTCTTCATCATCCATCGTTTCGAGATGATCAACACTTATAGCATTGTGCTTTACGCCTACCTGTACCCCACCGCTGTTGTATAATTGATTGGCATGTATCTTGGGCTTTAATCCATACTTGGCAGCAGCAGTTAATAAACGATCGGTTTCATCTACATTAAAAAATCCCTTTTCGCAAAACACGTCAATATAATCGGCCAGTTCTTCGTCGGCAACAAAGGGCAGCATTTCATCAATGATGAGTTTCAGATAGCCTTCATGATTATCTCTGTATTCAAGCGGATAAGTATGGGCCGCTAAAAAACTGGCTTTTATATCGATCAGGTTTTGTTCTTTCAATCTTCTGATCACACGTAGCATTTTCAGTTCAGCGTCGGTATTCAGTCCATAACCGCTTTTTATTTCAATGGCCCCCGTTCCCATTTCCATTACCTGATGCAAACGTTTCAATGAAACATCAAACAATTCATCTTCGCTGATCTCTGCCATGCGTTTCGCCGAATTTAAAATACCACCACCCCGCTTCGCAATTTCTTCATAGGTAAGGCCATGTATGCGATCGACAAATTCATGTTCGCGTGAATGTGAAAAAACAAGATGGGTATGTGAATCGCACCAGGCAGGTAAGATAAATTTTCCATTGCAATCAATGATTTGGTCATACCTGCTTTGCGCATTCAATTCTTCCATGATGCCAAAGTCCGTGATCAAACCATCTTCTGTGACCAACCAGGCATTTTCCAATACCGGCAATTTAGCCATTTCCTTCCCCTTAACGATATTTTTTTGCTCGTGATTGTCTTCAATCTGAACTAATTGTTTGATATTTGAATATAAAGTCCGCATGTGGCAAAGATAAGCTGCCGGGCACTATAGCAAAATCACGTTTTTTATATC
>CAZFKA010000358.1:0-2026 GCA_964519155.1 uncultured Bifidobacterium sp. | reverse complement strand
CTGTAACTGCAGCTGTAAATTTCACCAAATAATTAGTATTGCCTGAAATATTAGCAGAACCTGCAGGACCGGTAGCGCCGGCAGGACCTGTAGCACCGGTTGCACCCACTGGACCAGCTGGGCCAGCTGGGCCAGTTAAACCTATTGGGCCTTGCGGACCCGTTGCACCGGCAGGACCGGCAGGACCTACTGGGCCATCAGGGCCGATTGGGCCTTGAGGACCGGTAGCGCCTGCAGGACCGGCGGGACCTACTGGACCATCAGGGCCGATTGGACCTTGTGGACCAACAGGACCGACCGGACCATTTTGCCATGATCCGTTTCCGTCTGCATCCGATACGAATACTTTTCCGGCACCGGCATTCGGCGCAACCTGAATCACGGCGGCTTTGACCGTATCAGCTTTTACGTTACCAATTACATCCAATTTTTCGGTAGGGGTATTCGTACCCAAACCTACTTTGTTTTGAGCAGATACTACATTTGTGCCAAACACAAACAGAACAACTGCCGCGCATTTCAAAAGTGAATTTTGTTTCATAAAATATTATTTTTTGTTTAAACAAATATACTGAATTCAAACAAGGGCTACAAATAATAATTGCGGTTAATCTGCATTATTAACAAATTAAATTATTATTAATATCATTATAATATATATATAAAAACGTATAACAATCAATTTTATGTAAAACAAACATTTTTATAAATAAAAAAAAGTGTAGGAAAAGGGTCAAACAAGTTAGGCCGATAAGCGGACTCTCTATTCAGCAAAAAATGAAAAAAGCCGACTCATCAGAATCGGCTGTGTTTTTGTGCCCAGAACAGGAATCGAACCTGCACTCCCTTGCGAGAACAAGATTTTGAGTCTAGTGCGTCTACCAATTCCGCCATCTGGGCCTCAAAAGAGATGCAATAATACAATTATATATCATTGCAAAAAAACAATTAGCCTAAATTTTTGAGGACTGACTTTTTACCACGAGTTGTTTTCAGAAATTTCTCCCGCTGTCTCGCTTCCGCAATATGGGCACACGCTTCAACATAGATCAGTTTCCAGGGTATAAAATATTTGGTAGATCGACTTTTACCTGAATTGTGTTCCTGTAATCGACGGGCGACATCTGCAGTCATTCCGGTATAATATTTTTCGCTTTTCTCGCTTTGCAAAATATAAACGAACAGGCAATAATTGTTGTGAAGATGTTGAGTCTAGCGCGCCTGCCTGTGCGAGGGACTACCGTTTTTGTAAGGCTGATTTTTATCGATTAAAAATTCTCGACGATGCGGTTCAAATATTTCTTTTTGAAGTAATAATCTTTCAATTTTTGCAACACCTCAGCTGAGCAATCCAAAATATCCTGTTCGAAAAAAGAACTAACCTCACTGAAAATATCATCCGCTATCTCCTGTACAAGCGCTTTTATTTTTTGCTTTTGATCATCCGAAGGATTCTCCATTAGTTGCTCATTGATATCCATCATTTGGGCCAGAAAAATGGGTGGCAATGCGTATTTTTCTTCCTGCTCAAGCATGTTCTGCTCACGAAGTATATAGGCCAATCGCTTATACGGATCGTCGAGTATCCCTTTCGCTTCGTTCACATGAGCGCTCATCGTCAAGGCTTCGTTTTGAGCTGCCGTGTCCTGCAAAGAGAAACGATCAGGATGAAATTGTCTGCTTAGCGCATAATATTTCTTCAATACGACCGCGTTGTCAGCCTTCAATGATACCGGTAGCTCAAAGAGTTCAAAATAATCCATACGCTTTCTGTTATATTTGCAAACTTAAATTAAAAAATCAGATGCTTACGATCGGAATTGCGCGTGAAGGCAAAACACCCCAGGACAACCGAACCCCTTTTTCGCCCAGACAGTGCAGAGAAATTGAAAACCAGTATCCCGAATTGAAATTTATCATTCAACCCTCTCCCGTACGTTGTTTTAAAGATGTTGAATACCGGGAAGCGGGACTTACCGTGCAAGAAGATCTGAGTAGTGCGGCTATTATTTTCGGTGTGAAAGAA
>CAZFKA010000357.1:0-2052 GCA_964519155.1 uncultured Bifidobacterium sp. | reverse complement strand
CTTTTATTCTGATGCCAATCAACGGATTTATGCCAGTATCAGACGCTTGTTTGATAAAGGTTCGCGTATCGATTTTATGACGGTTTGCGAAGACCTGCGAAAAAACAACGAACTCGAAATGGTGGGTGGTAGCTACTATGTTACCAGTCTGACCCGTGATGTGGTGAGTAGTGCCCATATCGAAGAACATGCCCGCATTGTGATGCAGAAATATATTTTGCGCGAGCTGATCAGAATGAGTGGTGAAATTATCGGCGATGCTTACGAAAATTCATCAGATGTGTTTGACCTACTCGATAAAGCGGAAACCAATTTGTATGAGATTACGGATAAGCATCTACGCAAAAATTTCTCGGGCATAAATTCTATCCTGGCCAAAACGATTCATGAAATTGAAATGCAGGCCAATAAAAAAGATGATCTCACCGGGGTACCCTCTGGCTTTAAAGAACTCGATAAAATCACCTCAGGATGGCAACGCACCGACTTGATCATTCTGGCTGCACGCCCGGCGGTTGGTAAAACAGCCTTTGCCTTGAATCTGGTGATGAATGCCGCATTGCATAATACGCAAACAACCGGCGTTGCGTTTTTCTCGCTGGAGATGAGTGCCGGACAGTTGGTCAAAAGAATGTTGTCGGCTGTTACGGATGTTCCACTCGGCAAAATCACCAAAGGTCAACTCGCCGAACATGAGATCGTACAGATCCACCAGCGAATGGGCAAACTGTCGTCTGCAAATATATTTATCGACGATCAGGCTGCATTGAACATTTTTGAACTCAGGGCAAAATGTCGCCGGCTGAAACAAAAGTATAATATCGGTTTGGTGATCATCGATTACCTGCAATTGATGCAAGGATCAGTAGAAAAAGGTGGCAATCGTGAACAGGAAATTTCAAAAATTTCACGTGATTTGAAAGGACTCGCGAAGGAACTCGAAATACCCATTATTGCCCTTTCGCAATTGAATCGTGGCGTTGAATCGCGTAAGGATGGAGCCAAATTGCCACAATTGAGCGATCTCCGTGAGTCCGGTGCCATCGAGCAGGATGCCGATATGGTCATGTTTCTCTATCGCCCCGATTATTATGGTCTTGAAAAAAATCCTGACGGAGATGTGATCCCCGGCGAAACCTGGATCAATATCGCCAAACACCGAAACGGTAAAACTGATATTGTAAAAGTGAAAGCTAATCTTGAAATTCAACGGTTTGAAGATATGCCGGACACTTCATTTGGCATACAGGACAATTTTAATATTGCTGATCCAAAAGCAGGCATAAAATCGCAATATGGCGAAGGTCCAAAATTGTCGATCCACGATGGTTACGAAAAAAGGAATTCGAAAGTGGATGAATACAAAATTGAGGATGATGAGTTTGGCAAGTCCGGTGGGGATGATCAGGATGTTCCATTTTAATGAGCAGGTTTTCCGGCGAAGTAATTCCTGCATTTATATGAGGATGCCTATCATTTGTCTGCAAATGTCCATCATTTATTAATCAATTGATTTTACCCATGGCAAGGATTGTTTTTTTGTAAAAAAATGTCATGAATATTCGTACACTGTTTACCTTGTTAAGCATTTTGTGGAGTGTCCAATTAGGAGCACAGGATAATGCCCGTTACGACGAGAAAATAAAAAAGGCTACGGCAGTATTGAATTTAACCGCTGATCAACAGGCGAAGTATAAAACGTTGCTGATCAATACCGACAGAGAAAAGGAAACCTTGATTGCCAAAAGTAAGACCGTTAGCGCGGAGGAAAAAAAGCGAATGCAGCAAGAATTCAAACTCAATTATGAAAAACAACTTAGAAAGATTCTGACACCGGAACAATTCAGGAAACTCAGCGAAGGCAATAATACGCGTAAATAATTACAGCTCACGCAAACATCGGGTGGAATTTTGATGATCGCTTGGATGCTTCGTCTTAAGGATTTTTTATTTGCTTAAACGTAAAATCCACTATTATGAAAAAAATCATCTTTTTTATGCTGAGCGCAGTATGCCTTAGCGCTTGTACTGTTCAGCGTTATGCTGCTATAC
>CAZFKA010000356.1:0-2056 GCA_964519155.1 uncultured Bifidobacterium sp. | reverse complement strand
CAGCTAAGCCACCAAAAGTGTTGACCGGCGAATACGGTCCGGCATTGAGCGCGAATGTATACGGTGGGGTTCCTCCACTGCCGCTGACGGTAATACTCCCTTGTACAACACAAGTTGGGAACACAATCGCAGCATTCGCAAAGTACAATCCACCAGGCGAACTTAACGTAGCTGCAGACGTCGCGGTGCAACCGTTCGCGTCTTTAATGGTTACGGTATAACTACCCGAAACCAGTGGGCTGAAAACATTGGCTGCCTGAAAATTAACGCCATTAATCGAATAAGAATAAGGTGCTACTCCTCCCGCTCCGTTTACGGTAATACTACCTGGATTTCCGACACAAGCCGGTTGCGAAATGTTTAGTGAATTGATGGTGACTCCGCCTACCGGCACTACATTTACAATGGTATCTTTAACGCAATTGTTGGCATCTTTAATATGGAGGGTGTAAGTACCGGATGCAAGGTTTGAAAAATTTCCGGACACTTGGTAAGCTCCTCCGTTCAAGGCATAGTTGAGTGGAGGCATGCCCCCAAAAGCAGTGATCGCAATGGCTCCGTTATTGGCACCGCAGGTTGGACTTGTAATAGTTAAACTATTCACCAGAATCTGACCGGGTGACGACAAAAAAATCACAGAACTTGATGTACAGCCATTTGCATCTTTAACCACAACCACATAGTTACCCGGGCCAAGTCCGGTCAGGACATTAGAAGGTTGAAAAGGTTGTACATTCACGGCATAGCCGAGTGGAGCGGCGCCACCACTGGCATTAACGGTGGCCGTACCATTTGTTTGTCCAAAACATGTTGGGTTTGAGACCGCAATCGAGTTGATCACCACAGGCAAACTAGGTGTCAATGTCACAATCGTATCATCAACGCAATTATTCTGATCTTTAATGGAAATGGTATAAGTGCCTGCGGCAAGCCCTGTAAATACATTATTGGCGCTCCACACACCGGCATTCAGTTTATATTGAAATGGTGGAGTACCCCCTACACTCGCGGCCGTGATCGACCCACTGGGTGCACCCGCACATCCAAAAACAGTGGTGACGTTGACAGCTAAAGCCGGTAAAACAGTAAAGGTTAATGAAGTTCCCGCCGGGGTTGCATTGTTGCAGTTGTCGATGAGGGTATTTCCATCTGTACCATTTACAACCGATAAAGTATAGGTACCGGCAGGCAAGGGATTCGAAAAATTGATCACAAATTTATTGGCAAATCCTCCACCTGCGGCACAGGCGGCTGCACTGGCCGAGGTAATGGTAGCTGTCGCCGGACTCAAACTGAAATCACTGCCATTGGCTACAAATGTATTACACTTGACATTTTCTGTCATGAGGGCAGTCAGCGTCGAGGGAGCATTACATCCAGCAGGCAGGCTAATACTTTTGATACCCGCATATCCATTATCGGCGATTTGACAAGTAGACAAAGAAAAATTCAAATTATACCCCGCTGCATTTCCGGATGCGTTATTGACAAGAATCACAAACGTTTGTCCGGCTGTCGCATTGATGGCGCTGCTGAACGATCCTCCCCCGGCACCAATAGCCGGAATAGCAATGGCAGTAGACAAACCGGTTAATCCTCCGGGAGATGAATTTGCCAAAGATGCATAATTACACCGAATGGGTAGCAATCCACCACCAATATCTGAACAAGCTTTATCGGTAAGATCCCATACCGCTATATCATAATCACTGGTGACATTCGGGGTGAGTGTAAATACCAATGTGCCGGCTGTACTCGTTGTGAGAATATACCAGGTAGAATTATTTTCACCGGTCGACAAACAGCCCTGGTTTCCGGCGTTTAATTCATTAATGGTACCGACACCGGAATATGCATTGTTTTGATTGTAAATATTCTGGCAGATCGGAATTGCATTCATGCAGTTTTGCACGGGTGATTGTGCCATTGAATTGGTGCAGACAAGAATGGCAATGAAGGCAAAAAATAATTTTTTCAAGACAATTGAAATTTGGTCTAAAAATAGTACTTTAATGCTGTTTATCAAACAATTAACGCAAGCCGACTGCTAAATTGA
>CAZFKA010000355.1:0-2084 GCA_964519155.1 uncultured Bifidobacterium sp. | reverse complement strand
ACACTGGCTTTACTCCACACCGATTTGTCGGTCAACTCAAACAGCATAATGCCGTCTTGATATTCAGTGAGGAGATTTTTGTATTCTTCATTCTCGTCGATCAGTTTGTTTTCCTGATAATCGTACAACGCTTTGTCAGTATAGTTTTTGAATAAAGAGCGTAAGGTACTTTCCTTGCCCCCATAGATTTTTCCTTTGGTATAAGTCTCAATGTAATTGGCAAAATCGGCTTGTGTAAAGACTACACCACCATCCATTTCGAACAAATTAGCGTTCATATGGCGATAATTTGTTGATTTGAATGTACCGTTATTCAGGCTGGTATCCGGAATGGCTTTGATAAGGGCACTCAAAGCCTCCAGATTTTCACGATAATGCAATTTCTTTTTCAGATTTTCGGTAAACTGCTGGCGAGCTATGTCAATGCGGCCATCCTTTTCTATACGTTTAGACAATTCATTTTTTACGGAATCAAACGGTTGTAATGGTGTCTTTTTTAAGAGTTTAATCACATGATACCCATATTTTGTTTTGATCGGTTGTGAAAGATCACCCGGATTTTTCAATGCAAATGCTGCATCTTCAAATTCGCTGACCATTTGTCCAACAGAAAAAGTAGGTAATGTACCGTGGGTATTTTTCGAAAATTTATCTTCAGAATATTCATCAGCTAATTTTTCGAAATCAGCCCCTTTTTTGGCCATTGCATAGACGGAATCGATTCTCGCTTTTGAAGCTTTTTCTCCTTCAGCACCTTTACTTTGTTGTACGGTGATGAGGATTTGAGCCACTTGTATATCACCACGTGATGGACGTTCATCGGTCTTTTTCAGAATATGGTATCCATAAACCGTTTTGAACGGCTTTGCTATGGTACCGACCGGTGTATTATAGGCCACGGATTCAAAGGGATAAACAACCTGTAACGCTGTGAAAAAGCCCATATCGCCGCCATTTTTTGCCGATTGTTTGTCTTCACTTACTGCTTTGGCCATTTTGTCGAAATCTGCACCCGCTATAAGTAACTTATACAAACTATCTACTTTACGATAAGTGGCGGTAGTATCATCCGTTCCGCGGGGTGCTGCTACCAAAATATGCGAAACCCTGACATCCTTTTTCTTGCGTTCATACGCTTCTTTGACCAGTTTTTCGGTTACTTCTTTGTCGGTAAGATACGATTTGGCTAATTGTTTTTTATACCCGCTGAGTTCGTTTTGAATATTGGGGAGTGTGTCCATTCTCAATTTTTCGGCTTCCGCAACTTTCATTTTGAAACGGGCATACAAGGTTAGGTATTCGCGTAAAGCCTTTTCACTGAAATCCGGTTTCTGGTTATTGATGTTTTTGGTATACATCCGGAGAAATTCACTTTTCGATACTGCTTTTCCTCCATAGGTAAAAAGTTCGGCATCATTGCCTTTTTTTTGTCCCTGCACTTGGAAGGAAATCGAAATAATACCGATCATCAAAAATCCGTAAACGATTCTTTTCATAATTAAAGATGCTTTTGTTTATTATAGTTGTGTTTAATTGTCTGGTTCCTTATTTTTTACCTTCTTCAGCTTCACGCTTTTTCTTTTTCTCCAACCATTCTATCAAACCAATTACGTTGTCGTGATCGATTCGTTTACCCCTGATGACCTTTTTGTCATCGAGGAGATAAAGGGTAGGTGTGCTGTAAACATCATAGAAATCGCGGAATTTTGTGGCATGATTGGGGTCATGCACATGAATCCATCCGTCACCCAACTTGTGTTCGCGAATGAATGCTTTCCATTTATCGGTTTCATTGTCAGCATCTACAGCATATATTTTTACATTGTATTTTTTCAGGACACTATGGTACAACGAATCAAACTTCGGAATTTCTTTTTGACAATGTCCGCAGGTAGGTGACCAAAAGATCAGAATCGTGTAATTGGCTTTCACATCATACAGGGTATGGTAAGCAGTAACGGAGGTGTCGAGCATTCGCAAATCCATAGCCGGTTTGCCGATCAGATTCGGGGCAATATCACCGGCTCGCTTGATATATTTGGCCAATTGCGCCGAGTCGATCCAGGTAGCCTTACCTTTCATGT
>CAZFKA010000354.1:0-2091 GCA_964519155.1 uncultured Bifidobacterium sp. | reverse complement strand
TTGAACATGCTCTATCTGCAAGCTGAAGCCGCCTGGAAAATATTTGGACAATAATGTGCCCATTGGTTGATCGTTCAATATGGGATCCTTGATGGTCGATAATTTTTGCAAGGGCAATACCATTTTCATTTCGTTTACCCGATCGCTTGGCACAGCTATTGATAAATAGGCGAATTTGCCATAAAAAGCAGTAGTTTTATAATATAAACTGACAAAAAGAACGAACCATATGAATTTCGAACGACAGATTTACGGAGAAAGCCAAGAGGAATTGGATATTATGCCAATTGTGCCGCTCACAGAAGATGAAATGAGTGATGAAGATAAAAAAAAGTTACCCGCCGAACTGATTATATTGCCCATACGAAATATGGTGTTATTTCCCAACGTGGTTTTGCCTATAACAGTATCGCGCGAAAAATCGATCAAGGCATTAAAAGATGCTGAAAAAGCCGGAAAATTTATCGGCGTTATTTCGCAAAAAGACTCCCTGAATGAAGATCCCGGATTCAATGAAATCAATTCCGTGGGAACCGTTGCGGAAATCATTAAGCAAATCAGAATGCCGGATAATAGCACCACCGTTTTTATCCGTGGACGTATCCGCTTTGCAGTCAAAGAATGGCTGACAGAAGATCCCTATTTCAAAGCGAAGGTGAACTATCTGGAGGATAAAATACCCGAACACGATGAGGAATTTGCTGCGATGACTTCCTCGGTTAAAGAATTTGCCGATCAAATCATCAAGAAGTCGAATAATGTTCCGCCGGAAGCCGCAATTATTTTAAAAAATATAGAGAATATTTCATTTCTAAATCATTTTATCGCCAGTAACCTCAATTGCGATAACCAAGATAAACAGGCTTTGTTAGAGGAAAATGACTTTAAAAAACGTACCGAAAATTTGCTTCGTTTGCTTCAGCTTGAATTACAACACGTTGAACTCAAAAACAAGATCAACAATAAAACGAAGGGTGAACTCGATAAACAACAAAAAGAATATTTCCTGAACCAGCAGTTGAAGGCGATCAAGGATGAACTCGGTGGCGATGGAAATGACCGCGAAATACGCGATCTGCAAAAACGGGCCGAACATAAAAATTGGAGTGAAGCCGCTGCAGAAATGTTTCAGAAAGGAATCGAAAAACTGGAACGGATGCATCCTTCCACACCCGATTATTCTACCATATATAATCATCTCGACCTCCTGATTGATTTACCCTGGAATGAATATACTGAAGATGTATACGACATCCGTAAAGCGCGTAAAGTGCTTGACAATGACCATTACGGGATGGATAAAATCAAGGATCGTATACTGGAATATTTGGCGGTATTGAAACTTAAGGGCGACATGAAATCGCCTATCCTTTGTTTTATTGGACCTCCCGGTATCGGTAAAACCTCGCTTGGAAAATCGATAGCCAATGCCATCGGTCGAAAATATGTTCGGTTTAGCCTCGGCGGTCTGCACGATGAAAGTGAACTGCGTGGACACCGAAAAACCTATATAGGTGCCATGCCCGGGCGCATCATTCAATCTCTGCGAAAGGTGAAATCGGCTAACCCTGTTTTTATTCTGGATGAAATTGATAAACTCGGTCGCGACTTCAGAGGAGATCCCAGTAGTGCCTTGCTCGAAATTTTAGATCCTGAGCAAAATCACACCTTTTACGATAACTATCTTGAATTGGAATACGATCTGTCGAAAGTCTTGTTTATCGCTACCGCCAACAGCCTGAACGAAATACAACCGGCATTGCGCGATCGACTCGAGATCATCAACCTCAACGGATACGCTGTGGAGGAAAAAACAGAGATCACCAAAAAACATCTTTTGCCAAAACAGAAGGAAGCCCATGGTTTGAAAAATTATCCGGTAAAAATGAACAACCAAGTGATCGTTAAATTGATACAGGAATATACTCGGGAAAGTGGTGTGCGCGAACTTGAACGACAAATTGCCTCAGTAATGCGTAATCTTGCGATGCGCGCTGCCTTAGATGAGGATGTAAAATCGTTTGAAGTGAGCGAAGCATTGGTGGAAGAAATATTGGGCAAACCAAAATACACCAACGATCTGTATACCAA
>CAZFKA010000353.1:0-2107 GCA_964519155.1 uncultured Bifidobacterium sp. | reverse complement strand
CCCATACTCATCTAAATAAAAAGGCTCTTCCCATTCATTGCCGGGTTGTATACGAACCACGGGCTTCTTTTGTTCGATAAAGATATGTAATTGCATATCGGCTGACGCAAAAATATTGGCCCGGCTCACCCATTTGTTTTGTTCAATGGCTTGCTCGATGTCCCGGATGCGAATTTTTTGCAAGGGAGTTTTGTTGACGACAATATTCTCCTTTTTCAAGATATCAAGCACGTTCTCACGGGTTACGAAGCTCAATTGATCATTGCTAAAACTGATCTGTACGCCCCGGCACAATTCGTTGCGCGTGCTGACATCGGCAAATACAAACGCACTGATGATGACGGGCACCGACAACATGAATAAAATATTTCTTCCTATTTTTAAAATGCGTGTGTTCATGATTTTTGCTTTGTCATTATTGTTTTAATCGGGTCTACCAACTGATCGATATCGCCCGCCCCGGCGGTAACCAGCATTTCGGGTTGCGTGGCTTCCACCCATTGTAAAACACTTTCTTTTGATAAAATATGTTTGTTGCTGATGGTCATTTTGTCGAGTATCAAAGCGCTGCTTACCCCCGGTATGGGCAATTCGCGTGCAGGGTAAATATCAAGTAAAACCACTTCGTCAGCAAGGTCGAGACTATCGGCAAACCCGTCTGCGAAATCGTTGGTACGCGAATACAAATGAGGTTGAAATACAACCCGCAGTTTGCGCTCGGGGAACAAAGCCTTTGCACTTTTCAGCAACATTTTCAATTCTTCGGGGTGATGCGCATAGTCGTCGATGTAAACCACCTCTTCGTTTTTCACAATGTACTCAAACCGTCTCTTCACACCCTTGAAAGCGGACAGCGCTGCTTGTACTTGTATAAGGTCGAGCTGAAGACAATCGCTGACCGCCAATGCAGCAACCGTGTTCTCTACATTGTGTAGTCCACCGATATTCAGGTGAATATGGCAAAGAATTTCTCCTTGTTTACAAAAATCAAAATGATACCCCCCCTGTTGCATTTGAATATTCGCCGCATAATAATCGGCCGCATCATTCTGCAAACTATAACTCATTTTCAGGGGTGCCGTAAATGACAAGCTGTGTTTTAACCCATGTTTATAAATCAGTGTATCACCCACTTGGCTGATAAATTGAAGGTAACATCTTTCCATTTCGGCTGCGGTACCATAAATATCGAGATGGTCAGGATCCATGGCTGTAACCACTGCGATGTACGGAAAGAGTTTCAGAAAACTTCTATCATATTCGTCGGCCTCTATCACTGCGAAATCGTTCTCACTGCTCCAGTAATTAACATCATAATTTGCGGATATACCTCCCAAAAAAGCATTGCAACCAAAACCCGTATCGCGGAGTATATGGGCAATAAGGGTTGATACCGTGGTTTTGCCATGCGTACCGGCTACACATACCGCTTTCATTTGCGCTGATATCATTTGCAGCACATCACTTCGCTTCACCACGGCATATTGATTCTCTCTGTACCACTGTAGCTCAGCATGATCGGCAGGTATGGCCGGTGTATATATTACCAATTGGGCATCCCGATCGACCAAGCGCGTATCATCAGTAAAATGAAGTTGTATACCTTCGGCCTGCAATTGTTTGGTGAGTGGTGTTTCCGTTTTATCGTATCCGCTGACTTTCACATTTCGCTGTTTGAAAAAACGCGCGATCGCACTCATACCGATACCACCGGCACCGATAAAATAGACATTATGGAGTTCGTTCAGATTCATGATTGTGCGATATCAATTATTTTTTTAGCGATGATAATATCGGCGTCCTTTATCGCCAGGGTTTTCAGTTTGTTGTTCATGGTTGTACATAAATGCTCATCTTCAATAAGTAATTTTATCTGCCCGATCAACTGACTCCTTGCTTCGCTGTCTTTCACCATCAAGGCAGCTTGTTTATTCACCAGCGCCATAGCATTGTGTGTTTGATGATCTTCACTGGCAAACGGGAAAGGCACGAAGACAACAGGCTTGGCTACGATGCACAACTCTGCAATTGAAGAGGCTCCGGCTCTTGAGACGATGATATCGGCAGCAGCATAGGCGTAATCCATTTCACGGATAAACTCAAACAC
>CAZFKA010000352.1:0-2120 GCA_964519155.1 uncultured Bifidobacterium sp. | reverse complement strand
TATTCGGCAGTACCTCAATGATATGAACGCCTTAGAAGTCGAAACCCCTGTTTTACAAAGCATACCCGGTGGTGCTGCTGCCCGGCCTTTCATCACCCACCACAATGCCCTCGATATGCCGCTGTATTTGCGAATTGCCAATGAGTTGTATCTGAAAAGACTGATCGTTGGCGGGTTTGATTTTGTATACGAATTTAGTCGCAATTTCCGCAACGAAGGGATGGACAGAACACACAATCCGGAATTTACTATTCTTGAATTTTATGTCGCGTATAAAGATTATTTCTGGATGATGGAAACCACTGAACAATTGCTTGAGCAGGTTGCTATCGCCACAAATGGTCAAACCTTGCTGACCGTTGGTGACAAAGAGATTGAATTTAAAGCCCCCTATAAACGAATTTCGATATATGATGCCATTCAGGAACATACCGGTATTGATGTCAGTGCTATGAACGAAGATGAAATACGGGCAGTATGCAAACAATTAGGCATTCATACTGAAAATACCATGGGGCGTGCTAAAATGTTGGACGAGATTTTCGGCGAACGATGTGAGGCGCATTATGTACAACCAACATTCATTATCGATTATCCGATAGAAATGAGTCCACTGACCAAAAAGCATCGCAGCAAACCCGGATTGGTGGAACGTTTTGAACTCATCATCAATGGCAAGGAACTCGCCAATGCCTATTCGGAACTTAACGACCCCATCGACCAGCGCGAACGATTTGAGGAGCAGACTAAACTGATGGAACGCGGAGACGATGAAGCCATGTTTATCGATCAGGATTTTCTCAGGGCACTTGAGTATGGCATGCCTCCCACCTCCGGCATTGGATTTGGTATCGATCGCTTAGCCATGTTGATGAGTAATCAGGTGAGTATACAGGACGTATTATTCTTTCCACAAATGCGGGCCGAAAAAACCCATTAGTATGAAACGAAATCAGCGAACGTCAACAGATCGACCACGGGTAAATGCCCCTCGTTATGCTGTCGCGGCTCATTGTTCGGATAGACGGCTAAAACCAATCAGTTTCTCAATTACTAACCTTCCTTAAAATAATCCCCTTGGCTCTATTAGGACATCTTATCAACCGTTCGCTTCGCATCCGTAAAAATTTTACGATAGTGACCGGCACCGCCAGGAGTTACCAGATGCAGGTGCTTTCAAGGTTATTGCGCAAAGCCAAAAACACCCATTTTGGTCGACATTATCATTTTGCTGAACTCGCTGATCAAGATAAGATGTATGCTGCTTTTCGAGACAAAATCCCTTTCCATAATTATAACCAAATGTATAGTCAGTGGTGGAAATTTTGTCAGGAAGGGGAACAAAATGTATGCTGGCCTGGCAAAGTAAAATATTTCGCCTTGAGTTCGGGCACATCTGAAAGTGCCAGTAAACATATTCCGGTAACCGACGATATGATTAAATCGGTAAAAAAAGCGGGTATGAAGCAGTTCTTTTCCATGCAAAATTTTAAGCTGCCCCCAGATGTTTTCGGCAAGGGCATTTTAATGTTGGGTGGTACAACCTCTTTGTTTGAAAAAGGCGATTATTACGAAGGCGATATGAGTGGCATCAGCGCAAAAAAAATGCCTCGTTGGTTATCTTTTCTTTTCTATAAACCCGGTCAAAGTATTTCACGGCGCCCACGATGGGAAGATCGTATTAAATTGATCGTGCGAAAAGCCCGTTCCTGGAATGTCGGTGTAGTTTGTGGTGTTCCGGCTTGGGTACAAATCGTTTTTGAAGAGATTATTGCCTACCACAAAGTGAACAATATTCATGAAATATGGCCTAATTTGTCGTTATATATTCACGGGGGAGTATCGTTTGAACCCTATCAGGAAAATTTCAAAACGTTGTTGGGAAAGCCGATAACGTATATTGAAACGTATATGGCGTCTGAAGGGTCATTTGGCTTTCAGGCTCGACCGGAAACCAAAGCGATCAAACTGATTTTGAACAACAATATTTTTTATGAGTTTGTTCCCTTTAACGAAGAAAATTTTGATGACGACGGCGAAATTTTACCCGGGGCAAAAGCCTATATGATTCATGAGGTGGTTGAAAATAGAGAATATGCCATCGTATTGTCAACCTGTGC
>CAZFKA010000351.1:0-2151 GCA_964519155.1 uncultured Bifidobacterium sp. | reverse complement strand
TATTACCGGTGCAAATTATAGCATCAACGGAGGGCAACATGTCTATTGATCTTGCTTGCAAAAGGGTAGGGTAAGGCATTCGGGTAGACAAGCAAAAGATTTTCGGTGATGATCACAGAGACCGAACCTTTTAACTGCCTCTCGATGCGCAACAGTTGGATATCCTTTATTTTGATGCCATTGGTATGCAGGAAACTGATGTGCAAGCGACATCATATAGTCGTCCCGGTAAGTTTTGGCCAGTATACTTGCGGCTGCTATACTCGTGTATTTCCCATCCCCCTTGATAATACAGGTGTGAGGGATTTTTCGGTAAGGTGAAAATCGATTGCCGTCGATCAGCAGATGTTGAGGAGTTACGGAAAGCTGATCTAATGCAAGATGCATGGCTTTAAAGGAGGCCCGTAAAATATTGATCTGATCAATTTCAATAGGGTCAACAAACGCAACGGCAAAGCTAATCGCTTCCTTTTCGATCAAAGGTCTGAGTTCGTATCGGGTTTTTTCGTTCAATTGCTTTGAATCGTTCAGCCGGGGATGATAAAACGTTGACGGTAAAACGACCGCTGCGGCACATACAGGGCCAGCAATGCAACCCCGTCCGGCTTCGTCGCAACCGGCTTCTGTTAACTCGGCGAATAAAAAATTGAGCAAGGCCATTCGTTTGTAAAAATAAGTGCAAAAAAACAAAGAGGGTTCAGCAATGTGTTGAGATGGCATTTTTATTACAGATTTTATATAGAGGTTACGGCTTTTTGACTTTAGTTTTGCAGGCAATTTATGCAGCAGGCAAATAAAAATAAGATCGTCGCGTACTGGCTTTTGACCGGCGTGCTGATGTTGGTCGTGCAGGTACTGTTGGGGGGCATCACACGACTTACGGGGTCGGGATTATCGATTACGGAATGGAAGCCCATACTGGGTGCGCTCCCCCCAATGAACAACACCGACTGGGAATCAGCATTTCAATTGTATCAACAAAAAACAGGACAATTCAAATACCTGAACCAGGATTTTACGATGGCGGACTTCAAGTTCATTTACTTCTGGGAGTGGTTTCATCGAAATTGGGCCCGTTTGATCAGTGTTGTCTTTCTGCTGCCTTTTATCTATTTTCTGGTCAAAAAATATTTTTCGCCTGCGATGATTTCCAAGCTAATTGCGCTTTTTCTGCTGGGTGCTGCACAGGGCCTCATTGGATGGATCATGGTGAAAAGCGGTTTGAACGATGATAATCTCTATGTGAGCCATATTCGACTTGCTTTACATTTCATATCCGCCTTGGTACTGATCGGATTTACTTTTTGGTTTGCCATAAGTTTACTGATTACTGACGATGATATAATTGTGGCACCCGGAATAAAGAATTTTACGATCGTGATTATTGGATTGCTGATGCTGCAATTGACCTATGGAGCATTCATGGCAGGGTTAAAAGCTGCAACGGTTGCCCCGACCTGGCCCGATATCAATGGCGATGTTTTTCCGGCGAGCCTCCTTAACGAAAGTTGGATCAATCATAAGATCAACATACATTTTGTTCATCGTATGTTGGCTTACGTTTTGTTTGTGCTAATTTTTATATGGTATAGTAAGGCAAACAAACTTCAGCTTAGCAGCGCATTTAACAAAGTAAAATGGATTCCGCCGGTATTGACAATCGCACAGGTTCTGCTGGGAATATTTACCGTATTGTCGTCAACGCAACTGGCAAAAAATAGTTTTGGACTATTTGAATATCTCGCGCAGGCCCATCAATTATTTGCAATGTTTTTGCTGTTGAGTTTATTGCTTCAATGGTATTTACTGCGTGGTAAACCGAAAGCAGGAAGCAGGTAAGCCCCGAAATGAATGTTCATTTCATGTGCACAACGCAAAAATATCAGTCTATCTGCAAAAATAACGATACACCCTTCATTGGTTTTGTTTAAATTTGCGGTACTAATTTCTCGCGATCATGAAAAAAAGTTACTTCAAACTGCTCATTATCATTTGTGCACTCTTTTGCAGTAACAGGGTTTTTTCGCAACCCCCCCCGCCCAATTGCCCACCGGCTTATTCTGCAGGTTTTAATATTACCGGCGATTCGGTTTCCTATTTTCTTGATTGTGTAAATCTTAACATTTACCCATTATCCAACTTGTTCTCAAC
>CAZFKA010000350.1:0-2176 GCA_964519155.1 uncultured Bifidobacterium sp. | reverse complement strand
TCGCCGGTTCACTACTCGTTTTTCTTATTTTGGAAGCAATATTGCTGAAGCTTGTACCGGCTGAGCTCATCATGGCGATGGTTGGAACAAAATTTGTTTGGCTGTTTTTGATAGGCGGTTTCTGGCTGGTGAGCATGTTGGCTAATAATTTTGCCCACGCCGAAGACAGAAGCAAGCAGTATCTCGGTCTGGGTTTGTATGTAGTTATAGAAGCCATCATCTTTCTGCCATTGTTGTATATCATTGTTGTTTTGTCGCCCGGGGGTATCAATATTTTTAATCAGGCGCTGATTGTGACCCTGGCATTATTTGGCGGATTGAGTGCCATAGTATTTTTTACCAAAAAAGATTTTTCATTTTTACGATCTGCACTTATTGTAGCCGGGTTCATATCATTAGGACTGATCGTAGCCGGTGCCATATTTGGTTTCGATCTCGGCTTATGGTTTTCTGTGGGAATGTGTCTCGTTGCCGGGGGATCCATTTTATACCAAACATCTAATTTATTACATGTGTACCGACCTGATCAGTATGTAGGTGCAGCCCTGGGATTATTTTCTTCTTTCATGCTACTGTTTTGGTATGTGCTGCGCATTTTTGCTTCAAGGAGATAAAATGTGAAAGTAATAGCTGATTTTAGCCTGCGTTTTGCCACGCAGGTTTTTTTTTGTCAGGGGTATTGAGTGCCCGCCGAATAGAAAAAGAGTGGTCATACCATTGAATGCAAACAACTGAAAGCAAGGAGAGTAGCGGCAATTTTGAAATGAGCAAACATCTCTTTTTGCCATCAATTGAACTTGCTCACTTTGCATGCTTTTGTATCCCTGAATCTTGTTATTTTTGACAGTGAAAAAGTATGTTCACCAATAGCCGCGATATTTTACTCACCCCTATCGAATATCTGAAAGGGGTAGGACCACTCAAAGGCGATCTGTTGCGCAAGGAATTACAGATCAATACCTTTGGAGATATGCTCACCCATTATCCTTTTCGATATCTCGACCGGAGCAGTTTTACAAAAATAAAAGATATTCCTGAAGGGGGGGCAACGGTACAACTGATCGGGAAAATTACGTACAGCGAAATCATTGGCAATGGCAAGGGACGACGGCTCAGCGCTACCTTTAAGGATGGTACCGGTAGTGTTGACCTGATCTGGTTTCAAGGTATTGCCGGTATTGAACGCGCGATTGAGAAGGGAGGTAACTTTTTGGTTTTTGGAAAAGTCAGTCGCTTTAACGGATACTGGAATATCACCCATCCTGAAATGGATCTTGCCGACAATACTGATGTTGAACAGTTTCCGTCCTTTCAACCGGTGTATCCGAGCACAGAAAAATTGCGGGCAAAATGGTTGTCGGGTAGGGCTTACGTAAAATTAGTACAACAATTGCTGATCAGCCTGCATGCGCGCGACCTGCCTGACATGCTCCCTGACGCAATCATCAAAAAGTTCAATTTGTGTAATCGCTTTTTTGCCCTAAAGAATATTCATTTTCCTGACAATGAACAAAGTCGTCAGCAAGCCGTATACAGATTAAAATTTGAGGAACTTTTTTTACATCAGTTAGGCATCTGCAAACTCAAACTCAACCACCGGCGCGAAAAAGGCTTTGTGTTTGCAAAAGTGGGTGATCTTTTCAATACATTTTATCAGCAATATTTGCCATTTGCCTTGACCAACGATCAAAAAAAAGTGCTAAAAGAGATCAGACATCACACCCAAACCGGTGTGCATATGAACCGATTGCTGCAGGGTGATGTGGGAAGTGGAAAAACGATTGTGGCCTTGCTGTGTATGCTGTTGGCCATCGACAATGGTTTTCAAACCTGCCTCATGGCACCCACCGAAATTTTGGCGGCCCAACATGAAATGGGAATCCGTGAGTTATTGAGCGGAATGTCGCTGGAAGTCGGGTATCTGAGCGGTAAAACAAAGGCACGTGAACGAAAGAACATTTTAGAAAAATTATTATCCGGCGAACTCAAGATCATTATTGGAACACATGCCCTTATTGAAGAAAAGGTGATGTTTAAAAACCTCGGGCTTTGCATTATCGATGAACAGCATCGTTTTGGGGTTGCTCAACGGGCAAAATTATGGGATAAAAATATATTGCCTCCCCATGTGCTGGTGATGACCGCTACACCCATTCCCCGTACCCTAGCCATGACC
>CAZFKA010000349.1:0-2203 GCA_964519155.1 uncultured Bifidobacterium sp. | reverse complement strand
ATACAACACGCCAAAGCGGATACAGCGGTGGCATCAATCCTTTCGATTTGTTTGCACAAGTGGGTTATCAATATACACTCGATCGTCGTTTTGCCGTTCAAGCCCTCATACATCAAGGATTTTTGAGTGCGACACAAAAGGACTATTTTAATATCAATCATGCCAATACCCAAACGAAAATATCGCTTGGATTAAAATATTATTTCAAACGCAATGGACAATAAACACTATCGCTCCTCACACCAGGATATGCATCCACTTGATTTAATCGAGGGGCAAGCGACTTTGTTCCGTCCCGTTAAAATTTTCCCCATTATGAAACAATTTCTTTTATCAGCAGTATTTCTTGTACTAATTGCTGCATGCCAAAAGAAGACACTGCCTGAGCCGACTACCGGTAGCCCTGTATTTATGTTCTCAGGCAGTGTCAACAATCAAGCAGTGACCTATACAGCCGGTGATAATACTTTGTATATGCATACCGAGTTTTTCAGAGACGATCAGAATTTGGTTACACTCAAGGGATTTTTCTCACCACACAATTGTGTAAGCTGCGAACCCTATCTGAGTTTTGAATTTAAAGATGAAAATCCGAATATCGAAACAAAACTGTACTCTGATATCTATAAATTTTTTGAAAGGTCATATTTCAATTCCGTTTCTTTTGATTCAGTGCTGGTGAATTCACCCACAGAAACATTTAAATTTGTACCCGACAATAATCCACTTGGCACCCTGTATTACTGGGACTTTGGCGATGGCGATTCTTCAACTCAATACTCCCCGATTCATACTTTTCAAAGCGGTGGCGTAAAAAATGTTCGTCTGATCACCGTACTCAATAATTTGCAGGATACTATCAGCATACCGATCGATGTAACTTCATTTTCAGAATGCCGAAACAAATTTTACCTCAGCATCGATAGTTCCAATGCGATCAGTGTGAATGCTGAAGGACTTTTCAAATCACATGTGTGGCATTTTGGCGATGGCAGTATTGCAGGCGATATCAGTGCTTCGCATGTATATAACAGCAACGGTTTGTATGAAGTTATCCTGAATTCAACCTATGATCAATGTCTGTCAACATTCAAAAGAAAAGTGAACTTTATGCCGGGTGTTCAGATGCCGGTATCAAATTTCTATTATTCAACTTTTACGAGCAGCGAAACCAAGTATCTTCCCCGTATCAATACATCGTCCTGCATCATTACACTCATAAAAGATGGAAAAACCTATAAATCATATAAAAACAATGCGCTTGACAATCAAAGCAACCGCAAAGTGATCACTATCCATACAATTGCACCCTACGAAAATAATCTCCAGGGTGAAAAAACCTTGCAGGTCAATGGGGCCATCGATCTGTATCTTTACAATATTGCGAATAGCAACGATTCAATCCCCATTAAAAGTGATAAGTTGAGTATCGCGATTGCCTATCCCTAAGGTTTAATAGGTGCCATTTGTCTTTCGCAGATACCACTCTGTGCCGAGTGAAATCAGCAATATAAAGAATAACCACTTCCAATTGATCAATGGCTCGGTATGGGATTCACTTCTAATGACATTTTTTATCTGCTGATTCGCTTTAATCTTTTCCTGAAGGGTCGACAATGCGGAAGCAAAAACAAATTCGCCGGAATAATTTTTGGCCAATTGGTTGAGGGTGCCAAAATCTGCTGTGGTATTGACCTCTTCGATATTTTGATAAACTACCGTAAAACTGCCACTTCCTGCATACGATTTCCCGTTAAAAGCAACGCTACACGAATACGTATATTTACCGGCTGCAAAATTACCGAGGTTGAGCGAATAAGAATTGCCACTTTTATTCATCGTATAGGCAGACTTCTTTCCGGCTTCATCTATCACACTCACATTGACGTCAGGCGTGTTGATCAACTCATAATTTTCGTTATACAATTCGGCATCGATGATTACATTTTCCGATTCCGTAAAAACAGTCTTCTGCAATTGGGTCCTGAATTGCTTTTTATCATGTTTCACTGCGCAATATTGGGCCGTCTTTAAAATATAATCATCAACCGCATCATGATTTTTTTGCTGGTAAAAATTATAAAATCGCCAACGCCATAAGCCTTCCGCCGCCAGCACCGCTACACGCGCATTATTCACCGGTTGCATCACCCACAAAGGGTAAACCGTGCTCACGGTTCCAATCTTTTGTGTCATCAAGACC
>CAZFKA010000348.1:0-2222 GCA_964519155.1 uncultured Bifidobacterium sp. | reverse complement strand
CTTTCAGATCGGTGCTTTTCAAGGAAACAATAAAGCAATCTTTCACTTTCCACACCACGCGGGGTTCATGATTTTCATCGAGTAGGGAAATGGTGATATTACGACGCTCAACGGTATTGAGCGCAACCGTATTATACCATTCAAAAAACTCATTGTCGTTGATAAATACCCCACGTTTGAGGGTGATATTGCTGGTTTTCTGCAAACCGGGCATTTTCTTTTTGAAGAACTCCGGACTTGATCCCACACGGTGTTCGATAACGTCCATGTCGCGATTAAGTCCTGAAACTTCAGTGAAGGCTATTTTTGATCCACCCCAGTTCACACTGAAATGAAACTTGGGTAATGGAAAATCTGTATTCGGCATATGTTTTAGGTTTTAATTGGTTTTAAAATTTTGAGTTTAGATTTAGGATTTTTGCATCATTTGTTTGAATTCGAGTACAATAAATTCAGCAGGGCGAGAAGGTGCATAACCGATTTTTACAATCATTTTTCCATCGAGAATATCCTGAGCGGTCATGGTTTGGTTCAAACCAATTTGAACAAAAAATGCATGTTCGGGTTTGGCACCGGCCAATGCTCCTTCGTTCCACAAGCTTGTCAGAAAGTTCTCTATCATGCCTTTAACATTCACCCAAGTGAGGGCAACGTTTGGCTCGAAGGTAAATCGCATACAGGCCTTCATCACACTTTCTTCGATCATATTGGCCAATCGACGAACATTAATATAGCACCAGTCATCGCTATTACCATCCAGCGTCCGGGCACCCCATACCAGTTCACCCTTGCCAAAAAAGCTACGGATCGCATTGATTGATTTTCCGGTATCCGAAACATTCATATTGGCTTGTTTTGCATCATTGATTGTCACCGCCAAACCAACAATACCATTTAAACTGACATTAGCCGGCGCTTTCCACACACCACGTGTTGCGTCAGTATTAGCATATACTCCGGCAATAGCAGCCGATGGCGGCAAGGTATTCACCGATTGAGAAAGCTTATTGAGAATAACGGAATAAACCGGCATATTTTTAACCAGTTCGGCTTCTGCGAGTTGATAAACTGCCAGATCTTCCAAGGTTTCGACTTCCATCTCAAGCAAAGCATCTATAGCTTCACCGATCTCATCGCCGGGATACAACGTTTTGAAATTTACTTTCCCCGCCGCTTCACCGTGGATATCCGTGAAGCGTATTGCGTTCATAAATCGTGCATTCAGATAAGGATAGTATGCGGCGCCATATTTCAAATCCTGATTACCAACTTGGTCTCTGAATACATTGCAATCGGTATCAATATCGCCCGTCTGCATGACGTCCATGATACAAAACCGGTCTTGTAATGTAGCGCATTGCATCAGTGCATCTTTTTGCAAATTACCTAAATCCGTAGCATCGGCAACATGTATCGCATCCGGAAAAAGGATCAGCGTGGGCTCATCGAAGCTTGCTAACAAATCAAGGCCTTTTTTCAATGTCTCACCGGCAATTTCGTCGCTGTATGTCCCTACCGAAACAATATAGCAAACGCCGCCCCCATTGCTGTAAAACAATTGCAGGCTATTGTAGAGACAATAGTTGCTGGCTTTGAATACCGTATCTGCTGTTGGTTGGTTGTTTGCATCCAGCACTACCTTAACAATGGCTGCAGGAGGAGCAGCTCCGAACTTCTGTTCGTACTCAAGCATCGATGTAATGCGCGTAGGTGTGGTGGTCGGATGATTTTGGGTATACCCAATAAACGCGGGAATCGCTGTGGCAACCTGGGCTACCGAAGGGGGAAATGCATCAATTTCTTTGATGTAAACACCCGGTGTTTGGAGAGGACTGGTGTATCTCATAGGATTTGTTTTATGATTTGGTTTTTATTTATAAATTAATTTTTAACTTCAATAATTTCTTTGCCATCAATGATCACTTTTTGAAAGGTTACGTCTGCTATTTCACCGGCTGCGTCATTTTTATTATTTTTCCACAATTTCACCTGCACTTGCTGAATATCACTGACCGGTGATTTCGGTTCATTCTCCTGAACAGCGATCAGCCTGAACTTATATAAAACGGAAGGCATGTATTTCGAGCCCAAAAACGACCACATTTGATTCAGGTGTTCATTATTCAAGCTCACAAATTCGCTGGTCACTTTAATAAAAGCGGCAGGATCAAGACCATTGGCGGCACTAAATTGCGCATAGGTCATCATGGGATCGTTTATAT
>CAZFKA010000347.1:0-2238 GCA_964519155.1 uncultured Bifidobacterium sp. | reverse complement strand
AGTTAATCCACTCGGAGATTCCGTTTTGTTTTTACAAAGTGAGCCGGGTATGGCAGCAACCATTCGAATGCCTTATCTGCACCAATTTAGCAACGTCATTGTCAATCAGGCTGAATTGAGTTTCATTTCCGTGTCGCCCTACGGTACTCCTTTTCAGGATACGGCAAAATACGGACCGATTCCACGGTTGCAAATTTTTCAAACCGACACAAATTCGACAGGTGCTGACAATGTGATCCCGGATTATTCACTCTTTGGAACCAATATCGTCGACGGCAAAGTAAGTGAATATAAAATCGCCGGACTGACTTTTACGCGGTATAAATTTGCGGTTACCTATGCGGTTCAACGTTTGATTTCGGAAAAAAATGCTAATTTTAGGTTCAAAATTATGGGGCTCAACAACGGCTACCCGGGGGCGTATAGGGTAATGCTGGGCGGCAATACGATGCAGGCGCAGTATGTGCAGCCAAAGTTGAAGATCATTTATACCAAAATAATAAAATAATTCTTATGTGCGGAATAGTAGCATACATAGGTCCGAAGAACGCGTATCCGATACTCATCAAAGGATTGAAACGTCTTGAATACCGCGGGTACGACAGTGCCGGTGTGGCTTTGTTGAATGGTAGTTTACAAGTACTGAAAAAGGAAGGGAAAGTATCAGATCTTGAGGAATATGTAGCCAACAAAAGTACTGACGGAACGGTAGGCATTGGACATACTCGTTGGGCAACACATGGTGTGCCGTGCGATCGGAATGCACATCCCCATCTTTCCAATTCCGGAAACCTGGCCATCATCCATAATGGGATAATTGAAAATTATGCAGCACTCAAAACAGAACTCGAACTCAGGGGGTATACTTTCGAGAGTGATACCGACACTGAAGTTTTACTGAATCTGATTGAAGATATTCAAAAGGAAGAAAAAATCAGCACGGAAGAGGCGGTAAGGGTTGCTCTCAATGAGGTGGTTGGTGCTTATGCCATCGTCGTGATCGAAAAGGCGAAGCCTGATACACTCATCGCCGCCCGCAAAGGAAGTCCACTGGTGATCGGTATTGGCAAATGTGAATTTTATGTTGCATCCGATGCATCACCCATTATTGAATATACCAAAAATGTGGTTTACCTGAACGACGAAGAATTTGCCGTTTTACATCGTGATGGAAATCTTGAAATCAAAACCCTGGGCAATATTCAAAAAACGCCTTATATCCAAAAGCTGGAAATGGATTTGGAAAAAATTGAAAAAGGAGGATATGATTACTTTATGCTCAAAGAAATTTATGAGCAACCGCAGGTGATCAGAGATTGTATGCGTGGCCGAATGAACGCCGAAAAGGGATGGATCAAGCTGGGTGGAATCAGTGAATTTGCCACCCGAATCAACAATGCAAAACGCATTATCATAACCGCTTGCGGCACCTCCTGGCACAGTGGGTTGATTGCCGAATACCTGATTGAAGAATTGGCACGGATACCGGTTGAAGTAGAGTACGCTTCTGAATTTCGATATCGCAACCCAATCGTCAACGAAAAGGATGTTGTGATTGCCATATCCCAATCGGGTGAAACCGCTGATACCTTATCGGCCATTCAAATTGCAAAAGATCGTCAGGCCTTGATTTATGGTATTTGCAATGTGATAGGTTCGTCAATTGCGCGTTCGTCGCATGCCGGTTCATATACCCATGCCGGTCCTGAAATCGGTGTCGCGTCCACCAAAGCCTTCAGTGCTCAGGTGACTATTTTAACCCTGTTGGCGTTGCAATTGGCACAAAGTAACGGATCGATCTCTCAATCTCGTTTACGTCAGGTATTATACGAACTCGAATCAATTCCTTCGAAGGTAGAAGAGGCATTAAAGACCAATGAAAAGATTATGGAAATTGCCGGCAAATATAAAGATGCACGTAATTTTCTTTATTTGGGTCGCGGTCTCAATTTCCCCGTTGCGCTCGAGGGTGCTTTAAAGCTGAAGGAAATTTCCTATATCCATGCAGAAGGTTATCCTGCCGCAGAGATGAAACATGGTCCTATCGCCCTGATCGACGAAAATATGCCCGTAGTTTTTATCGCAACCAACCAAAGTGCCCACGAGAAAATCGTCTCCAACATTCAGGAAGTAAAGGCGCGTAAGGGAAAAGTGATCTGTATCGTGCTGGAAGGTGATACCGTCATCAGAGCCTTGGCCGATGAAGTGATCGAAGTGCCAGAAACCGACGAATTACTG
>CAZFKA010000346.1:0-2264 GCA_964519155.1 uncultured Bifidobacterium sp. | reverse complement strand
TATTCAACACGACGAAAAACTGAGCGGGATACAAATATTTGATATGGTAGGGCAGCTCATCATCAATCAGAAATGCAATGGTGAAACAGAAACGAATATTGACTTAAGCAATTTACCAAATGGAGTTTATCATGTAAAGGCGGCAGGGTATCAGTCGGTGAAAGTGCTGAAGAATGATTAAGGTTGTAGTAAGGAATTTTAATTCGTAAAAAATATTATTTTGTTTACAAAAAGGGGCTATAAAATAAAAAAAGTAATAAATGCTCGTATCCCGGGAGGCTTAAGGATGTTTAAGGCATTTTGCCTGATACTTTTCGTTATTGGATCTGTGCCAAATATCCAATCGCAGGATTTTGCATGGGCAGCATCTTTTGGAAATACTCATCTTGACAGGGGCTATGCTATTGCGCTCGACCAATATGGAAATGTGTATACTACCGGTCAATTTACATGGACTGTAGATTTTGATCCGGGGCCCGGTGTCTTTAATCTGGTTAGCTATAACATTAGTAGCCCACAAGCCTTTATTAGTAAAATGGACGTTAACGGCAACTTGATCTGGGCAAAGTCATTGGGTGCATATTCTGCAGCTGCCGCTGGTATATCTATCCAGGTAGATGAGGCAGGCAATGTGTATACGATTGGCGAATTTTATGGTACTGTAGATTTTAACCCGGGGCCTGGCACATACAATTTAACAGCTTATACTCAGACAAATGACGTTTATATTTCAAAATTGGATTCCATGGGGAATTTTGTCTGGGCAAAAATAATCGGCAATGCCGATCACGAAGAGGCATTCAGCCTTACCTTGGATCCAGATGGTAATCCTGTTTATGCCGGCAAATTTTATAGTAACCCTGTTGATTTTGATCCGGGTCCGGGAAGTTTCATCATGACCCCCGCTAACGGATCTACCTATATTTCAAAACTGGATGCTGCAGGCAACTTTATTTGGGCAAAGCAATTCGGCTGGGGCGGAAAACTGCATTCAGTTATCACTGACGAAAGCGGCAATATCTATTCATGTGGTGAAAACTATGATATAGAAGATTTTGATCCGGGCCCGGGAGTTTTTTATTTAATAAGCCACGGAGCGATGGATTCGTATGTTTCAAAGTTAGATTCGGCGGGCAACTTTGTTTGGGCAGGCGGAATGGGTGGATCAGGTTTTGATATTTCCACTTCTCTGACAATTGATAAGTTAAATAATCTGTATATAACAGGATTTTTTTCAGACACAGTAGATTTTGATCCGGGCATTGCAGTCACAAATCTCGCTTCAAGCGGATCGAATGACAGGTTTATCGCTAAACTGGATCTGTCAGGTAATTTTTTCTGGGCAAAACAATTTTCTGATACCGGTTCCGGTTTTGCGCAGTATCAATCGGTCACTACAGATCTTTCAAATAATATATATCTAACCGGCAATTTTAAAGGTACAACAGATTTCGACCCCGGGGTAGGTATATTCAATTTAGTGGCTGCGAGTAATAACGATATTTTTGTTGCGAAGCTGGATTCGATGGGCAATTTTGCTTGGGCGTTGCAATTGGTTGGCCCCGGTGATTATTATCAATATGAGGAAACGGGTAGGGGAATCGTGGTAGCGCCTTCCTACGATGTATTTTCAATAGGAACTTTCAGTGGCACGATCGATTTTGATCCCGGACCCGGGGTTTACAACCTGACATCAGCCGGTCAGACGGACTTCTACATTCATAAAATATCCCAGTGTTTTCCTGTACTTCCAATTAACACCACCCCTGCCGCCAACCTGATTATATGCGGCGGTGATTCGGCTATTTTATCGGCAAGCGGCAATGGTAACCTGGTATGGTATGCTGATTCGGTTGGTGGCA
Source organism: uncultured Bifidobacterium sp. (assembly GCA_964519155.1). Taxonomy (GTDB): domain Bacteria; phylum Bacteroidota; class Bacteroidia; order Chitinophagales; family Chitinophagaceae; genus OLB11. Next base: position 402 of record CAZFKA010000346.1, on the reverse strand, counting down.
CTTATCTCGGAGCTGGCAACGTTTTTACAACACCGAATCTGACGGACACCACTACTTTTTATGCTTTTGACACTACACAATGTTCACTCAGCAGAACCGGAATTACTGTAAATGTGATTCCCAACAGCACTTCCACTACCACTCTTTCAATTTGTGCTAACCAAACCCCATACGCATGGAATGCCCAAAGTCTGGACAGTACCGGGTTGTATACGGCAGTATTTACAGGTGCCAATGGCTGTGATTCTATTGCCACACTGAATTTAAATGTGAGTCCCTGCATCGTTTGTGTCCCGAATTTCACCATCAACTATTCACCTTTCTACAATTCACTCACCGAAAGTCAAACATGGATTAAAACATCCGGCACAGTGTTGATACTGGCGGGTGATAAAGTAAAAT
>CAZFKA010000345.1:0-2273 GCA_964519155.1 uncultured Bifidobacterium sp. | reverse complement strand
ATCGGATACAGGAAATAATAAAAAAATTGAATCGGCAACGTCAGCAAAGTAAGCGTCGATTCCGGTTTTGCTCGAAACAAGGCCTTGGGAATAAATTCACCTAAAAACAATACGACGACAGTGGCAAAAATGGTATCGATAAACAAACGGATAAACTCATTGCTGATACCCGCCCGGTCGAAAAAAGCATCGGTCAATTCAGTCATAAGCAATCCATATATCACGAGCACAATGTTGATGCCAACCAAACTGGTACCAATAAAGGTAGCAGGCTTTTCCATAAAGCGCGACAACACTTTACCCGCATACTGCCCTTGTTTTTTCTTGAGTTCAAAATTGAGTTTGCTCGACGAAACAAAGGCGATTTCAATGCCCGAAAAAAATGCGATGAGCAAAAGGCAAACAACAATATACAAGATAATGGTTAACATATTCAAAGGTAAAAATACAATAATCCGGCGTTTAGCAATATAAATTCATCTGCCATGGCAAACAATTGCCCGCACGGGATCAGGGATACAAAAATTGATCGATAAGGTTTTGGGTTTCCGCACACGCAGTTGCCAAATCATCGTTTATCACAATGGCATCGAAACTGCCGGCATAGGCTAATTCGGCCCCGGCTTTATCGATTCTCTCTTTGAGCGATGCTGCCGTTTCGGTACCACGATTGATCAAGCGTTGTTCAAGTGCCTCCATTGAAGGAGCCTGTATAAAAATACAAAGAGCATTGTCACCATAATGTCGTTTCAAACGTAAAGCGCCTTGTACGTCAATATCAACCAGGGGAACTTTTTTTTCTTGCCAGATCTTTTGCAATTCCGATTTCAGTGTGCCATAGTACTTGCCCTCATACACCATTTCAAATTCGGCAAACTCATGATTGGCTATCTTGCGGGTAAAATCTTCCAATGTCAGAAAATAATAGTTTACTCCATCTACCTCATTGGCCCGCGCTTTACGGGTACATGCACTCACACTAAAGGCAAGGTATGCACATTCAGCCAAGAGATGATTGACAATGGTTGTTTTTCCCGACCCTGAGGGTGCCGTAATGATGATCAGCTTTTGCGCTTCTGCATCCATTATTTACCGATCACTAATTTATCGAGATCTTTGATGCATTCTTCAACCCGGTTATACTTGCCGATCACAATTCCGTTGGCATCGATCAGCATACATTGCGGCACAAATTGTACACCATATTCAGCGGCGGCTTTGCTGGCCCAACCACCCAGATCGCTCATATGATACGGCCAAACCAATTTATCTTTTTCAATGGCTTGCATCCAGGGTTCTTTGGCTTTATCGAGGGAGACACTGACAATGGTAAAACCGTTTTTAGCGTTTTTGTATTTCTTTTTGCTGTATTTATTATAAAACTCTACCAAAGCGGGGTTTGCCATACGACATGGTCCGCACCAACTGGCCCAGAAATCAACCAACACCACTCTTTTTTTATTGATCTCTGCAAGGGAAAGTACTTTGCCCTGCGGATTTTCGTAGGCTAACTCAGGGGCTTTTTGCCCAACCTCAATTTTGGTATTTTGATATTGTGCCTGGGCAAATTGGAAACTGGCGATGGCCAGAAGGAGTAACCCGATTTTTTTCATGTTAAAAATTTTGAGTACCAAAGATAATTGTTTTGCCGGAATTAGCGATCTTGTGGCGTTAATGTTTCGTTTTTAAACAACCGGACGCAACAACAACAATTTTTCAGAAACAGTGTAAATAAAAAGCTCCTATGGCATACGAAAATAAGACCGAACCTCTCGCCCCCGTCAAAGAATATCACCGGCGTGTGTGGTTTAATTTTCTTACGGCCATGCTCTTCTTGCTGGCCTGTTTGTTGCTGGGGATTGTGGGGTATAAAATAACCGTTCCGGAATTTACCTGGTACGATAGTTTACTCAACGCAGCGATGATACTCAGTGGCATGGGCCCTATCATTGAACCGAATATCAACCTGAGCAATACGGCAAAAGTGTTTGCGTCTTTTTATGCGTTGTTTAGTGGAGTCGCATTCATTTCTACAATTGGTCTTATGATCGCACCCATAGCCCACCGTTTTTTTCATCGGCTCCACCTTGAAGAAAACTGATGAGCGTTGCTAAAACTCGACCGCCCATCTAAAAGCAAATTGAATTACTTTTGCGACCGGTTTTTCACATTTCAAATTTCTAAATTGACGATGACTTCTTCAGCAATACGAAAGCAATTTCTAGATTTTTTTAAATCAAAACAGCATCAGATCGTTCCCAGCGCCCCTATCG
>CAZFKA010000344.1:0-2284 GCA_964519155.1 uncultured Bifidobacterium sp. | reverse complement strand
CATCCGTGGTTTGGTACTCGATAAAATATTCCTGTTGTTGCATATGTGTAAATTTTGATAAAAATAAGACATTTCCCCGATACAAAAAAATAAGGCGGATAACCGAAGTCAGACGCAGAAAAAAGCTTTTCTGTCAGGCGGATCAATGGTAATATGAACGAACAAAAAATTTCTGCCTGATCGTATCATTGACCGAAATATCTAATTGACGAATCAACCCTTTCTCAATCTTCCAATTGTAATGATAAGTGATGGAAAAACCGAGTTGAGGTGAAAAAACGTCCATCGTTTGAACCAAATTCCGACTTCGTTTGCCGAATACATTCAACAAGTCAAGCATTTCTCCGCCAACGCTTCGCAAATAGCTATAGACATCAAATCGTACCGAGGTCAGGGAACTGTCAGTAAAAATATCATTGTAATAATTGAATGTGTACACGGTAGCAATGCCACCGTGAATGGAGTTCAACTGATCGAGATTACCGTCTTTATAAATAAATTCATCATAAAAAGTATTCCCCGACCTAAAAACTCTTTTTTCGAGAAAACCGGATGCGTTATATATATTTTGCTGCGTATCTCCCTGAATGACGTATGCCGCTCTGTTTTTTGCCAAAACAATTTGTGAAAAATTTTGTCCATTTTGGTCCGCAACAAAAATTGTATCCAGAAAATAATCGAAATGCATAGACTGATCAGGCAGGATAAAAGAGATCAAATTATTACTGATTGCATCATATTGCAGGTATAAAGTTTCAAATGTATTTGAATCCTTATCGAAATTCATATACCGATCTATTATCGCAGCCGGATCTGATTTGAGATAGATTTTCTCGCCCGGTTGAACATTCGTTTGATTTCGCGAATCATAGGCAGATCCATACTCACGAGCATCGCGGTTGCAGGCAAAAAAAACCGGAAGAAGAATAGTCAACAAACAACAATAAATACATTTAGCCTTTATCATAACAAATGGGAACGGGCGTTCGTAAACAAATATACGCGCTATATCGACAAAATCCAATCAGGATCTCACACACAGCCGGTAAAGCAAAACACTGTTATTTGTCCTTCGCTTTTCGACGCGTCAATTCTGACGAGTGGCTATGGACACCTGATAGTCAGGAAAAAAGCCAGTCTTTTATTGCAACATCCTTTCTCTAATATACTTCACGGGCGAACTGCCGAAACTCAAAAATCGCTCATGAAAATCTTTGAGGCTATAAGCATTCCCCATTTTCCGCTTGTACTCGTCGCGCAAAGCCAAAATAGCAGTAGCCCCTGTATAATAGGAACATAGTTGAACTTGTGAAACCGTTGCACGATGATATTTTTCTTCGGCCTGTGCAGCCGTTTGAAAACACTCATTCACCAGCAAATGCAAAATATCCGACTTGGGCTTGTTCAATACCTGAATATCATAATCGATGATCACATTCGCGAGTTCACGCAGTTTGAGCTTGCACAAGGCCATTTCCATTTCAGGCGAATGAGCTCCCCACCCATTTTCAATCATCATGGTTTCAGTGTATACAGCCCATCCTTCAATCATGGCTCCATTTTGAAATACCGCCCTCACGATGTCGTTCGATTTTTTATTATTATAAATGCCTTGCAAGCAGTGCCCGGGTACCGCTTCATGAATCGATAATAGTTGTGAGGCATAATTATTGTATTCGCGCAACACGCCTTCTGCTTTGTCTGCCGGAAATAATGTTAGATCATCGATATTGTAATAAGTAGTGCCGGCCTTTTGATACGGAGGGGTAAATTCGGCACTGGCCACGCTGAACCCTCGCGCATACTCAGGCATAATACGCACAACGATGGGGGTGCCGGCAGTATCAGGCGCAAAAAGATCCTTTTCGATAATGAATTTCTTCAAACGGCTGACATGGGCAGTCAATGAATCAAAAAAGTCGCGAGGTTGTGCATGTTGCAGTTGTATTTTATCCAACAACAATTGAACGCGGGCCAGGCTGTCTGCAGGTTTACCTTGTGTGCCGCAATACTTTGTCCAAAGGGAATCGGTGAGTTGACACATTTTTTGATGATACATTTTTTTATCGGCAAGCGCTTTGTCATAAATCTGTTGCGGGGTGAGATCCGTAGCGATATCAAATTTGAACTTTTCTTCAAACAAAACCTTCCCGATACGAAAATCGCGAAACGTCATGGATTTGCTTTTGCTGATCGAATCGAGTGATCTTGCATATCCGTTGATCGCGTTGATGGTTTTGTCAATATTTTCCCGCAACTGTTTCTTATCCGCTTCACTTAGGGT
>CAZFKA010000343.1:0-2294 GCA_964519155.1 uncultured Bifidobacterium sp. | reverse complement strand
CATCAAATGCCCACCTTTACCGATAACCCTATCCGCGTGTAGATATCTGACCGGAAGTATGCGATCGTTGCCGCCATGAATATGACTAATGTTGGTGAAGTGGCTGTTGTTTTTCCAGCAGACTATTTTATCGATCGCCCATAGCAGAAACTGAGGGTCTGTATTTTTGAGTATTTGTGTTAAATGGCGTTTATCGTGCCATGAGGTAATACCGAATAGCCAAAAAGTGAAGCGATTTGCCCTTTTGAGCAGTTTGATCGGCAAAAATTTATGGAGTCTCCATGAACCAACAATGCGATAATAAAATGGGATTTCATTTTTTGTTTTTACAGAAGAAATGAGGATAATTTTTTTTACCGGAATATGCTTGGCTACTTCTATAGCGATCATTCCTCCGAAGGAAAGCCCCAGCAATAAAGGGTTTGCTGTATCAATTTGTTCGCATAGCCGACGGGCATATTCTTCGATGGTCTCCTTTTTTTCGGAGTTATCCACTGAATTGCTTGTGGATGAAAATCAGCAAGATCGATGTGTTGAAACACTGTTTCATCTGCTCCCAGTCCGCTAAATAAATATATTTTTTGCCGCAAAGTACTTGGTTTTGAAGGGGCTTTGCCGCTAGCGTTTTACAAACTTGTATATTTCTACCTTGTGTTCTTTTTGAATATGCAAAAAGTAAATGCCTGGTTGAAGGGTACTGATGTCAATGATCCGGGTGTTTTTTTCGGTCAATAGGGCCTGTCCTACCATATTGTAAACAGTAAACAGCAGCGACGCTGCATGATTGTATTCAATAAACAATTGTTCCTGCGCAGGATTGGGATACAGCTTGGTTTTTTCTTCAGGAATGTCAGCAAGTGCAGTTGCAATCTGGTCATTGGCATTTTGCAAACTATCACTGGTATAAAAAACAAGCAATGCAGACTCGCCCAGGGGATTGGAAACGCCCCAAGCGGGTATATTGATTACGGGTAAATTATTGCCGATAGCGACGTTTGATAGATCAGCTTTTTGTCGTCCGACCGCCAGAATACCTTTTGACGTTTTATACAATCCAAACAATTCGGTATTATCGCCTCCCGTTTGGTTGAGGGTATCCCACACCCCAACAACCAGTGATGAATATTTTGGGTAAGAAAGCGTCCGGTTATACATTCTGACAAAACTATTCCAGCAACTCTTGCCACCCCAATTGGGTTTTACCATTTTTTGGTAGGCATTTTTTGTCGTTATTGTTCGTCTTCCCACCCCTAAGATACAAACATCTCCATTGCTCGAAATTTTCAAATTGTTTTTTGTAATGTACGTTGTATTGACATCAGGCCATCCTGTATTCGGGTCAGGCCATCCATCTAAGTTCGGGTCAGGGTGCGGACTGCCTAAACCACCGGTTCCTTCGGCGAGTTCTGCTACATAAGAAGAATGATAAATCGTACCGTTACTGAGTGACAATACCCCTAACCAGGATTCATGAATGTTGCCATTGGTTCCGGTAAATTGATTTTGAAAACCTTTTGCGGCTGGGTTCGCATTTATCGTATTGCCCTCCCATAAGTTTTCAGTATTATTGCCATGGGCGCGCGCCGCTACAATGAGACGATCGTTTGCATAATCGACAGCCAAGGCATCAATATATTGGTCAGGAATCGATCCTGTGGTATCGTTCGATGGCGTAATTTCATGGTATAAACGACTCCACCATTCGAGTTTCCCCGTGCTGTCGAAACAAATAACGGCTGGTTCAAAGTCAGGAGTCGCTGCAGGTTGATAATAACTTTTAAAATTCATGCCCAGGTATACATTATTGTTTCGTCTGTCAACGACAACTGCGCTGGCCCCCCAAACCGGGCAACATGCTTCAGGTGAATAATGATTGTATCCGGGTGAGGTGGCGGTTGGATTAACCGGGTTACAGGGACTGTTGAACAAAAAGTCGGCCGGCCATTTTCCCTTTTTTGTTCCTCCGTTTCCGTCGGGCTGTACGAGATCAAAGTCTGCTGCTGTCCAACTACGCAGTTCGCAACGACCACCTATTTTAAACGCAATGCCACTGTAATTTACCGAATCGAGGGTTGCGTATGGGTTATTGCCCGCCGGTGTTCCTTTCCATTCGCTACCATCTTTGAGCCAATGGGTTCGCCAGTTTTGTACTACTTTTCGTTTACCGTTTTTATCCAAACAATACATAGCGCTCCAATCGTATCCATGCGACTCGCCGCTGACGTAATATATTTCACCCTGACTTGTGACGTCCCAGGGATGGGTGGCTTTAGCATAAGCTTTCGCCCATACGG
>CAZFKA010000342.1:1117-2309 GCA_964519155.1 uncultured Bifidobacterium sp. | reverse complement strand
GCCATATCAGGGACAGAAAAATATTGATTACGCTATGCAGGGTTTTGTATGGCATTCTTGGTAAATGTCCTGCATTTTTGTCAAACCTCATCGTTCAGGTTTATTTGTTTACAAAAATTAGTGTTTACCGTTCGGGTTTCTGCTTGCTATGCAACCCCAAAATCCGTTTATTCGTTGCTTAAACTAGACAGGCAATGCATTCCCAAACAGGCCAAGAGCCAATGCTTAGTGAAATAAAATATTAGTTACTTTTGTAACGCTCATGAAAATAATCGTTGTTGATGATGAACAGCTTGCAAAGGACTTTCTACAATTCCCGCTTGCGTTGTATAAAAATGATCCGCAGTATATCCGTCCGCTGAATAAGGATATCGAAGAAGTGTTTGACAAAGAAAAGAATAAATTTTTCCGTCATGGTGAATGTGAACGCTGGTTGGTGCAAAATGAGGCAGGAAAATATGTAGCCCGTTTGGCGGTATTTGTGTACAAAAAATATGCACAGGAGCAAGCTACGGGTGGGATCGGTTTTTTTGAATGTATCAATGATCAGTCCTGTGCCGATTATTTATTCGACCAAGCCAAAGCGTGGATGTTGGCGAGGGGTATGGAAGCGATGGATGGGCCGATCAACTTTGGCGAACGCGATCGCTGGTGGGGATTATTGGTAAGCGGGTTCGATGAGCCCTTGTATTGTATGAATTACAATCCACCGTATTATCGCAGCTTGTTTGAACAGTACGGTTTTCAGCCTTATTTCCATCAATTGTGTTTTGGTATGGATGTAAGTACACCGCTGAGCGCCAAAATGCTCAAGTGGCACGATCATTATGCCAAGGACCCCGACTTCAGTGTTAAACATATTACGAAAAAAGAGATCGACCGGTTCGCGGAAGATTTTTCCATTATTTATAACAAAGCCTGGGCAAAACATGGGGGAGGAAAGACGATTGAACTCAAACAAGCCAAACTACTTTTTGCAAAAATGAAACCGGTGATTGACGAAAAAATTGCCTGGTTTATTTATTACAAAAATGAACCCATCGGTATGTGGGTCAATATTCCGGATCTGAATCAGTATTTTAAACATTTTAATGGCAAATTTGGCTTGCTTCAAAAATTACATTTCCTGTATCTCCGTGCTACCGGAGCTTGCAAACGATTTGTTGGTATCGTTTATGGAATTGTTCCTGAA
>CAZFKA010000342.1:0-1107 GCA_964519155.1 uncultured Bifidobacterium sp. | reverse complement strand
GGCAGGGCAAAGGAACTGATGCCTATATGATAGTGGAGTGTGGAAAGGTTGTACAACCCACCCGGCGATATGATAAATATGAAATGCAATGGATAGGCGACTTTAATCCGAGGATGGTCAACCTCGCCAATAATCTGGAAGCATCTGAAGTGCGCCGGCTCACAACTTACCGCTATCTGTTCGACCGTTCAAAACCCTTTAAGCGTCATCCTTTTCTGTAAGTCTGCATGAAAAAACTCACCCGGTATACTTTATCGTTGATTGCATTCTGGTTTCTTGTCTTTCTGATCAACCGGATTTTTTTTATCTGTTATCAAATGCCTTTGCAGCATAAGATCCATAACCGAAATGATGTTTACCACGCTTTGTACAAAGGCTTTGCGCTCGATCTTTCAGTAGCGGCTATGCTGAGTCTGCCGTTGATTTTGCTTGGCGTATTGTATTTTGTCACGGAAAAAAAAGTGTTGAAAAGCCTTACGCTGATCATGCTTTCCATTCTGCTTGTCTTGTATATCGGGGTTTGCCTTGCGGATGCCGGTTTGTACCGGGAGTGGAATGCGAAGATTAATATGCAGGCGTTACAGCATTTCAAAAATCCGGCGGAAGTATTTAAAACATTGGGGAATACATTGTTATTGTCTTTTGTTGTGTTGCTGTCGGTTCTTTTTCTTCCTTTTTATTTTTTATATCGCCGAAAGGTTCATCCCACGCTACAAGGGTTTACGGAGGGCAGCAACCTAAAGCGCATAGGTACAGCCCTATTGTTTTTTGTGATTGGCAATACATTGGGCATCATTGCCATCAGGGGGGGTGTCGGTGATATTACCATCAACCAGAGTGCAGCTTGTTTCAGCAATGAAACTTTTGCCAATGATATAGCGGTAAATCCCTTGTACACCTTGATACAAGATATTGATATTAAGTCGAAATTACCAGATACCTCATTGTATAAAATCGGTAGTAATCGGCAGGCGGTTGATGCCATTCGTGCAGATTATGCTGTGGAAAAAGACACCACCCTGACCGTGCTAAATACGCTGCGTCCTAATATTATTTTTATTTTTCTGGAAAGCTGGAGTGCCGACAATATTGGAGCATTGGGTGGGG
>CAZFKA010000341.1:0-2320 GCA_964519155.1 uncultured Bifidobacterium sp. | reverse complement strand
TCACAGTAGTATATGCCTTATTGTCGAAAGCTGACACGGTGCATTATATTAAAGTGACCAAAGGTTTTTTTGATGAAACAAAAGACAATTTGATGCTGGCGCAAATCGCCGATTCAATTTACTATCAAAGTCTGGATGTAAAAATGATGGAGATCAGCAACGGTGCTATTGTGGACTCCACCGCGTTGACGCTGGTCGACTTGAATCTGGATGGGAACATTAAAGATTCAGGTATTTTTGCGCAAAGCCCAAATTATGCCTATCGTTATGAAAGAAAATTAAATTCTGACCGACGTTACCGCCTCAAAATCAGAAATCTCCAAAATGGCAAAGAGATTGAAGGGGAAACAGAGATTATCAACGACGCCACGATGAAATTTCAGTCTCCCTATATCAATACCCAGGCGTTGAATTTCGCGGTACCGTCAGAGGTCTACAATTTTGCGTGGACAGCACCGGCGAACGCGGTATTTTTTGATGTAGTGCTGCGGTTTTGGTATGAAGAAAAAAATGTGAATACTGGGATTATTACCCGTCGGTATAAAGACCTTCCGTTGGTGACCAATGTATTGAATTCCGGTAGCGGGGGCAGTGCAGCCATGACCAAAAGTGATTTTTATCGCGTACTCAATAGTGAAGTGGGGCGCTGCCCTGCCGATATCAACCGACGGGTAGATACCTGCGACCTGATGTTGCTGACGGGTGGACAAGTACTCAAAACATACATTGACGCCACTACTGCGCAGGGTGGTATTACGTATGATCAGATCAAACCAAATTATACCAATTTGAAAGGCGAAGATGTATTGGGTATTTTATCGACACGGGGTATCCGTACCATGAAAGATATTCCGTTTAACGCTTCTACCATTGATTCCATTGTAAACGGAAGTCTCACTAAAAATCTTGGATTTGTAGGTGTGTCCCTACAATAATTTCTTTTTACATTACACCTGAAAAACCCCCACATTCATGGGCTTTTCAATAGGCGCATGATTCGCGGCGGCAATTCCTTCGGAAATCATTTTGCGGGTATGGATCGGTTCAATGATCGCATCTACCCACAAACGCGCTGCTGCATAATAGGCGGTTGTTTGCTCAGCATATTTAGCCATGATCTCGTCCAGCATTTTCTTTTCGGTTTCAGGCGTAATTTCATCACCCTTTCGCTTCAGTGCGGCAACCTGTATTTGTAAAAGCGTTTTGGCGGCCTGTTCGCCACCCATTACGGCTATTTTGCCATTTGGCCAGGCGTAAATAAATCGGGGGTCGTAAGCTTTCCCACACATGGCATAGTTTCCGGCACCGTACGAATTGCCGACAATAATGGTGATTTTGGGTACGACACTATTTGATACGGCATTCACGAGTTTTGCTCCGTCTTTAATGATACCGCTGTGTTCGCTGCGGCTACCCACCATGAAGCCGGTAACATCTTGTAAAAAAACCAAGGGAATTTTCTTCTGGTTGCAATTCATAATAAAGCGAGCAGCTTTATCGGCGCTATCGTTATATATTACACCACCGAGTTGCATTTCATTTTTCGCATTCTTAATTAATTTGCGTTGATTGGCAACGATGCCCACTGCCCAGCCATCCACACGGGCATAGCCGCATATTATTGTTTTACCATAATCCTTTTTAAACTCATCGAACGCGGACTCATCAACGATACATTTGATTACTTCTACCATATCGTATTGCTTGGCATTATCGGGCGAAACCAACCCGTACACATCATCCATATTACGCAAGGGCAAAGACGGTTTCACACGATCGAAACCTGCCGACTCACTTTTACCGAGTTTTGATATGATGCGTTTGATTTGGTCGAGGCATTCTTTTTCGGTTTTGAATTTATAATCGGCAATACCACTGATCTCGGTGTGGGTATAGGCACCACCCAGTGTTTGAATATCGACCGTTTCGCCGATGGCCGCTTTCGCGAGGAAAGGGCCTGCCAGAAAAATGGAACCGTGTTCTTCTACCATCAAGGTTTCATCGCTCATTATAGGCAAGTAGGCCCCACCGGCAACACAAGAACCCATCACAGCCGCGATTTGGGTGATACCCATACTACTCATGCGCGCATTGTTGCGAAAAATACGACCGAAATGTTCTTTGTCGGGAAAGATCTCATCCTGCATCGGTAAATACACCCCGGCACTATCTACAAGATAGATCACCGGCAATTTGTTTTCCATGGCGATTTCTTGCAAACGCAGATTTTTTTTACCGGTGATCGGAAACCATGCCCCTGCTTTAACGGTTTGGTCGTTGGCGACAATTACACATTGCCGGCCCTTCACATAACCCAATC
>CAZFKA010000340.1:0-2339 GCA_964519155.1 uncultured Bifidobacterium sp. | reverse complement strand
ATATTTTTGTCAACGACCATGGACGTACGGTTCCCATGATCATTTTTCTGGGCAACGATTTTAAGATGTGGCAGTACAATTTCAATTCGAGTGCCAATCCCTATAGCGTGCAACCTGTAGGCGCCGATGAAAAATTTATCGTCAATGCCGTGTATGCCTACGTGGGAACGAAAAATCAGAAAAAGATCAAAACCAATTTGCAGGTCCTGTCCGCCGGAGGTGTTTTGTTAGCTGATATTCCATTAAACACCAACGACTCATTGACGATATTACCGATCAAAGCGGATATCGAAAAAGGGGGCATCAAACTTTTGTCTGAATTCACCAAACGCACAGGCACTTATAGTAGAATCAAATACGGTATTTGTTTGCATGACCTCGCCCCTACCGGACAGATCTTTTCTTCAAAATTCAATGAAATCACCAGTACCATGAAGGCGGATTCGCTGATGAAGAAACATAAACTCATGGTTTACAGCTACCTGTTTATGCATAAAGCGGTACGTTTGAAAAATGGCAACTGGCTGATTGCGGCAGAGCAATTTCAAAAAACACATCTCAAGATCGACCTGATACGCAAACCGGCTGTGAAGTACAACAAATTTGCGATTTGCCTGATGGAAGTCGACAATGATGCACAAGTGGTGAAGATGCACGTTGAACCGAATAAGGGCGATGCAGTTTTATTGCGTCACCGCCATTACCGTCATCCCGAAACCGGTGCCATGATTATGAATGCCCGTGGACATCTTGACTTCTCCTACTTTTTGGAAGACGATAAACCCAATACCGATCGCGTATCTTTTATCTTTACCGATTATTTTGCTGAATCAGCACGAACATTTGTGGGCAACCTATTATACGATAATGGCAAATTCACCGTGGATAAATTCAGGATAGCGAAATTTTCTGAAAATACCCGTATTGCCACCTTCCCGGCTCGTTTCGGACGTTTACTGCTGATCAAATTAGATCTGGCCTACGGAATTTTCGATTTCGATAATATCAAGTTTAATAACTAGGTCAAACATGCAAACCCCCATGTTGAACGACCGCATTAGATCAACTTGCGATAAAGAAGGTCCACAACTTTCAACCTAAGTACATACCGACACAAGCCGGCTAAACTTTTCTATGACCGTTTAAGGATATGGATTACTTTCCGTGACATTGTTTGAATTTCTTGCCACTCCCACAAGGGCAAGGATCGTTACGACCAATTTTGGGTTCGAGGTTACGTACCGGCTCTCGTTTTACCGGAGTGGGATCGTAATAATCGTTTTCATTGGCAGCATAATCGTCACCGGCAGTATCGATTTCTTCCTTGTTGGCGCGCATACGGCTCATATCGGTTTTTTCAACCCTGGCCTGATGAATATCCTGTTGTTCTTCCATCGGAATACCACAACGCAACAGGAAGGATACAATCACTTTATTGGTTACCCCGATCATTTCCTTAAACAGGTTATAAGCTTCAAACTTGTAGATCAGCAAAGGATCCTTTTGCTCATAACTTGCTAACTGCACACTTTGCTTCAGTTCATCCATCTGACGCAAATGGTTTTTCCATGCATCATCGATCAAACCTAAGGTAATCTGTCTCTCCAGTGAATTGATCAGTTCGGCTGCTTCAGAGCTTACACTTTTTTTCAAATTGGTAATGATCTGCAAGGCTCGATGCCCATCGGTAAATGGAACCGCAATATTTTCAATCCGGTCGCCGTTTTGGTTTAAGATATTGGTCAGTACCGGCAAAGTTTGTTCTTTCAAAAACTGCAGTTTACGACTATAAGTATCTGTAAGTTGCAAGTATAATTGATCTGCCAGTTTGTCGACTGGCATTTTCAAAAATTCAGCTTCTCCGATTGCGGGTTCGAAGGCAAAATCGCGAATCGTTTCAATTTTAAAGTCTTCATAGTTCCGATTGTTGTCAAACTGTGTAGCCAGCAGATTACAGCTATCGAAAAATGCATTATCGAGATCCATCGACAATCGTTCACCAAACAAGGCATTTTTGCGACGGGTATAGATCACTTCTCTCTGGGCGTTCATCACATCATCGTATTCGAGCAAACGCTTACGAATACCGAAATTATTCTCTTCTACCTTCTTTTGCGCCCTTTCGATAGACTTGCTGATCATACTATGTTGAATCACATCACCGTCTTTATGACCCAGTTTGTCCATCCATCCACTGAGTTTATCGCTGCCAAACAAACGCATCAGATCATCTTCGAGTGAAACAAAGAACTGTGAGCTACCGGGATCCCCCTGACGTCCTGCACGCCCCCGTAACTGTCGATCAACACGTCGGCTTTCATGACGTTCGGTACCAATGA
>CAZFKA010000339.1:0-2345 GCA_964519155.1 uncultured Bifidobacterium sp. | reverse complement strand
GGCGATATTATCATCAGCACCCGCATTGACATAGGTAGGCACACACCAACAATTGTTGGTTGGGCTCCACGGCTGCACAATACATGCTGCAGAGGCAAGTGAAGTATCGAATCCGCCACCGGCATTCGTACAAGTCACAATACAACGGTAGTAATAGGTCGTTCCGGGTGGTGGTATATAAGTATAAGGTACCGTTGTAGCACCGGGAATGGCTGTATACGTTCCGGGTAATCCACTAGGTGAACGCAACCATTGATAAGCGATGCCACCGGCAAGTGTCTGACCGGCGAGATTAAGGGTGACACTGATACCGGGACAAGGATTCACCGGCAATACAGAGGCTGTACCCCCCACAGGTGTTCCTGCGCAAGCCACATTGGCTAAAATAGTGATGTTGTAATCTTCAAATTCGCCAAATCCATTGAACCCACACGCATCGGCTTGCACCACAAGATTATTGAATTTCGCTGCGATGCGCATTCTGCGAAGCCCCGGTGAAGCCCCCGGAGGAATAATGATATTTCCGGAAAGAATATTCGCTGACGTATTCGCAGCTGTAGGAGAAAACCAAACAAATTCCCCCGGATCTAAAAAGGAATTATTGCCATCGTAATCTATCCACATCCCCAAACCCTGTCCCCAGGTTGGGCTCCCCGTTTGAATCGTGAACGGATAGCTCATGGTTTGTGTAAAATTCCCCGTCATAGGAAAAAGGGTGTAGTCAGCGGGGTCATCTCCGCTATTCAGGTTAGAAATAGCCCCAAATGTGAAGTTGTTGACGTAGTCGGTTGTTGCACCCGGATTCCCTGTAATCACCGGTGTACACTGAGCCATTAGCTTTTCAGTGATCATACCGGCGAGCAACATTAGTAGTAGTATTTTTTTCATTATGCTCAAATTTATTTCGGACAAAATTACGATTTCTTAACCTTTTTTTTAAAGAAAAATGTCATAGAAAGTCACTATTTATAAACAAATACACATTTCAGCAATGTAACCGGGTAAACTTAACTATAGGAATGTTCACCAATACATCGATGAACAAACAAGTAGCACCATCAAGCGAATCGTGCATATATTTTTTAGAAAATGCCAAACTTCAATAATACATTTGCGGCATGAATTTTCAACTGCCACAAATACCAACCCGCACCGAAAAGCCGCGGAACTTTGGGCTAACCATGGTGATGGATAAAGGACTTAGTATTCAGGAAACGGTTAACTTTATCTCAGTGGCCGAACCCTATGTTGATTTGGTTAAACTGGGTTTCGGTACCGCCATGGTCACACCGAATGTAAAAGAAAAATTAGACGTATATGCAAGACATAATATCCCCGTATATCTGGGAGGTACTTTGTTTGAAGCATTTCTCATCAGAAACTGTTTCGATGAATACCTAAACATGGTACGCGAATATGGTTTGCAATTTGTAGAAGTGTCTGACGGGTCGATTAATATTCCCCACAGTGAAAAATGCGGATATATCGAAAAGCTAGCCAAACACGTACGTGTCTTGAGTGAGGTTGGTAGCAAAGATGCAGCCCATATCATTCCACCGTATAAATGGATCGAACTCATGAAAGCAGAACTCGATGCAGGTAGCGAATATGTGATTGCGGAAGCCCGTGAGGCCGGTAATGTCGGTATTT
Source organism: uncultured Bifidobacterium sp. (assembly GCA_964519155.1). Taxonomy (GTDB): domain Bacteria; phylum Bacteroidota; class Bacteroidia; order Chitinophagales; family Chitinophagaceae; genus OLB11. Next base: position 695 of record CAZFKA010000339.1, on the reverse strand, counting down.
ACCGCAGTAGTGGCGAAGTACGTGAAGGACTTGTGCAGGAAATACTGACCCAGATCTCTCAAGATAAAATAATTTGGGAAGCTCCCCAAAAAGCGCAACAGGTATACTTCCTTGAATTATGTGGATGTAACGTTAATCTGGGCAATATCGCGCCGCAGGAAGTAATTCCGCTGGAAGCAACCCGTATCGGACTGCGCGGTGATACCTTTGCGTTTTACCTCGACAAATAAGTTCGCTCAGCCATGAAGCATTACGGATTAATCGGTTACCCTTTGGGACACTCGTTTTCTTCGCAATATTTCAATAAAAAATTTCTGGATGAAGGAATCGCTGCCGATTATAAAACGTTCGAAATAAGTGACCTTTCAGGCTTACGACAATTGATCAATGATCATAAGCTTTCCGGTCTCAATGTAACAATTCCGTATAAAACAGCGGTGATAGACCAACTCGATACTATCGAACCGGACGCTGCTGCCATTGGGGCAGTAAATTGTATACGGATCAACGATCAGGTGCTGACAGGTTTCAATACAGACATCCTGGGGTTTGAACAAGGGTTCTTAAAAGATCTTCCCGCTCATCGAACATTTCGTGCACTTATTTTCGGTACGGGCGGTGCTTCGAAGGCCGTGATCTACGTTTTGCAAAAAGCAAAAATTCCTTATCAATTGGTCAGTCGACAATCGGGGGAA
>CAZFKA010000338.1:0-2355 GCA_964519155.1 uncultured Bifidobacterium sp. | reverse complement strand
GACCCACACTGATAAAGTGAAAAAGGATTAAAAAAATCTGTAGATATTTATTTACATAAAGAAGACCTTCCCCGCGAAGGTCTTCTTTATTTTGCAATGCTAAATGTTTATACATTAAAGTAAAAAACCTTCGATACACTGCCATAGTAAATACATGTCGAAACATTTAATTTGCCAATTGTCGATAAAGAAAGCTCACTTATTGGATATTTTTTGCCAAATTCTCATTGTGGGCGCAAAAATCAATCATTTTTACTTATCTTACCGGCTATATAAATTTTTAGAAAATGAAAAATGTTTACAAAAAAATTGCTTTAACGTTTACGTTATTATTTACGCTTGGCTTGGCCAGAGCCATCCCACCGGGCTGGAGTAATTCCATGCCCATTCAAATCCAAAACAATACAAACACCAGTGTAACAAATTATCAGGTTCAGTTGACAATCAATACCCAAACCCTCATCGGACTTGGACAGATGAATGTCGATGGAAGTGATATGCGCTTTGGTAAAGATTGTAGTGGGAATATCTTATTCAATTACTGGATCGAATCAGGATTGAATACGCCGAATACCGTCGTTTGGGTCAAGCTTGATTCATTAAATGCACTTGAAACCCGGACGATCTATTTGTTTTACACTAACCCGGTAGCTCCCACGGTATCGGCCGTAAATGGTACATTTTTTGGTCCACATTCTTCCACAGATAGTGTGGCCAGTGGAAGCGCCGGGGGTGTCGCAAGTTGCCAACGAGGGTTCAGATTTTCTCCAAATGAAACAATTCTAGTGACCGATTTTGGCAAACGGGTGCCAAACGGCACAACCCGATATGTTACACTTTTTAATTTTGTCACACAAGCTATTGTTGCGCAGATCCAGGTGGCTGGTCCAGCGGCACAATATTCGTATGCCAGTCTGCCAAATCCTATTTGGTTGACCCAAGGCACACAATATACACTCCAGGTTTATTCAGGTGCAGGTGAAGCCAGTTATTATTTTGGGAGTTCAAGCCAAATTGGACAACATTTGACATATTACGACATGAAGTACTGTAATAGTTGTACCCAAAATACATTTCCAACCAATACCCTGACCAACTACCATTATGGCTATCCTGATATGTGGTATTATACCAAAACCAATTTAGCCACCCCTCCAACGATAACCCTTGGTGCCGGTGGCGGTGGTGTAACTTTTACTGCCACTCCTTCTGCAGTGTGTCCAGGTGGCTCTTCTACCCTTGCCGGTGTCGGTGGAGCTACGTATATATGGCAACCCGGTAATTTTTCCGGCAACCCCTATGTCGTATCCCCTGCTGTCAATACTGTTTATACCGTAACAGCCACAACTGCAAACGGATGCACCATGACAAGTACGCTTATGGTGGGTATCAATCCGATCAATAATGGAACCGGATCGGCAACCCCTAACCCAATTTGTTTAGGTGCCAGTACAACCATCGATGGATCCGCGATAACTTCCTGCGCGGGGCTAGTCAATGATTTTGCTGGAGTATATGCCCCGGCCAATTGGACATATACTGTAGCAAATTCGAATGGTACCGTCAATACAGCAGGCGCCCCCGCCAATATTATAATAAGTTCCGGCACAAACCTTTCCGGGCTAAACGGGACAACCAGTTACACAAAAACGATGACTTGTAGCGGCAATATTACATTCAACTGGAATTACACGAATGCGGATGCATTTGGGTCGATATTTGACTATCCGCGTTATTCAATCAATGGCGGACCGGTATTGACTATGCCGGGTTTTTTAATCGGCGGAGCAAATGCACAAAATGGTGTTGCCAGCATACCCCTTAACGCAGGCGATATTTTTGAATTGCAAATGTATACGATCGACAATGATCCCACTCCGGGATTCATTACCATCAGTGGTTTTTCCGGCCCGGCAACGGCTATAACCGGCACCGCGTCAATCTGGGATGCTCCGGTTGGTGGGAATAATCTGGGCGCACCGCCGCAAATCGTTACGCCGGCTATTGCCGGAACGGTGAATTATTATGTTGAGATTACATCAAATGGACCTGGCAACTGCGTAAACCCTGCACGTGTTGTTGTTCCCGTCACTGTCAATTCATTTAACAATCTCACGGCTATAGCCACCCCTCCAAGCATTTGTCAGGGGGAAAGTAGTGTTCTTAGTGGCGCAAACGGAGTGTCGTATGTCTGGAATCCGGGAGCACTGCCGGGTAGCCCAAGCGTGAGTCCCGTAGCCACAACAAACTATACCGTAACGGGTACAGATGCTAATGGCTGTACAGGTACTTCAACTGTTGATGTGGTAGTGAATGCTTTACCAACAGTAACGGCTAACCCTGTGAGTCAAACAG
>CAZFKA010000337.1:0-2395 GCA_964519155.1 uncultured Bifidobacterium sp. | reverse complement strand
GCCATGCACCGTGAGTCCTCTTTGCTGAACGGCTTGCTGCACGACGGCTGTTTTCAGGATATTGATACATTGCTCCTGCACATTAAGTTCAACCAATCTGTCGAAACGCTGATGTTCATCGGTGAACTGATTGAGTTCTTCTTTGTGCAAACGATACACATCCCGTATATTTCGTAACCAGGGATTCAGAATACCCAGATCGGCCTGTTGCAGCGACGCTTTTACACCACCGCACTCGTAATGCCCACAAACAATGATGTGTTTTACATTTAAATGTCGCACAGCATAATTGAGTACCGACATCACATTTAAATCGATTGAAATAACCATATTGGCTACATTGCGATGGATAAAAACCTCACCGGGTTGTACACCCATCAAATCTTCGGCGGTGACACGACTATCGGCACAACCAATGTACAAAATTTCGGGGGTTTGTCCCTTGGCTAGTTTAGTAAAGTAGTCTGGGTTCGCCTTTATTTTTTCAGCGACCCATTGCTCATTGTTTTTAAAAATTTTTTCGAAATCCATATTAAGTAATGATTGAGTTTTGTGCAGTTAAAGGCTTAAGGTTATGCGGTTCGTCAATGATCTCCAACAAATCAATTTCTATAGTTCGGCTCATAGCAGTGATCGGCACATCATTCGCACTCCCTTCAAAGGGATTCTCGGTAGCCTCGCCGATCTTATCCATCGTCGTAAATATCCAGCTTGAAAGCACCGAAAAGGGAATGGTGAGCCAAACATATTGCTCGCCCAATTTTTCAAATTCTTTGAACATACCCAGCGGAACCAGTAAAATAAAGATATGAATGAACCAAACGCTGAGTGTAGCAAATTGTCTAGGGTAGGGAAAGTTTTTGATGCGCTCACAGGCACCTTGTTGGTTATAAAATTCAACCAGTACTTTTTCAAGCTCCATGTGGCGAAAATCTTCAATATAACCTTGTTCCAGCAGTTTACCCAATTGCGCTGATTGTAACGCGATGATTTGGGCTGCTTTATTCGATTTTTTCATTATCACATCGTATTCCTGTGCATCCAAATACGGTTTGATCACTTCAGCTAATTTCAATTCGTGCTCTTCCACTTTGAAATGGGTATTTTTATATTCAGCATTGTGTTGTTTGTAAATGCCTTCCCAGGTTTTTGGCTCTCGCAGTTGAAAACGCAAAGCAGTCAACCAGGCAAAATGACGTCGTATCAATTGCAAATGAATTTCGTGCAACGCGACGGAATCTAGCTTTTGTTCGCTATGCCGATTGCTGATATAATCTTTGACCATAATTGCCCATGAACGACTAAAATTCACGATGGCTCCCCAGGCCTTTCTCCCTTCCCAGGCCCTGTCGTAGGCGGAATTATTTTTAAACCCGACCATAAATGCCACGGCAGTACCTAGCAATGCCAATGGCAACCAGGGTATGGAAAGAAAATTCCATCCGGCAACCTTATATAAAACAGTAGGAACAGTAGAAATGATGAACAAAATGTACACGTCCTTTCTTGTCCAGAACAGTACCTCCTTGATCGAATAGTGGTTACCGGTGTGCATAACTGCCTGTGTTTTTAAACCTGCAAATTAGGTCATTTTCAAATACGAATTAAATTATACCCTGCCGAAAGTACTGGACAACGACTTGATACGCGCTGCGTTTGGTAAAGGGTATGCAGACAGCTTTGCCATCAAGAATTGCGATATTTGACAAATTAAGTTGGCTCCCTCTCGATGCAGAAACAAGTTATTCATCAAGAGTTGAAGTAGATTGCTATGCACCCCGGCTATTTTTAGGAAATGTTCTCTTTGGCTGGCATTCATCTTTCTGCCGGCTTTTTTTCATTTTTCTACTTTGTTTTGTTACTTTTGCGCCCTTTAAAAAATCAAAATAATTATTCATGAACTATTTATTTTACTTAGTCCCCGTTTTTGGTGTTATTGCTCTCTTATACACATTTATACAAAGTGCCTGGGTGAGCAAACAGTCGGCAGGTAACGACCGAATGAAAGAAATAGCCGGATTTATTGCCGATGGAGCCATGGCCTTTTTGAAAGCCGAATACAAGGTTATGGGCTATTTCGTTGTTATTGCCGGTTTGTTACTTGGCGTGATGGGTGCGAGTGATAAAAACAGTCACTGGACCATTGCGTTGGCATTTGTTGTCGGTGCCTTCTTTAGCGCGCTTGCAGGATTTCTGGGAATGCGTATCGCTACTAAAAGCAATGTACGAACAGCTGAAGCTGCACGAACCAGTCTGAGTAAAGCTTTGAAAGTATCCTTTACCGGAGGTTCAGTAATGGGTATGGGTGTAGCTGGTTTAGCTGTGCTGGGATTGGGTAGCTTGTTTATTATTTTAAAAATGATCTTCGCACCTGATGCTGCAGTAGATAGTGAGG
>CAZFKA010000336.1:0-2398 GCA_964519155.1 uncultured Bifidobacterium sp. | reverse complement strand
ACATCCTGCAAGGCAATTGCTTTATTGCGACTTTTTTCATCACATTTCTTAACGCCATTTTCCTAAGGGCGTTAGGGCATCCGTTTTCAAGTATCGTACCGAGTAAAGTGTGTCAGCCCAAATTCAAGGACGAATACCCGGCAAAAAGCAGCGATAGGGGTAAAATGAACGGAATCGCGTTGCCCAACATTGTTATTCGTCGACTTTGTATATTACTTTTTTTGTCAAGAAAAAAAGGTAAAAACATACAGCGTAAAATTCAACAGTGAACTTTACAAGGGGATATTCCCATGCTTTTTGCGGGGGAGCGTGCACACCTTATTCTCCAGCATCTGAAAAGCATCAATTAGCCTACTTCGGGTATCTTCGGGTTGAATTACCGCATCAATAAATCCACGGGCTGCAGCCCCATAAGGATTAGCAAATTTGTCGGCATATTCTTTTACCTTTTCATCTAATTTTGCCACCGGATCTTCTGCTTGTTCAATTTCTCGTTTGAAAATAATTTCGGCCGCTCCTTTTGCACCCATAACGGCGATCTCGGCACCGGGGAATGCGAAATTCAAATCAGCACCTATGTGTTTCGAATTCATAACATCGTAAGCCCCACCATAGGCTTTTCGGGTAATCACCGTCACTTTGGGAACAGTTGCTTCACTAAAGGCATACAATAGTTTTGCTCCGTTAGTGATAATGCCATTCCATTCCTGATCGGTACCGGGCAAAAATCCGGGTACGTCTACGAGTACCAATAAGGGAATATTGAAAGCATCGCAAAAGCGAACAAAACGAGCACCCTTTTTACTGGCATTATTATCGAGCACACCGGCCATTGCGGCAGGTTGATTGGCCACTACTCCTATACTGCGTCCGGCGATACGTGCAAATCCTACTATGATATTTTCAGCGTAGTGCTGATGTACTTCCAAAAAACTGTCGTCATCACAAATCAATGCAATCACTTCTTTCATATCATACGGTTGATTTGGGTTTTCCGGTACGACGTAATTTAATTTTTCTCTTTTTTCGTCACCGACCTCGTAAGCATATACCGGTGCTTCATCTTCACAATTCTGCGGCATATAGCTCAATAGTTGTTTGATCTGTTTGATACAAGCCACTTCATTTGCACAGGCAAAATGGGTTACACCACTTTTGGCCGCATGGGTATCTGCGCCGCCGAGTTCCTCACTGCTGATCTCTTCATGGGTCACTGTTTTAACGACGTTCGGACCGGTCACAAACATATAAGATGTTTGTTCGACCATAAAAATAAAATCGGTTATGGCGGGCGAATAAACTGCACCACCGGCGCAAGGCCCCATAATAGCAGATATCTGCGGAATCACTCCCGATGCTCTTGTATTCCGATAAAAAATATCTGCATAGCCCCCTAGGCTTACTACCCCTTCTTGTATACGGGCTCCGCCACTATCATTGAGACCGATGACGGGTGCTCCGTTTTGCATTGCAAGATCCATTATTTTACAAATTTTTTCTGCATGCGTTTCACTCAAACTTCCACCAAATACAGTGAAGTCCTGTGAAAAAACATACACCAAACGACCATGAACTTTTCCATAACCTGTTACTACGCCATCACCGAGATATATTTCTTTTTCCATGCCAAAATCTGTACTGCGATGGGTGACAAACATACCTGTTTCTTGAAAGGTGTTTTCATCCATGAGGATATCGATTCGTTCCCGCGCTGTTAGTTTTCCTTTGTGGTGTTGTGATGCGACTCTTTTTTCGCCACCACCTTTTTTTGCCTGTTCAATTTTGTGCTGTAAAAGCTCTCTTTTGTTCATGTCACAAATATAAATGCTGAGGTTTTATTGATCATTTTTTTTTTATGTCTGTATATTGAACCTTCCGCGAATTTCAGAGAAACAAGTAGTCAATTTTAAGTGGAAACCGTTCGAGCGGGGGCGGTGCTTCTTGCAAACAATCCCTATATTTACGTTCCGTTAATTTGAGTAGTTTCCTCATGAAAGTACAAAAGCAAATTGATCAGTATATATCCTCATTACCGGATTCAAAAGGCCGGGATATGCGGGCAATACATGAACATTTCTTAAGCATCCTGCCGGGGGCTACATTGTGGTTCCTTGATGGAAAGAATGAAGAAGGAAAAATAGTGTCTAATCCGAGCATTGGTTATGGAAAATACACTATTCAATATGCGAATGGACAGTCGCGTGCGTTTTATCAGATCGGACTCAGTGCCAATAGTACGGGTATCTCTGTTTATGTAATGGGTTTGAATGATAAGCATTATCTGTCGACTCATTTTGGCGATACGATAGGGAAGGCGGCCGTCAGTGGGTACTGTATCAAATTTAAAAAGCTGTCTGATATCAATATCGATGTGCTCAGCAACGCTGTGCGTAGCGGC
>CAZFKA010000335.1:0-2399 GCA_964519155.1 uncultured Bifidobacterium sp. | reverse complement strand
CGATACCCCCAAACACCGATGCAAACATCAAGTTCGCTTGATTACTGAAAAATTCATTGACCTTGAAGATCTTTTCATCATTTAAAAAATGCTTGCGTTTATAGTTGAACGCCAATGCAATATCAGCACCGGCTTTGACCATGAATTTGTTGTTTCGGCTATGCCATTTGATACCGGCCGGGGCACCAAAAGTATAGACCCTTTCCTTAAACCGTACCGAGTCGTTGATGGCAGTAATGATACCCAAATTTTTCAGTTGAAACCCGGTATACAGTATCACCATGTTATGCATATGAAAATCGATATCCACTCCGGTATTGAAAAAATATGTGTAACGGGGAATCGTTTTGTAGGCCAATGCCCCCGAAGAAACTTGACTGAATTGCAACAAACTTCCTTCCAAACCACTGCTGAGGGTGACCCGCTTCCGTGCGTCCGGTCCGTCGTCGTTGCCGGTCGGCTGTGCAAAGCAAGCAACAGAAAAGAAGAGCCACAAGGTCATACAGCAAAATTTTTTCATACCAACTGTTTTGTTGCAAAAGTACACTTAATCTGTTTTTATTTCAGCAAACAAAATAATCCCCTTAAAACTCATATTCATCGGTCACTTCCTTATTTTTGCCGACTGAAAATCAGCAGCCATGTTACAACTCAATATTTTACGTACGCAGAAAGACCAGGTAAAGGAGCGATTGAAAACGAAGCATTTTGCCGACCTCGATACCGTTGATCGAATTTTAAAAATAGATGAAGAGAGAAGAAAATTACAAACCGAAAATGAAGAATTGCTGGCGCGTATCAATCAGGCTTCCAAAGAAATTGGGAAACTAATGGGGGCGGGTGAGCAGACACAAGCAGATGAAAAAAAAGCGGAGGTCGCCACATGCAAAGAAGCGACAAAAAAATTGGCTGAACGGCTCAATGCACTTGAACAGGAGCAACACGACGAACTGGTAAAACTTCCCAACCTGCCGCATGCATCAGTACCCCAGGGCAAGACACCGGAAGAGAATGAAGAAGTAAAGCGGGTGAATGCCCTTCCTGAACTTTACGACGGAGCCTTGCCGCATTGGGATCTTTGTCAGCAATATTCACTTATCAATTTCGAATTGGGTACCAAAATCACCGGTGCCGGCTTTCCGGTTTATATTGGTAAAGGGGCGCGATTGCAACGCGCATTGATCAATTATTTTTTAGATTTTAATCTTGCAGCCGGTTATACTGAATATCAGCCTCCACATATGGTGAATGAAGCGTCGGCTTATGGCACCGGACAATTGCCCGATAAGGAAGGGCAGATGTATCATGCCCAAGTTGATAATTTTTATTTGATACCGACTGCCGAAGTACCGGTTACGAATATATACCGTAATGAGATCATCAAAGAAAGTGAATTGCCGATTAAAATGACTGCTTATACGCCTTGTTTCAGACGCGAGGCGGGTAGTTATGGTAAAGATGTGCGTGGCTTAAATCGTTTGCATCAGTTTGATAAAGTAGAGATCGTACGTTTCTCGCTTCCTGAAAAATCATACGAAGCATTGGACGAAATGGTGGCGCATGTTGAGAAACTGATACAATCATTAGAACTTCCCTATCGCATTTTAAGATTGTGCGGTGGCGATATGAGTTTTGCTTCTGCATTGACTTATGATTTTGAAGTATTCAGTGCTGCGCAAAAACGTTGGCTTGAGGTAAGTTCAGTTTCCAACTTTGAAACTTTTCAAACCAATCGTATGAAGATCCGTTATAAAAATGCGGAGGGTAAAATGCAGTTGGTACATTCACTGAACGGATCATCGCTCGCCTTGCCGCGTATTGTCGCTTGTTTGCTCGAAAATCATCAGACGGCTGAGGGAATAAAAGTGCCTGACGTGTTGGTTCCTTATTTGGGAATGGAGATAATCAATTGATCAATCGGGCGTGTGTCGTTCGCGCAGAACACAATTCACCGTATAATCAAAATCGCTTGCGCTTACGCCACCGGGCTATTCGCTGCAAGTCCCGTGCGCATGGCGACACGGGCGCTTTCCGCTGCTATCCCTCACGCGTGCATCCATACGAAATCGGGTATCGTTATTTGATTTTATCGACGATTGATATCGGCTGAAAAGCAGGAATTCCATGCATTAAATTTTTTATTTAATTCTTCACCACCTTCACCGACTGATACCCCACTACCTTCACATGATACACCCCATTCGGCAAATGACTTAAATCAATATTCGTTTCTGTTTCGCCTGTACATTTTTGATTGACTACAAGTTTACCCACCATATCAAAAATTTGTATGCCTGTTAGTTTTTCATCGTGCTGAATATGTATCATTCCTGATGTAGGATTGGGGTATAAAACAATTTCACTTGTCAATTGATTTTCACCGCTAAATATTTTTGCAT
>CAZFKA010000334.1:0-2414 GCA_964519155.1 uncultured Bifidobacterium sp. | reverse complement strand
ACTCAACCCTATGTATGGAACATATTCAACAAGTGCAGATCATTCTTTTTGTCAGCGACCAACATGCTTCGCGCGAATTTTTTGAAAAATTATTGAGGGCAAAAGCTTCCCTGCATGTTCCCGGTATGACAGAATTTATTTTATCGTCCAAACTAAAATTGGGTCTGATGCCCAACAAAGGAATAGCCAATTTGCTTGCCGGCAGCATACCGCATCCCGATACCGGTTTTGGCATTCCACGTTGTGAATTGTATCTTTCTGTAATAGATGCTCAAGCTGAGTTCCGCCATGCTGTTGCGTGTGGCGCTACGGCAATCAGTGCAGTTTGTGACCGCGATTGGGGCGATAGAGTCGGCTATGTTGCTGACGCCGAAGGTCACCTGATAGCATTTGCTCAACGAATATCTAATCGGTAGCCCGGGCGCATGGTTTCGCGAATTAATTGATATCAGTCATTGATTGAACAATTCTTTTAAAAAAATCAACAGCACAAATTCTATTTTTGTTGCATGGAAGATTTGCAACAAATCGCTGAATTCAGATCGTCACCTGAGCTTATTGAAAAACTAAAGCAAAACAGTATCAGAAAAGAATATGCTGCAGGCAGCGTTATTTTGAATGAACATGCCCATATCCGGGCCATCCCCATCGTTACCAAAGGAAGTTTGAAGGTGATGAGAATGGATGATGAGGGTCGCGAAATACTGCTTTATTATATCAAGGCCGGTGAAAGTTGTATTATGTCGTTTCTGGGAGGTTTGCATCAAGAAACCAGTAAAGTAAAAGCCGAAGTGGAAGATGACGCCGAGATCCTCTTTTTGCCCATAGAGAAGGTCTCCCTTTTTATCAAAGAATATCCGCAATGGCTCGACTATATTTTTCGTCTGTATCACAAGCGTTTTGAAGAATTGCTTGAGATCGTCAACGCGATCGCCTTTAAAAAAGTAGATGAAAGAATGCTTGATCTCCTGACGAAAAAATCGAAGTTGACCGGAAGCCGTACACTGCAGATCACCCACGAACAATTGGCCAACGAACTCGGTACTGCACGGGTTGTGGTGTCGCGTTTGCTCAAGCAACTGGAAGAGCAAGGTGAAGTAAAGCTGGGCAGAAACAAAATAGAGCTTATGTAACTCATGTTACTGAATTTCCATTTACGGGAGCGCATCTTTGCTGCCTTAATTGCATTTTTATGGAAATCGCAGGTTATTTGGCTTCAACACTTATTGGTATTGCACTCGGTTTAATTGGTGGCGGTGGCAGTATACTCACGGTACCGGTATTGGTTTATTTGTTTCAAAAAGAAGCCGTACAGGCTACAGCCTATTCCTTATTTATTGTCGGTATGACCAGTTTGGTGGGTTCTGTTTCTTTTTTTCGAAAAGGATTAGTGAATATCCGTACAGCCATTGTTTTCGGCATTCCATCTATTGTCGCCGTTTTTTTGACTCGTGCCTACCTTGTTCCGGCTATTCCCACGCAAATAGCCATGATAGGCGGATTTGCAATCACAAAAAATATATTATTGATGTTACTGTTTGCTTTGTTGATGATTTTTGCCTCGTATAGTATGATCAAAAAAGACAACAAGACGGTGCAAGAAAAAGAAGGCCCTCAATCATTTAATTACCCATTGATTCTAATTGAAGGCAGTTTGGTTGGTGTACTCACCGGGTTGGTCGGGGCTGGTGGGGGATTTCTGATCATTCCGGCTTTAGTGGTTCTTAGCCGCCTGCCAATGAAGGAAGCCATTGGCACTTCCTTGGTGATCATTGCAGCCAAATCGCTGATCGGCTTTTTGGGTGAAAGCAGTGAAACACCTGTTGATTGGTTTTTCCTGCTTCGGGTAAGCAGTTTTGCGATCGCCGGTATCTTTATCGGTATGACCATAGCGCGAAAAATTTCCGGTGCAAAACTCAAACCTATCTTTGGATGGTTTGTACTGATCATGGGTTTATATATTCTGCTGAAAGAAACATTATTGAAATAATTTTTTCTTATGTAACTAAAGTAACCATTGTTTACAAAAACTCAACAGACATTTGCATCAGATTTGTCATCCACCATCACAAAAAAAATAATAATTATGCATATCGAACAAATTTATACCGGCTGTCTTGCCCAAGGCGCCTACTACATTGTATCGCAGGGAGAAGCAGCCATCATTGACCCTTTGCGGGAATCACAACCCTATCTCGATCGACTCGCAAAAGATGGTGCTACTTTGAAGTACATTTTTGAAACTCATTTTCATGCCGACTTTGTTAGCGGGCATATCGATCTTGCAAAAAAGACAGGTGCGACTATTGTGTATGGGCCAACGGCTAAACCCGCGTTTGAAGCCATTGTAGCAACAGACAAGCAGGAGTTTACTATTGGCAATATCCATATCAGGGTTTTGCATACTCCAGGAC
>CAZFKA010000333.1:0-2448 GCA_964519155.1 uncultured Bifidobacterium sp. | reverse complement strand
ATCGTATCCACAGGCTATTTTATAATCCGTATATCTAAATGAAGTGTTACGAATTTCTCCGAGCTTTTTAAATATCTCTCGATAATTGAAGCACGTAATGGCTATTGGAATAATCCAATCCAAAATAAAAAAATCATCACATTCATTGTCCAAAGAAGACATTATTGTATTTATGCATTCAATTGTAAAATATCTATCATCAGGTAAATAGTTCAATTCACTAGCCCAATCGATATCATTCGAATCAAATTGAACTGATCCACCAAAATAACTACCATACTTTTCAATATTATCTTCATCAAGATATTGAAGTATTCCTATCCAAATTGCTTTAATTTCATTTGGTATTTTCACAGCGGTAAAAATCTCTTGAAGCCATTGAATCATTTCAATATTTTCGATTTCTATATCAACTTGTAAATTCTCAATCGGCAATTCCTGTTCAGAATGCTGAGATATAAAGTTATATAGTTCTCTAAACTTTTCATTTGGTGAAATTTCGGAATGCAAAAGTGAATCAAATTTCTTCCATAGTATTTCTGTTTCCATTTTTGTGTCTTTTCTAATTTTTACAATTGGTAAATTTATATTTCGATTAGCTGGACGGTTCTTTTACAGTCTGACGGGCCGCAGCTACCAGAAGGGCGGGTTTTTACCACTAAACATAATTCGTGCACTGAACCTTCGGCTAACCCAAAACTGTATTCGAAGCACGAAACCCCGCCTTTCGGGTAGGTATTGTTAGAGGTTCGCTGTTTTTCTGTCTTTTGTTTTTCCATTGGAAATGCTTTCTAAAAAACCGTCTGCAATATGAGAAACTATTGAATGGCTTGAACTCCAGGAATGATATACTTCGTCTGCCCATTTTCTTATTAGTTCAATACATTCGTCTGCTGTAGTCGCCTTAATCAAGTCTTTTGCTGCTATTTTTCCTCTTTCTAATGGTTTCGGGATGAAAAGAAACTCATTCGGTCTGTTTAGTTTGTATGCGTTCAAGTAGTCACTTAGCATTGGTGATTTATTGTAGTCCCAAGCTTGGTTTTTTTTAAGAATTATGTTCAATCTTGTTAAATGAAAATGATTGCTCCACCTTCCGTGAATTTCTGGGTGTTGTAAAGCATGCGCATCCACACTTAAAAACCTTGAAATTTGATGTTCTGGACTATTAAAATCCAAAAGTTGAAGTCCATTGTTATAATCGTCCATACAGTCAAAGATGCCCATTTGATAGTCTGCACCACAGAATTGACATCTTCCTTTGTCGAGAAGTGCTACACTATTTTTATTTGCTTGGTCAATGAAGTCTTGCATTATTTCTATGCCATTAATTGTGATTTATGAAAGTCGTCTTACAATGACCGCTAACTAGTTGTTAGTGGTTCGTTGCTTTTTAAAAGTTACTTCCAATATTTTTTCATAAGGTCTGCTACCCAAATAGGTTGCCTAATTTGTCCTTGGGGTTGAAACTCTTTAAAAACAGGCTTAATATCCAACACAGGTGTTCCGTCAATTGCGTCAAGGTATTTTACTTTTATTGTCCGCCCTTTGTGTTCTAATAATTCAACTGTACAAAGTCCGATTGTATTTGGTCGGTCTTTTTTACGCTGTCCGAAAATACCAACCAACGGATAATTGGGATTTCCCCTTGGTCTGCCAGAAAATACAATGTCCTCATGTTTAACTTTGTCGAAGTAGTATATAATTTCAAGATGCGAAAAATCTGAAATATTTTCAAACACTTCGGTCGGAATGTGGTCCGCAAGTTCAATGTCCGCAATAACTGACTCCCAAAAATCGTCCGTTGCTGTGGTCCTAGCGCTTTTTACTGTTGCAACTGAATTTAATTTAATTTCCATTTCTCTGTCTGTATTTTATTTGTCGTCTTACAATGACCGCTAACGGCCCGACAGCTGCAACAAAATTTCGCCTATTGCACATTTTCTACCGGTAACCGCTAATACCTGCTAATCCCAAACATACAACTATTTGCCGATAAGTTAAAGTGCATAATCTTTCGGCTTTCCCACTTTTTAATTTGCAACTCTCTTTGCCGGGCTTCTGTTACTGTCGCATATCGCTCGCTATACACCATCTCCCAATCGCCTTTGCCACCCGTAAAACCTCCATGATTTGAATTGTGTTTGCGCAATCGTTCTACTAAAGCGTCGCCGGTACTGCCGACATAGTATTTGTCTGTTGACATCGAATACAGTATATACACAGAAAACAACATTTTAATTGATATAAAAAAAGTCCGAATTGCTTCGGACCTTGTGGGAGCACACGGGTTCGAACCGCGGACCCTTCCGACTTGAATGTCGGAATGATCTGAACCAGTTGAGCTATGTTCATTGACCTTTGCCGATCAATTTCATGATCAACTTTCGGCTTTTCCACTTTTTAATTTGCAACTCTCTTTGCCGGGCTTCTGTTACTGTCGCATATCGC
>CAZFKA010000332.1:0-2453 GCA_964519155.1 uncultured Bifidobacterium sp. | reverse complement strand
GCATATACATCACCGGCTTCATTCTGCGTAAAAGTATAATTGATCTCTTCATGAGCGGGGTTAGGATAAATATCAAGGGTATTACCCAAAACGACGGCAGGTGGAGCCTGGTTGCCAAAATAATAACTATCAAAGATCCCATTGCCATGTGTGCCAACCACTACATAACCATCACTGCTTCTAGTCTTAATGTCGGTAACAACGGCCGCGCCGATCTGGTCGGTACTTTCCTGCTTCCAAATGGTTTTATTTGTTGCGCCATTTGTGCCCAACACCAAACTATCGGTACTGAATAAACCTATACTGGT
The DNA here is from genome assembly GCA_964519155.1 of uncultured Bifidobacterium sp. Lineage (GTDB taxonomy): Bacteria > Bacteroidota > Bacteroidia > Chitinophagales > Chitinophagaceae > OLB11. The sequence goes on along the minus strand of CAZFKA010000332.1, from coordinate 2,145 downwards.
ACCAACAAAATAATGTCGCTTTCCATTTTCAGCGACTAAAATGTCTACCGTACGAACACTCGGGTCTGCACCGGAAATATTTTGATTATTTTCGAGATTACCCCCGACGAGATACCAGGTATTTCCGGTATCACTCGAAAAAAACAAACTTGTAATTCCATAATTGGAATAGCAAACGAATACATTGGCTGCGTTATAGGGATCCACCGCAATATCGCTTACATAGGTGGTAGCCGGTGGCAATCGTGCTATGTTGCATCGTTTTACCTCAGGGTGGAAACTGTTGGGGTTCATAATTCTGAATATCTCCCGATTGTTGGTACCCGCATACAGGATATTTGGATTTGTTTTTGAAATGGCTATTGCCGTAATCCGGGGGAAAACAGTATCGCTATTGCTCACATAATATCCTGTGGTAATGGTATCCAGAAAAGTCCATCCCGTTTTGAGTTTACTGGTACTGCTCACCACTTCAAGTTGATCAATTCTATCGTACCGGGCTATTTTTTTGCCCACCGGCATATACAAGGTCTTATGATCTTTGGGGTCGACCAATAACGGATTGATAAAACCGTAGTCATTCTTATTGATATTATCCGGATCGATGCGCATACGCCTGATCACCTGCCCTCTTTCGTCGAGTAATACTTTGCGTACGTTTCCCAATTGCGTACTGATGATATACCAAGCACGGTTTGGGGCTATATAATTGAAACTGCCATCGCCATTGATGGTCATTTGCCAATTGGCCGTTTTTTGGTTTGAATATGTAATGTAATTGGCATTGTCCTGAAAGCCACTCAGTAACCATTGATCGTATGGTTTAGTTTCGTCAATCGCAACAGAATATACCTGCGAGGTCACATATCCCAGACTTTTCTCCTGCCATTCTACGGTTTCTGCGTTCACATTTGATGTAAACTTAACCCCACCATCGGAAATGGAATAGGCCTTTTCCGGAGAAGATCGCATAAAAAACAAATCATGCTGGTCTGGATGATGATTGGCATACGAAACAAAATTAGCTAATTGCGTGGCTATGCCATAACCACCTATTTGTCGGGTATGATCGGGTGATGTGAAACCATCGGTTGAACGATAAGCATTCGTGCCACCGATAAATACATGATTCGTTCCGGGTTGTACACGCACAAACAAATCGTAGCCGCCCTGACAATTAAATCGATCGAACTGATTGGGCGAATGTACCGGTAAATTATTCGACAGATCGGTCCATGTGCCGCCGGCGCCTGTGCCATCTCCAGAAAGATAGTTATATTTAAACAAGGATACATATTCTGGAGTGCCTTCGTAATTACTGGTTCTGACACCACCACTCAAACTATCGGGTAAATGACTTAAAAAGTAAACTTCATTTTCGTTGTTAGGATTGATATCGAGTACCGTGCGATTGTATTTACTGAGGGCTGCAGAGGTAATGTTAGCAAAATGAACACCATCACCCGAACGGTAAAACCCTTTTGTGCCCCCATCAGCACTCAGCGTCGCATAGACGATACCGGTAGATGAAACCTTTACATCAGTAAAATAGGACCCATTGCCGGCACCCAATACAGCCTTCCAGGTATTACCCGTATCGATACTGCGGAAAATACTCCCATAGGTTGCCATGTATACACAAGCGGCAACTGTATCGACGGGTGAAGCAACTATAGCCCATCCGCCCTGAAAATTAGTACTAAAAGGAAAAGGAATACCGATTGCGGTCGACGCTAAGGGCTTCCAGGTATTGCCGTTGTCAATCGATCGAAAAGCGCCATCACCCAAATAGAATGCATTTCCACCGCCACTAGCCGAGGTACCATACAGTTCACCGGACAGGGCATACCATATATGCGTCTTGCCGGGTCTGGTATCTTGTGTAATACTGACTACACCGGGATGAGCATTGGAATCACTGACCTTTGTCCACGTACGTCCTGCATCGAAACTCTGCCATATCCCTCCCGATACGGCACCGGCGAGCAAGTGGTTTTCATTGACGATATCCATACAAAAAGCACGGGTTCGCCCCCCCACATTCCAAGGGCCACGCATATTCCATGTAACGCCACGGCTATTCTTGTAATGCAAATCATTTTCGTTTTGTATATGGCGCCAGAATTCGAGTTCGCGGTATCGAAT
>CAZFKA010000331.1:0-2461 GCA_964519155.1 uncultured Bifidobacterium sp. | reverse complement strand
CCATTGGCATCCATATCTACTACATGATAACTGAGTACATCAAAACGAAAATCTGTGACTGTCAGTTTCCAGTCGTCATAAGCAACATCGCTCATGCCGGTAGTAAACACATAATAGCTATTTCCCTTCTTTGGGAGTATAATGCTCATTTGATTAAAAAAACCATCCCCGTGGTAATAAGCCCGCAGTTTGTCGCCTAACGGACAATTTAATGTATCAAATTCATTGCTGCCCCATTCCAATGGCCACCCCTTATTGTCGTATACATAAAATCCATTACAAAAAAATTGCAAGTTTCCATCCGTATCGCTGATATTAGATGTGCCAAATGTAAGTGAGGGCCCCAGTTTTTCAAATGTGTCTATACTCAAAGTATTATTGACAAAATTGAACTGCAGGGGCGGACCATAGCCTACACACCAATTTTCTCCTCTTCTCAACTCCTGACCACCACAAATATTTGCGCAAAATAGAAATAGAGTTACGATGGTGATATACTTCATTTACTCAATAATTAACTTGCCGGTATATTTCACTCCTTTATTATCCCGTAATGAGTATAAATAGATACCCGTGGATATAGCAGGCAAAGTTATATTATAAACGGCTTGCTTTCCTTTTAATGACTGCGTAGATATTTTTTTGCCGAATAAATCTGTAATCTCCAGTTGCCAGGCCTCACTTGCGCTTAAATTATATTCCAGGTTAAAAGAGCCATTTGAAGGGTTGGGGTAGATACTCACAATATTTTCTGTGGGAAGGCCTTTAGTATGGGTTCCGCTCAGCAGATTATTTTCTGCCTCATAAGATGAAATACCTACTTTATATACACCTTGTCCGTTACATATAAACAAATCATCATAATAATTATTCGGTGAAATCGAGCTAAATAAAGTGCGCGCTTTGAATACTGAATTACCTTCAAGATATGGACAGGAGAAGGCAAGATTTTGTATGGCTTCCTGATCCTCGTCATTAAAATAAAATTGAAATTTATTGCATGTCAATATCGCATTCGCATTATTGTAATTATTAAACGGCAATCCTGCAGGAGCATTTGGAGGATTTGGATTTGGCGCTCCTTTTAAACCGTGTCCGAAGCCACAATTTGCGTGTGGAATCGTATCTGCAGCTATCTGTGCGGAAGATGTCACAGTAAAAAACTGCTAACAAAACAATAAAATGATAGAAAAAATTTTGCCATGGCAGGCGGATTTTTGGTGTAATTCTTTTTTTTGGAAAAGGACTTTCGTACGGTGGTGTGATTTTGGTTAAGTAAATATAACTCAATGCTATCGATTTTATGTGCATTTTATTAAAGTATTTTTAACAAAAGAAAAGAACCGGATCACGCGCTGTTGTTTACACAACTTGCCTCTTACGCATATCTTAAATTATCAAACGCGCTAATCACTAAATGTATTACTTTTGCCATCCATTTTTAAATTCGCCGTGTCAAAATCACAGATCATTACCCTTGCTGCTGCCGCTTTGTTGTTGTGTGGCATTTATTTTTTGGGCGATTTCAAGGGTAAACCCGCTGCCAAGCAAGGCATGGCCAATGAAGAGGGACATGCCGATCATACCGATCCCATGAATCCCACCGCGGATATTCAAGCACTCGATTTTACACAATACAGTAGCGAAAGTGCGGCTAAACTTACGACAGGGCAAAAAGCCATTTTAAACCGACTCGAAGAAAAAGCCAAGACCCCAACAGCCATTGCCTACAAAGACCTCGCAGAGTTTTGGGAAAAGGAAAAAAACCTGAATATGGCCGCCAATTACTACAAAAAGGCTGCTTTTTTGGAAAATACAGAAAAAAGTATCACCTTTGCCGGAAATTTGTACCTGGCGATACTGCAACAAACAGAAGAACCGGGCACAAGAAAGTGGCAATCTTTAGAAGCGATAGAATGCTTTAGCAGAGCATTAGAAATCAATCCTAATAATACTGACACCAAAATAGCTTTGGCGACCTGCTATACTGACGGTACCGGCGAAACCATGAAAGGTGTGACCCTGCTACGTGAAGTTACCCAGCGTGACAGCAACAACATACCGGCAAATGTCATTCTCGGTAAACTGGCCATACAATCAGGACAGTTCGACAAAGCAAAAAAGAGATTGGAATTAGTTCTTTCATTGAAACCCGGACATACCGAAGCCATGTATTTTTTGGCTGAAGCTTACAAAGGAAGTGGCAACAAAGCAAAAGCCATTGAATTGTTTGAACAGTGTAAGCAATTGGTCAATAACCCGGATTTCAGTAAAGAAATTGACAACTATATAAAGACTTTTAAATAATTTTTTTAAACAAAAAACATTTTAATCATGCCTTGCGGAAAAAAACGTAAAAGACACAAAATTGCTACTCATAAACGTAAAAAGCGTTTGAGAAAAAACCGTCATAAGAAAAAATAATTTTCTGATCTGACAAATGGTATGGTAAGGTAACAGG
>CAZFKA010000330.1:0-2479 GCA_964519155.1 uncultured Bifidobacterium sp. | reverse complement strand
CATCGATGGAGGTGCTACGGTAACGGCACCCATTACCGGTGTCAACATTGCCAGTTTGGCGTATTACACGTTCACCCATCCCACGAGTTGGAATGCCTTGGTGGGATCGCATACGATCAATGTATGGGCAACAAATATCAATGGATCACCTGACCCCACACCGATCGACGATCATAAGATCAAATCGGTAGTCGTATTGAGTGAAAATATCCAACGCAATCCTTTGTTTGAAGTCTTCACGAGTTCGACCTGTGGTCCATGTACCCCCGGTAATATTAATTTTCACAACATTATTGCCGGTAAACCCGCAAACGATTTTGTGTATGCAAAATTCCAGCAAGATTTCCCGAGCACGGGTGATCCGTATTGTACAACTGAATCGGTGAACCGACGGGGTTACTATGCCATTAACTCTATACCGCGTATGGAAATTGACGGAGGTTGGGACGGAAATGCCAGTTCATTCACACAGGCGCTTTATGATGCAGCCCGTGCTGTACCCGCCTATTACAAAATGACCGGCAACTATAGTGTCGACAATATGACCGTGAACACCAAAGTGCGCTTTTCACCCTTATTTAATCCGCCAGCAGGCAGCAAATTATATGTAGCCATACTCGAAAATAAAACGACAGCCAATGTGAAAACCAATGGCGAAACTGAATTTTTACAGGTTATGAAAAAAATGCTGCCAACCGAAACCGGCACCAATGTACCCACTGTGGCGATCGGCAACTGGGATTCCATTAGCCAGAGTTATACCTTTAAAGGCGTTTATCGCTTACCGAATGATGGCCAAGCAGCCAATCGCATCAACCATGCAACCGAACACAGTGTGGAAGAGTTTAATGACCTGATGGTGATTGCCTGGATACAAGGAGCAGACAAAACCGTTTATCAAGCCATCAATCTTACCGCCTTCACACCGGTCGGAACAGAATCATTTACTGCAGCCATCAACAAAATTGAGGTATATCCCAATCCCGCTGATCAGTTGCTGAATATCAGTATTGAAGCTAAATCAGGCGATCAGGTGTCGGTTGTACTGATGGACGTGAGCGGAAATATTGTCCTGAGCAAAAAAGCAAGTATCCAATCCGGTAAAAATAATATCCAACTGCATACTGCGTCATTGAGCAATGGAATGTATCAGGCCATTATCATGGATGCGAAAGGAAATTCATCGGTACATAAGGTGCAGGTAAACCGTTAAGCCCTTTTTCTACCGCAAAATTTTAAAAGCTGGCCTATTTGGCCGGCTTTTTTACTGAAAAACCCGTGTGTAATCGAAATTTTCCAACCGTTTTTTTTAATATATCGTCTTTTAATTCGTATCTTTAATCTCACATTTTAAAAACAAATAAAAAAATATGAAAAAACTTTTCTTATGCTCAATGCTTGCTTTAGCAGGTCTGGCCTCAAAAGCGCAAGTGTATTATCCTGACGGAACAACAATCACTTCCACAGTTACCATGACGGATATCAACAATGTAACTTATGATTTGTTTACCATGACCAATCAAGGTAAACACGTTATTATTGATTTGTCAGCAACTTGGTGTGGTCCTTGCTGGAGTTACCACACAAGTAAAGTTCTTGATCATTACTATGACAAATACGGCCCGACCGGTACTTCACCGTTAAAAGACGGTATGGCTTTCCTGTATGAGGTGGATGCTTCTACTACACTTCAAGATCTCCAAGGTACTGGAGGCAATACACAAGGAGATTGGGTTACAGGTACAACCCATCCAATTTGCAGCCCTGCTAATTCAAATGCTGTGGTTACTAAGTTCGTACAACCTGGTCAATCATATGGCATTCCGGCAGTATTCGTGGTTTGTAACAACCGCAAATTATACAAAATCAGTACAGGGATCACTGACGAACCCGGCTTGCGTTCTTACATCACCGGTGTATGCGGTTTGGCACCAAACAGTGCAACGGAAGTAATGGACCTCGGATTTACCTACGATATCTATCCTAATCCTGCTTCAGACGCAACCAATATCCGTCTGAATCTCGATCAGGCTTCTACTGTTTCTTATGCAGTAAAAAATGCAATGGGACAAGTAGTAACCAATACGGTAAAACAAGACCTGAACAGTGGTGTAAACAATATCGAAATCAGCACAGCTGGTCTCGCTAACGGTATTTATTTCGTAAACCTGCAAGTGGGTAAACGCAACATCAATGCTCGTATCCTTGTGCAACACTAATCGTACTAAATTACAAAAGAGGACCACCGGCTCAAACCGGTGGTTTTTTTTTATTTTGACGACCATGCTTGCTGACCAGACTCTCCAGATTTTCCTTCACTAGGCCATCAGGTAGTGCTGCTGATGCACTGAGATCATCAACAATATCGAGGCCCCTGGCAGCCTTTTTCAATATTCACGGTCAGGCAATTTGCGACTGCCCTGTGGTATTACAATTTAATTTCGTGTATAAAATATTTTGAAGCCCGGTCGACACCATA
>CAZFKA010000329.1:0-2509 GCA_964519155.1 uncultured Bifidobacterium sp. | reverse complement strand
ATATTATCGATCTTGTGAAAAAACAACACGACCCATTCGTTGTCTTTCCCAATCCGGTAAACAATTTCGTAAAGCTTTCAATCAGCAATAGGCAAGGAGCAGCGCTTAAGATATCAATAGTGGATCAGTATGGACAGGTATGGTATCAGGACGTAAAGATCGTGCCGGGTCGTCGCAGCACGCTAGAGATCGATCTACATACTTTGCCTGCCGGTTTGTATCTGTTGCTGCTTACTGACAACGGACGTGTTGTTTGTCGTGAAAAAATAGTCAAGCAAACGATCGATTGATTCGGTTGCCGAAAAGGTTTGATTACAAATTGATCTTTTTAAAATTCCACTTCTGTCGTTGACAAAATGCAAGATAATGGGGAAGGGTGTATTCGAGCCTTTGCCAGGCTTTTTCGCTGTCATGAAAAACGACTATTGATCCCGGACGGGTTGTTTGGGTGACATTGTTGAGGCATTGTTCGCCACTCAGTGCTGTATCAAAATCTCCACTCAATACATCCCACATTATGATCTTCATTTTTGGGAACAATTTTTCGATCCCAATCGCCTGAGCATAGGTTATTCGTCCATACGGCGGCCTGAAGACATTGCTTTTGATCGATTGGGTGGCCTTGCCGATATTTTTGAAATAATGAAAATTATTCGATTTCCAACCGTTCAAATGATTGTAAGTATGGTTGCCCACGGCATGACCTTCGTCGAGTATTCGTTGAAAGATCTCTGGATATTCGTCCACATTTTTTCCGATACAAAAAAAAGTTGCCTTCGCATTGTACTGTTTAAGCTGATCGAGTACCCAGGGGGTTACGGTCGGATGCGGACCATCGTCGAACGTGAGATACACACTGTTTGCATGGTCTTTGATATGCCAGATGCATCGATTATAAATAGCTTTCAGCAATACCGGGGTTTTCACCAAATAATTTCTCATTGTTTGTATCGCATTAAAATTTCATACAACATATTCACTACCTGCGACATCCGGCTATAGTCGAGTGTTTCGTATGTGTCCACGTCGTAGTTAACATATTTGTTACGGTAGCTACCGGTATTTGAAATCTTTACACCGGGATATCCCATTGCAAGATAATTATTCTGATCACCTTTCGATAATTTTTTTAATGGAATCAGCGGATTGAACGACACCACCTTCATTCCGCTACCATACTGTTTACACATTCTCTTGATTTGCAACGGAAAAAAACCATTGTTGCGACGTGAATAAATACTGATAAAATTGCCTCTGTGACCATGCAGATACTTATAAAATCTCAATGGATATTGTTGGGTATGTGGAACATCGGTATAAAAGCCGATTCCCTGTAAACTCAACATTCCCAATACTTTGATATGGAAATCTTTCAGCGATTTCGCATGCATATAACTTCCGGTATTCTCCATAGCCACATTCTGCACATCACTTAAAGTATAAGCAACAAAATCGATCCGATATGGCAGATTACGAATACGCGACAACAATCGATTGAGTTCAAGCAGGGCTGCAACCCCACTGGCATTGGCATCTGCACCCGGAGTATTGGCCCATACATCATAATGCGCACCCACTATAATGCGGTAACCGGTATCGGGCCCCACCGACGCGATGACATTTTTATACAGCACATCTTCGATCTTAAACTTCTGAAACACCACCCGCTTTGTATATTTGGCTAAGTTGTCGCGGATATAATCCGCAGCTCGATCGAGGTATTCTATATGTTGTTTGTCGCGTGGAAATGGCTGCGCAGAAAGCTTAACCACATGTTTGCGCAATGAATCCCTGCTGCTTTGCGCAACCGTGGTCAACGATATCCATAACAGGAGCAATGTAAAACCGTGGTACATGTACAACACAAATATATTTTGAAACACTTGAATATTTGCATAAAATATGATCGTTTGCGAAGGCAATCTATTTTATTCCGCCTACATTTGCAGTTCATATTTTAGTGCATATTCAGATGAACAAAACCATCAGAACCCGTTTCGCTCCCAGCCCTACCGGTGGACTCCATTTAGGTGGTGTACGCACCGCTTTATTTAGTTATCTGTTTGCCCAAAAACATGGCGGCCGGTTTGTGCTGCGCATTGAAGATACTGATCAAACCCGGTTTGTTGCCGGTGCTGAACAATATATCGACGATTGCCTCCGGTGGTGTGGTATTGAGGCAGATGAGTCGCCGGCCAAAGGAGGGCCATATGCACCGTATCGGCAAAGTGAACGAAAAGAAATTTATACAAAATATGCGCTGCAATTGATCGATAGCGGTCATGCCTATTATGCTTTCGATACCCCGGAAGAGTTGGAGCAAATGCGGCACGATAACAAAACCGCCGCCAACCCTTCGCCACAATACGATCAGCAGATCAGAATGAAAATGAAAAATTCGCTGAATCTTTTGCCGGCGGAAGTCGATGAATTGCTTGCGGCAGGCACACCCTATGTGATCAGGCTCAAAGTGCCGAAAAATGAGATCATTGGCTTCAGCGATTTGATA
>CAZFKA010000328.1:0-2534 GCA_964519155.1 uncultured Bifidobacterium sp. | reverse complement strand
TCTGATATGCAACAAAAAGGGTATACCTTAAAAGCCCTTCAGTTTTATGCACCTATCCGTCGGGCACAAAATCATATTCCCGTTTACAACTGGTATAAAAGTAAAAGCAAAGATTGGGTTACCATTCCTGAATTTGGCGATACCGACAAATATTGGGATAAAGGATACAAACAAAAGAAATTTCAGTACTACGGCGTAATGCGTAACGAGTACGAAAGATAAATTCACTCCTTAAATCATTACAGGCTATTTCGAAAGATATAGCCTTTTTTTTTAGTCAGGCTTGGCTTAATATCAGCAGCATCCATGTATATTTGCGCAATTTTTATGACAGCATGACATAAATCTTACTTATAGCACGCAATTTGAAACCTCAATAAAAATTTTTACAGCAGTCGGTCCGGCTTGCCCTTATTAAACTATATTTTCTATGTTAAACTTTATCAATAAACTTTTCGGTGGAAGCAAATCAGAGAAGGATGTCAAAAAGATGTCGCCGGTTATCGAAAAGATCAACCAATATTTTAATAGCTACCAATCGATCAGTCATGATGAATTAAGGGCTAAAACGGCTGATTTCCGAACCCGCATTGCTGATCATGTGCGCGAGATCACGGATAAAATCAGCAACCTGAAACAGGAAGCAGAAAATACACAGGATATCCATGCCAAAAGCGAACTGTTTAAGCAGGTTGATCAGTTAGTGAAAACACGTGATAGCCAGCTTGAAGAAGTGCTGATGATGATTTTGCCCGAAGCTTTTGCGGTGGTCAAAGCGGCTGCTCAACGTTTCAAAGAAAATACAGAAATCCGCAGCAAAGCGACCGAACTCGACAGAGATCTGGCTGTTCGAAAAGAATATATAACAATTGATGGAGACGACGCAATCTACAAAAATACCTGGCTGGCCGCAGGCTCTCCGGTAACCTGGAATATGGTGCATTATGATGTACAGTTGATCGGGGGGTATAACTTACACGAAGGAAAGATTTCTGAAATGGCTACCGGTGAAGGTAAAACCCTTGTATCAACGCTGCCGGCCTATCTGAACGGACTTACCGGTGAAGGGGTGCATGTGGTGACGGTAAATGATTATCTGGCCCGACGGGATAGCGAATGGAACGGTACCTTGTTTGAATGGCTCGGTCTCACGGTTGATTGTATCGATAAACACCAGCCGAATTCTGAAGAACGTCGGAAGGCTTACCTGTGCGATATCATTTATGGAACCAATAATGAATTTGGTTTCGATTACCTGCGCGACAATATGGTTCATCACCCCACCGAAATGGTACAACGTAAACTGCATTTCGCTATGGTCGATGAGGTAGATAGTGTATTGATCGATGATGCACGTACCCCTTTGATCATCTCAGGCCCGGTACCACGGGGTGAAGATCAGGAATATCACGTGTTAAAGCCACGTATCGAACGTTTGGTAGAAGCCCAACGGAAGGTAGTGAACGGGTTTTTGCTTGAAGCTAAAAAATTGATCGCTGCAGGAAACGACGATAAGGAAGGCGGCGGTCTCGCCCTTTTGCGTGCCCACCGGGGTTTGCCCAAAAATACGTCAACCATTAAATTTATGAGTGAGGTCGGTATCAAGCAGATCATGCAAAAGACCGAAAACTATTACCTCGCCGATCAGCAAAAAAATATGCCCAAGGTAGATGCTGAATTGTATTTCACTATTGATGAAAAAAACAATCAGGTCGACCTCACGCAAAAAGGGATCGCCGCACTTACTAGTTCGGCGGAAGATGCTGATTTCTTTGTGATGCCCGATATTTCTACCGGTTTAGCCGCGATCGATCAATCGGCGATTTCCGCAGAAGAAAAGGCCAGAAAAAAAGACGCCCTGATACAGGAATACTCACTCAAAGCCGATCGAATTCATACCATACAGCAATTGCTGAAAGCATATACTGTTTTTGAAAAGGATGTGGAATACGTGGTAATGGATGGTAAAGTAAAGATCGTTGATGAGCAAACAGGTCGTATACTCGATGGACGCCGATACAGCGACGGATTGCACCAAGCCATTGAAGCCAAAGAAAATGTGGATGTAGAAGCCGCTACCCAAACCTTTGCCACGGTAACCCTGCAAAACTATTTCCGGATGTATCACAAACTGGCCGGTATGACCGGTACGGCGGAAACGGAAGCCGGAGAGTTTTGGCAGATCTATAAACTCGATGTAACCACGATACCTACCAATGTACAAGTGATTAGAAAAGATGAACAGGATCTGGTATACAAAACCAAACGAGAAAAATACCGGGCGGTCATTGATGAAGTGAAACGCCTGCGCGATGCCGGTCGTGCCGTATTGGTGGGAACTACCTCGGTGGAAGTGTCAGAATTGCTGAGCAAAATGCTGACTTTCGAAAAGGTGCCCCATAATGTACTGAATGCCAAATTGCATCAAAAAGAAGCTCAGATCGTGGCAGATGCAGGGAAACCTGGTCACATTACGATTGCAACTAACATGGCTGGTCGTGGTACTGATATAAAATTAGGCCCCGGAGTAAGAG
>CAZFKA010000327.1:2319-2542 GCA_964519155.1 uncultured Bifidobacterium sp. | reverse complement strand
TTTTTGGGTTATATCAATAACACATACAAAAAACATGAGCAATCCAAAAAGTCTGGAACAGTTGATGGCAGAGATACAAATCCGGCTATAAGTAAGGCTATAAGCAGTAGACTCCGGATGGAAGAGAAACTGGAAAAAGAGTACCACCGTTATTGTAATAGTTTGGGTATTCTGCCTAAAAACTATGATAAGCGTAAATTCTGGCCATTGATCCTGGGACAGG
>CAZFKA010000327.1:0-2309 GCA_964519155.1 uncultured Bifidobacterium sp. | reverse complement strand
AAGAAAATACTTTAGTAGAAGGAGAATTTCCAGAGGGAAAAATCGTTGAACGAATACACAAAAAAAGAGAACGAAACGCAACGGTTATTGAACTGGCGAAACGAAATTTTAAGCTAAAAAATAAAGGAAAGATATTTTGCCAGGCCTGTGGCTTTGATTTTAAGAAAAAATACGGGAAATTAGGAGAAGACTTTATTGAGGGCCATCATATCATACCGGTATCGGAAATGAAAGAAGGTCATGTTACCAAACCTGAAGAAATAGCTTTGTTATGCTCCAATTGTCACAGGATGGTACATAAACGAAGGCCATGGCTAAGCATGGATTCGCTGAAATTGCTGGTGAAGCCTGATAAATAGCATATTCAGTAACAGTCTAAAAGTTCAGACTATGCGCAAACTGCTTATAACTCTACTGGCATTACCATTTGCTTTATCTGTTTATTCACAGGTAACCATTAAGATGAAGCGGGAAGGGGGTGTGTCTATTGTTCCTTGCAAAGTAAACGGGCTAAACCTAAAATTCATATTCGATACCGGCGCAAGTGATGTATCTATCTCAATGACTGAGGCCTCCTTTATGCTCAAAAATGATTACCTAAGTCCTGATGATATATTGGGTAAGTCTAATTACCTGGATGCAAACGGCAACATTACGGAAGGAGTGAATATTATACTCAGGGAAATTGAAATAGGCGGATTGAAGCTATATAATGTAAAAGCTTCAGTAGTAACAAACCTGAAAGCTCCTTTACTATTAGGGCAATCTGCCATTAGCAAGCTTGGTGTTATCCAACTTGATTTGGAAGCTAATACACTAACCATACTGACAAGGAAAGATAGTACCGGGTTAACAGTTAACAGTAAGAGTATTACAGAACCAGTAGATACAACAATAGCAGAAAAGGATTTCAAAAGCAAACATGAGTTGTTGTTAGATAAAGCCTTTAATTATTTTACAGAGGCAAATTACCAGCAATCGGTATCCGTGTGCGATGACATTATTTCTGAGGACCCCCAAAATGAAAAGGCGTATTTTCTTCGTGGTATCTCTCATCACTACCTGGAGGACTATAAATCGGCCATTAAAGACTATGGTAATGCAATACAACTAAAGCCAAATGATCATTTGTATTATTGCTATAGGGGTAAATCCAAAATAGCCTTAGAAGATTACCCGGGGGCATTGGCAGACCTCAACAAAGGTCTCACCCTCGACCCAAAGGATATAACTGCTTATAAATGGAGAGCCGATGTGAAAGAAAAAATGAAAAATATTACGGGGGCAATCCTTGATTATGATAAAGCCATTTCATTAGACCAGCTGGACTCTTCGCTGTATGTTAGCCGGGCTTATTTGAAGAGAGAAATTAAAGATTATAAAGGGGCTATTGTTGACTGTAATAAGGCGATTAGTATGAGTCCTGATTATGCTGAAGCATATTACTGCAGAGGTCTGTCTAAAAAGAATCTTAGTGACATAAGCGGTTCCATGGACGATTTCAACCAGGCAATAGAATTAGACCAGGAAATACCAGCGGCATACGCCTATCGTGGTCTTATTAAAGAAGAACAATATGAAGATTATGAGGGTGCGATGGAGGATTACGAAAAGGCTTTGGAACTTAACTCTGAATATTTATTTGCACTCATTTTAAAGAGCTCCCTGGAAGATAAAATCAAGAAAAATGTATGGATAAAAGTGGGTGAAACAAAGGACGGTGACAGGTGGTATATTTATAATTCGGTGGCCTCAAAGGAATATTCTACTATTAAATTATGGGTTAAGAATGAATATAAAACGCTTAGCGTTAAGAAAAATGGAAAGTCGGTTACGTATTCAAATGGCAAAACCTTAACCCTATGTCTTTTCCATTGTGTAGATAAGGAGTATAAAATCCTTGTGGTTAAGAACTATGACTCAAAGGGTAATTTGATTAATGAGTATGAATTCGGGGAATATGAAGACTGGAAAACACCGGCGCCACAGACTGTGATTGAAATGGTTCTTAAGGAATCCTGTGAAAGATATAATTAAAGCATTTGGAACGTAGTATGAACGAATCAGAAACCAGGGCAGAGCTTATTGATCCCAAGCTGAAAGAAAATGGCTGGGACAGCAAAACCGATCCCGATGTAAAAGTGCACCGGGAGTACCAGATAGCACCGGGTAAGATCAGATCTACCGGCGGCAGGGGTAAGCCTGTTATTGCTGACTATGTGCTTTCCTATAAAGGCCGTAAACTGGCTGTGGTAGAAGCCAAGAGCAATGAACTGGAAGTGGGTGAAGGGGTGGCACAGGCAAAAGAC
>CAZFKA010000326.1:0-2556 GCA_964519155.1 uncultured Bifidobacterium sp. | reverse complement strand
TCATACCACCTTCCTGCATCGATATTTGTTGCGAAAGCGTTCCCTGTTGTTGGTTTCGGGCTACATACGTTTCATCGTAGAGATAATCATTTTTGTCGGTATGTGTAGCATTGAGATACTGCGGCCTGTTGGTGAAGGCTGATGGTGCATTTTTGAAATCAAAAAACTTTCCTGCATAAGCCCTGAAATAAAGTGCTTTATTTTTCATGTGGTAATCGATACGGAGGTTGGTCGTAAGCCCGAGTTTCAGAAAATAGGCATTGCCGATCGCATTCATCTCATAACTGAACGGATTGAAGGTACGCTTATTTTTATGGGTGAATTTTCCGTTTAAAAACCACTGGCTGACAAACTTTTCCACTTGCGGTTTGAATACACTGTCGCCGGGTTCGGTATGATACGAAAACTCCTCATGCATGATGTGATAATATTTGAAAAGGAAATTGTCACTATTCGCGCCGCGCATATTTTTTTGAGCAAAATCGATACTGATCGAAGGCGCAATTTTGATATGCCTCAGGTAAAGTGGTTTGGCAATGTTTAAGCTGCTGGATGCATGATGAAAACTATTGCCCTGTATGGCCAACGTGACTTTTTGCAAGCCTTTCGGAAAAAAAGAATAGCCCGCAATACCGGTGCCTACGAGTTGTTTTGTGCCGAAACTATACAAAGGAGACAGGGCAAATTGAAAGGCATTATTTGGAATTCGAATATTATGCAGTACGCCACCCAACATTACTTTGTCGTAAACATTGTACCCGACAGAGGGTAGGATATACACATTTTGCGTTTGTTTGAGTCCTAATCCGGTCAGGAATTTGACTTTCACCCGCGACCGGTGAAACAACCCGCTTTTTCGGTACACGTTGTTGTTGATCTTTATTTCAGGCAAATGATTTTCGCCATTTACTACTACTCGTGTAGCCGGTTGTCCTTTATAGGCAAAAGTAACCTCATTCAACCACGGAGCTTCGATCCATTGGGTGGCTATCAAACTGTCGCCGGCATATATACTCACCGGGGCCGGCCCGCTGAAACTCGATCGGTTTTTTATCTTGACCCTGACCTCATCCTGACTAAAAGAGGCATGCTGAACAGCGAAATCGATTTGCTTTGTTGTTTGTATACCATCCTCAAAAAACCAGGCTAGATTTTTGCCACATTCCTGTTCAAACACTGCGCGCATATCTTCGGGTTGTGGATGTTTGAAATGCCATTTAGCGAAATACGCTTTCATACATTGCTCAAACATTGCTTCGCCAAGATAAGCCGCCAGATATTCAAACATAGAGGCTGTTTTGCCATACACGATTCCTCCATAATTCGTTTTGGTAAATGCTGCGGCTGGAAGTTCAATAGGTTGGTCGAGCCTTTGTTTCGCTGTGAGGGGATACAGCATTTTTACCCCATCATTTTCAATCGATTCAACAGCCGAGGCTGATTTTTTTCGTTTGTCGAACAATTTGTTCATTACATTTTCATAATAGGAATTCACGCCTTCATCCATCCAGGGGTGATCGCGTTCGTTGCTTCCCAGCAGGCCGTAAAACCAATTGTGTCCCACTTCGTGAATGATAACCGTTTGCAGCGTACGACGGGAATCGATCCGGCCAATAACCGTAACGTTCGGATATTCCATTCCCCCGCCGGCCAGCAGATACCCGGCCACTACCGAGGCTTGCCGGTAAGGATATTCGCCCACATGGGTCGACAAGTAATGTATGGTTTGCGCAATGGTTTGTGAACTACCATAGTAATATCTTTTATCTTCGGGTGTAAAAAAGCTATAGCAGTCAGTCTGTTTACCCGAAGCCAGGGTATCAATTGTTTTTTCGATCACAAATTGTTTATTCGCAAACCAGGCAAAGTCGTGAACATGTTGTTGTGTATACGTTATCGTTTTATACTGTGCGTCTGATGCAGGTGTTTCGGTAAGTTTACGCAGGAGGGTAGTATCGTTTTGCAGGATACGCGACTGAATGAATTTTTTTTCCGCATCGGTTTGCAGATCACCCGTAGCGGCCGTCACGTAATTGGCCGGTAAGGTGATGTTGACTGTAAAATTACCGTATTCACTGTAAAATTCTCCCTGATCGAGATAGGGCATCGGATGCCAGCCTTTTGCATCATATACTGCTGGTTTGGGATACCACTGTGAAATCTGGTAAGCCTGTTCATGATGACCCATTCGCGAAAAAACTTCGGGGATAACCACTCGAAAAGGGGTAGTAATTTCAATAGTGCCACCGGGTGCGAGCGGATTCAACAATTCGAGCAATACGATATCTGTATGATTATTGTATTCACTCACATTGACTTCTTCATTATTGACCCTGAATTTTAAGCTATCGATAAAACCTCTTTCTTCGCGTTTGCTGAAATAGAATCGGGTTTCATGGTTTTCAACCAAATGTTCGCTAAAAGCAGTGCGATCGTTGCGATAGGCATTCGGCCATAAATGAAAAAAGATAAATCGTAGGGTGTCGCGCGAATGATTGGTATAATTGATCTTCTCAAAGGCATGCAGAATATGGCTTCTATCGTTCAGGGTGACAT
>CAZFKA010000325.1:0-2566 GCA_964519155.1 uncultured Bifidobacterium sp. | reverse complement strand
AATTGATACCATTGAACAACTCGCCAGGGTAAAAGCTGTGGTTCCCCAAAGTGTGACCCCTACAGGCTATGCAATACTCAATGCTGACGATGACCTGGTATACAAAATGAAAGATGACCTTGATTGTCGTGTGGCATTATTTAGTTGCGACCCTAAAAGCAAACGCATACGTGAGCACTGCGATAAAAATGGTATAGCCGCGATCTACGATGAAAGTACCGATCTTATTTATATTCAGAAGGGGGCGTGGAAAATTCAGATCGAAAAAGCCCATACGATTCCGTTAACCCAAAGTGGACGGGCTCTCTTCAATGTGTTGAATATTATGCCGGCTGTATTGGCGGGTTATTTACGTGGCTTTACAGTTGTTGATATTCGTCAGGCATTGCAGACCTTTATTCCGAGTCCGGCACAAACACCCGGAAGAATGAATTTATTTCAGTTTAAAAATTTTCAAGTCTTGGCAGACTATGCCCACAACCCGGCAGGCTTTGGGGTGTTGAAAGCATATGTAGATAAAGTAGACGCTTCGCAAAAAATCGGGATCATTGCCGGTACCGGCGATCGTCGCGATGATGATATCCGTGCGCTGGGCGAAATGGCTGCTACCATGTTCGACGAGATCATTATCAGACAAGATAAACATTTGCGGGGACGAACGGTAGAAAATATCGTTGACTTGCTGAAAGAAGGTATTGCCAAGGTGGAAAAAGATATTAAAGTCAGCGTTATCCTGAAGGAACTTGAAGCCATCGATCATGCCGTAAAAACTGCTCCCAAGGATTCCTTTATTGTTATTTGCAGTGATGTCATTACCGATGCACTCGCCTATATTCAGAAATTGAAAAACGAAGAAGATACCCAGTGATTACCTGCGGATAATTTCGCAGAAAAAAAGACAGTCGCCACCAAATGGAAAAGCATTCAGTAGCGTAAACTTCGACACTTGATATTGCGCTTGGTCTACTGTTTCAATCACCGACTCGTTTTCGAGTGCGAACACACTACAGGTGAGGTAATATAATTTGCCGCCCGTTTTCAATTGCTGCAAAACGTTACGCAAAATATTACTTTGTTGTCGGTGAAAAGCAGATAGTTTTTGTGCGTCGAAAAAATAAAATTGTTCGGGGTTACGGCTCCAGGTACCGGCGCCACTGCAAGGCAAATCGGCAATAATATGATCGAAAAATTCAGGAAAATTTTGGGGCTTACTTACATCCATTACCTGTGCCCGGTATTGGGTAAAACCATATCGTTTCATACGTTCGTGCAAATGCTGAATGATCGATGGACGGATATCGCTCATGAGCAGTTGGATAGCGGTATTGTTATCGAGCAACAACAGACTTTTTCCGCCACTGGCTGCACAACAGTCCCACCACAGCTCGCCGGCTTTCGGGTTGAAAAAGCTTCCGCACATTTGCGAAGCCAGGTCTTGTATGACATAGCTGTCGGCCTGTGGTAAAATATCTTGCACACGTGTATTGAGTGGCAAGGCGATACAATTTTCCTGAATAATTTCGTATGCTATTTCCTTTTGCTGCAGCAATTGAATGATTTTATCGAATTGCTTACGAATGCGCACAAAAACTTTTGACTCTCTGAATAAATAATGGAAGTAGGCATCCTCGGTAATGGACCCACTCAGTGAGTAGGGCAATGATAATGTTATGCCGTATCGCGATTCAATCAGTTTTCTTTTTGCCGAAAATGAAAGATGTAAAGCATCAAGCAGTTCCGGTGCTACTTTTTCATAAAAACTGTCAGGCATATTTTCTGACAAAAAACATCCGGCAATCATTTTATCACGGAGTGCTACATGATCTTGTTTACCTAAACGATAAACACCATACAAAAGGGAGGCGATATATCGTCTATCGCGTCCTCCGAATTTCGGATGGGCTTTGAAGTATTGTTTCAGGTATACGGCCAGTGGCGCTTGTAAGCGATAGTCGTTAAAAATTGCTGACGCAGTGCGGATATACGATGCGGCGAACATGCAGATTACAGTTCCAGTAATAATTTGGCAGGATCCTGCGCAGCCAGCAAGAGTAGCGGATTCTCGAGCAATTCTTTCACACGCACCAAAAAACCTACGCTTTCTCTGCCATCAATGATGCGATGGTCGTAACTGAGGGCGAGATACATCATGGGTCTGATCACCACCTGACCGTTTATGGCCATGGGGCGGTCTTGAATTTTATGCATACCCAGTATGGCAGATTGCGGAATATTGAGGATAGGCGTACTCATGAGTGAACCAAAGACACCGCCATTGGTGATGGTAAACGTGCCGCCGGTCATTTCCTCAATGGTGAGTTTATTGTCTCTCGCTTTAGCAGCCAGTGTAGCCACGGCTTTCTCAATTTCAGCCATACTCATACTTTCTGCATTTCTGATTACCGGTACTACGAGGCCTTTGGGCGCGCTCACGGCAATAGAGATATCACAGTATTCATGATAAATAATTTCGTCTCCATCGATATAGGCATTCACACTTTTCCATTCCTGCAGGGCGATACAAACGGCTTTGGTAAAAAAGCTCATGAAGCCCAATCCTGTATTG
>CAZFKA010000324.1:356-2582 GCA_964519155.1 uncultured Bifidobacterium sp. | reverse complement strand
ATCCTGGGTTTTGCCATCAAGTATACATTCAAGATACAATGGTTTTGAATGATCAAATGAACTATTTACCTGGACAGGTTTATCCGGACTAGCGCATGAATAAGTTAGATACATGCAAAAAGCAAAAAGTGTCAGGTGCTTCCAGTTATTTTGCATTGTCAATTGTATTCCATTTTAGTTTTTTTCAGGTGGTATTGTTATACCATAAGTTCAAATATTGCAGCTTTTATTGTCGATCTTGAACATGTAGCTTACTGATAACCTGGAAATTCTTTGTGTTGTTGTGATCGTATAAAAATGAAAATAATAATTGAATTGAAATTTGCTGATGTGCATTTATACACTATTGTTGTCAATCATTTTTTGCCGATTTTGTCATTCGCCAGAGAATGAAGTTTATACTCAGCAGGCTTCCGGTAAAAATAATGGCTTAAGCAACACAGCCTATAAGCGCATGTGCTGCATAACTCACCATAAAAGTCACACTCCATAACAGGATTAATATGTTGTATGCTAAGATAAATATTTGCAGTATGTTGTATTTTCTTTTCATAAAATTATTGTTGCAGGATATATTGTTGGGTATTATTTTCTATTTGCACCAGGTGTATCAATCTTTTCATTATTACACCTGTTCATATAGGTTAAAAAAGACCTGGTATTAATAGATGCATTTGTAACACTGCAGGTTCTGTAGTAATATTCCGATGTACGGCTGCTCCAGTTATTGATAAAACCTGAAAATGAAACCATTCCTGTTTCTTTCAAACATAACTTATGATTTATAAGTTTTGAAATATGTCCTGTATTTTAACAGTTGGTATGATGTATTTCTTTATTCTAGAACCCGGTTATTCTCTATGCCCTTTTTTATGTATGATTTCATTTGAAATAGCATACACCAGGAAGCAGAATAAAGGCCAGGTAAAAATATACAGCATAAGTCTTGAATAATCTATATAAGCATGATCAGATCTGCTGCTATTGTTTTCCGGTATTATGCTGATGTGGTATATGTTTTCATCCCTTTGAATTGGTATTAAATTGAATAATATAAATAAATAGCCAAGCAGGCATATGGTATAAAAAACTCCTTTTTTAGTAATCATAGGCTGATTTTTGATCTTGTCTATATTGTCTTGCAACAGCTTTGTTTACGCCCATAGACATTACATACCCGGAAAAAGTAATATCACTTTTTTGTTGGATTTAACCAGAATAAAATGGCAACTGATCATCCGTTAGGTCAAGTCCACTTATTGCAATCCTGTTAATTTAATTGAAAATGAATATAAAAAGCATTTGTTACAAAAGCAAGATCCGGGCAATTAAAATTTTCATGATAGATTGAGGCTGCCTCCGGATTTGGGCATTTGTTTTCCGGGAGAAAATTCCTGTGTGTAAGCATCACTTAAAGTGTAAATAACGTATTCTGTAATAATCTTTAAAACAATATTAGGTACAGCATTCGATGTCAGCTTAATGGTATGCTAAGCCTGTCGATACAAAGACGATATGGAATTTTGGAATTGATAATGATTTTATAGCTCAAAAAAAAAGTACAAATTCTTGTTTTATTAAGATACTTTATCGTTGCTCATGTCTTGTTAACTCAATGACTGCTCCGCTTAATCCAAATATGGAGAGCAGTGTTGCTATAATCATTGAATAAGTGTTATCGTAAACATACAGTAAAGATGCCGCAAGGAAACTATTAAATATCAAAATCCTCCTTTGCTTTAAAACCAGGTTGCTGTATAAAAGGAACCCATACAAGAGTAATATTATAGCCGGCATATACCTGAAAAAAGAACTGTCTGCATCGCGTAAAGCTTTGCCGTAAAAGAGTTCCTGGTTGAAATAATAAATCTGCCAGCCCAATAAGTACGCATAACACAAATAAACAATGATGATGCTATACTTCAAAAATTTATTTTCCATAATTATTCACTAGTAATTTCTGTCACATACCATCTGCCTGTCGTGCAGGCATATAAATTAGTTGATAAAGTATAGTGCCTATATCTTTTATAATCGATTTCAGATACAGCTTTCAGATTGTAATTGGATATTGATCACATAACTCGTCAGTTAAACATTGATGCTTGCATGTATTTCCGGTATATTTTTTGATGCTTTTGAATGCATGCACTTCAGCTAAGATGCCTGTATCTTATTTTTTGTGATTACACGCATAATATACATAACCTATAACTGAAGCCCCTG
>CAZFKA010000324.1:0-346 GCA_964519155.1 uncultured Bifidobacterium sp. | reverse complement strand
AGGTCTTGTATATCCGTTTTCGGTGTTGGTTATTCCTGACCCGAATTCAAAGACAAAATACGCAGATACTATAAAAATTATTCCGAGAATTGTTTTTATCATCATGTGAGATATAAGTTTTGTCTGTTGTTATTTTTATTTCTGTTTTTAGCGTTCCCGCCAACAGTTATCATGCTTGCCCTCACTCGTAATTATCGTGCTGAAATATTTTGAATATTTACACATCATTTTTACTTTATTTATAACATTCCCATTGACAGAATCACCATTTCGGGCATTGTACAAAACATCGGCATTTCTGTTGGCGCGGACGCCAACAGAAGCAAAAGTTTAATCAGTCTTTGAC
>CAZFKA010000323.1:0-2585 GCA_964519155.1 uncultured Bifidobacterium sp. | reverse complement strand
CCGATGAAGCCGCTCCTCATGCCGACAGTATTTTTTTAGGCCCGGGTGAAGAGACTTTCCCGGCATTTCTGCGCGATTTTAAAATGCGACAAACCAAAAAAGTATACAGCTCTTCGATACGCACATTAGACAAAATTCCACCCATCAGGCGTGATCTCATTAAGCGTAACCGCTATTTGGTTCCCAACTCAATTGTTGTATCACGAGGTTGTCCGCATCATTGTGACTTCTGCTACAAGGATGCCTTTTTTGAAGGAGGACGTACTTTTTACACCCAAATGGCTGATGATGCCTTGGCTGAAATTGACCGTTTACCCGGTAGACATTTGTATTTTCTCGACGACCATTTATTGGGCAATACAAAATTTGCCACATCACTATTTGAAGGTATGAAAGGCATGAACAGGGTCTTTCAAGGAGCGGCGACTGTTGATTCCGTGTTGCGGGGCAACCTGATCGAAAAGGCTGCTGCTGCCGGTTTGCGTAGCCTATTTGTTGGTTTTGAAACATTTTCGCCGGCCAATTTAAAACAAAGTAACAAAAAACAAAACCTGCAAAAAGACTATACCGAAGCGGTCAATCGCTTGCATTCACTCGGTATCATGATCAATGGCAGCTTTGTGTTCGGGCTTGATGAAGATGATCAGGACGTGTTTAAAAGAACCGTAGAATGGGGTGTCAACAATGCGATCACTACCTCCACTTACCATATATTGACTCCTTACCCCGGCACGCGGCTGTATCGCGATATGCAACAACAAGGACGCATTTTATCGCACAATTGGGATCTGTATGATACACGCCATGTTGTTTACCAAACAACGCAATTGAGCGCCACCGAATTGGAGGCCGGCTATCATTGGGCCTATAAAGAATTTTATCGATGGAGCAATATTTTTAGAGCCAGTATGCAACATCCCTCGCATATCCACAAACTCAAGCATTTCTTTTATACCGGAGGTTGGAAAAAATTTGAAGCTGTTTGGAATTTATTGATCAAAACCAAAAACCTCAACAATATGTTGCCGATACTGGAGTCGATATTGACCAAAGTGAAAACTAAAGACAATCCAGCGTCGGTTGAAGCAACATCTGCATTGCCCCAATTACTGCCTGATCTGCAAGTTGAATGATCTTCGTGGAAAGCAATTCCCTTTAAAAAAGCTAAGGCAATTTGGCGCCATAAGTGGTTTGAATATATTGCAAAGTGGATTTGCACAACTTTTCGAGAATCGTCAAATCAAGGTCTGATAATCTTTTAAAATAAATACAATATTTCGCTTTCCTACATTTGCCCAGGCGTTGTACAAGTGCAAGTTGTTCTTCAAGCGGCGACACTACATATAAGGAGAATGCAATTTTCCGGGGCGAAAAACCAAAGTAAGGCGCTTCACCTTCACGACCACTCGCATAACGATAGTGGTAATGCCCAAAGCCAATGATATTGGGTCCCCACATTTTAGGTTCGGCCCCTGACCATTTTTGCATCAATTTGATCAATGCAAAACTATCCTCCCGCTTCTCTTTAATTTCAACAAAAGAATGAATGAATTCGCTTACATCTGCGCTTGTTTCGCGCGTTTTATTTTTTGAAGCCATATATTAAAAAGATGGGATAAAGATAATGTCGGCGCAAATAAGAAGCACGAAGAAATCGTATCAAACCGCCCCCCCTAAAAGGATAAACAACCACTGTGTCAAAAATGCAAAACCATCTGATAATGTTCATTATAATGGCTTTCGGTTACTTTAAAACGATGCGGTGCGTGCACAGCAAATCCTGTTTTTGTGTAAAAACTCAAGGCACGGGTATTGCCCACCCAAGTAAATAACCACAAGCCGCGTTGTTTGTTTTCTTTGGCAAAATCAATATTGAAATTCAATAATGCATAACCCAGTTTCCGATCGTAATATTCACTTCGTAAATAAATCCGATCGAGTTTTGCATAATTGGCGCTTTCCAATTTTTCATGTGCGCAATTCAAAATGATCTTCGAAAAACCGACAATCTTTTTGTCTATTGTCACCACAAAATATTGAAATGTCGGGTCGGCCAATTCATTTGCGATAGCTTGGTCGTTGTAATTTGCATCCAGAAAAATTTGCATATCGGCTGCTGAACAACTTTCCCGATGCACCTCTTCCACGGCGGATCGGCCGATAGCGGCAATGTCCTGAACATCAAATTGGGTGGCTACGCTGATTGCTGTCATGTTGTAGAAATTGATTGAACTGGTAAGCTGCTTCGCTTGTCAAAAAAACCAGTAAAGGTAAAATAAAACACTATTCAGTTTGCAATAAAAAAACTTCAGGATCTCAGTGTGATGTTTTTGGATTTCGCAGCCTTTTACTTTTTCAACTATGGGAATGCAATACCGCTCTGCTGATTAGCGAAGTTAAGTTTTCAAAAAATATTCCGAGAAAACGCGATAGTGCTTAAACCAACTCGATTTAATTTCCCAACTGCAGTCACAAGCTTTGAGTATTACCGATTGTCGATCAAATAACGTACAGAAGGCTTGATATTGCTCGGGATGATCGTTCCAGTATGACCGTTCTGTTTGTAAAACTGTTTGCAACAAATC
>CAZFKA010000322.1:0-2605 GCA_964519155.1 uncultured Bifidobacterium sp. | reverse complement strand
GTAGCTTTGTCCATGGCCGTCATTCGTGCACCATGTTCGGAAGCATGACTGTCTAAAACACCTTTAAATACCTGTGTATTCAATATTTTGGGCATCAGTTCGTTGATCAACACTTCTTTTGAAGGTTCAAAAATAAAATCTTTATTACTTTGCGAGGCTGCTTTTGTTTTGGGAATGGGCAAATGTTGTTCGCAAACAAATTCTTGTGTAGCGGCATTTTTAAATTTGCTATACACCAGCTCTACCCGGTCAAATTCTTTATTGATGAAAGCTTCCCGTACATGTTGTGCCGCAGCTTTCACAGCATCGAAACTCAGATCACTGAATAAATTCCAATAATTGGTGATAAGGGGATAACCATTTCTTTCAAAATTTTCAAAGCCTTTTTTCCCCAACGGCAAAATCGTTACATTACCTTTAGCATGTTGAGCGCTATACTTTTCAGCAATAATCGCTTTGGTGAGTTTGATTGAATTCGCATTGAATGCACCACACAAACCCCGGTCGCTGGTAATGACAATAAATAACACTTTTTCGATCGGACGCTGAATATTCAAGCCGCCCCCAGCACTTCCTTCGACACTTCCGATAATATTTCCCAGCATTTCCTGCAACTTTTCGGCGTAAGGACGCATTTGCGTGATCGCATCCTGTGCTCGACGCAGTTTGGCAGCACTCACCATTTTCATGGCTTTAGTGATCTGCTGGGTAGTTGCCACCGATTTGATCCTTAACCTTACTTCCTTTAATTGACCGGACATGTGTTTTTCGTTTTTAAAATTGGGTGCAAAAGTATAAAAGAATATCGATTCTGCCTATGTATGCTTGTGAAATAGTTGAAAAAACGTAATATGTTTTCCACAAATCATTCAACATACGAACACTACGAAGAAAAAAATGCTGCGGATATCAATTTTTATAATGTTTCATAAGGCTTCAAAATATCGGCATTGGAAAAAATAGGCTTAATTTTGCGCCATGTTACATACCATTGAGAGCGCAATTGAAGATATAAAAGCGGGCAAACTAATCATTGTAGTTGATGATGAAGATCGTGAAAATGAAGGTGATTTTCTGACGGCAGCACGAAATGTCACACCCGAGATCATTACTTTTATGGGAAAAGTTGGCCGAGGGCTGATTTGCGCCCCCCTGATTGAAGATCGTTGCGAGGCACTGGATTTGAATTTGATGGTAAAAGACAATACTGAATTACACCAAACCCCTTTTACCGTATCGGTTGACCTCATTGGACAGGGTTGTACAACAGGCATTTCGTCTCACGATCGTGCAAAAACCATACAAGCATTAATTCATCCGGAAACCAAACCGAGCGATTTGGCTAAACCAGGACATATTTTTCCATTAAAAGCTAAAAGAGACGGTGTTTTGCGACGAGCAGGACATACTGAAGCCGCGATTGATTTTGCACGACTTGCCGGCTTTGAACCTGCTGGCGTGATCGTCGAAATTGTTGACGAGGATGGTCAAATGGCTCGTCTCCCCCGTTTACTGGAACTTGCCCACGAATACGACCTCAAAATCGTTTCCATTGCCGACCTGATTGAATATCGATTACGAACCGAAAATCTGATTGAAGAACAGATAAGGGTCAACATGCCTACTTTATTCGGTGATTTTGAATTGATCACCTTCAAAAACAAACATACGGGAGAATTGCATCACGCTTTGAAAAAGGGAAATTGGGAAGCAGATGAACCGGTACTTTTACGGGTACACAGTTCGTGTTTTACCGGCGATATTTTACACTCTTTGCGCTGCGACTGTGGCGAACAACTCAAACATGCTATGCAAATGGTAGAAGATGCCGGAAAAGGTTTGGTGTTGTATATGAATCAGGAAGGACGTGGTATCGGCTTACTCAACAAACTGAAAGCATACAAATTGCAGGAACAAGGTCGTGATACAGTTGAAGCTAACCTCGAACTCGGTTTTGATATGGATGAGCGCGATTATGGTATTGGTGCGCAAATCTTACGACAATTGAACGTACACAAAATCAAGCTCATCACGAACAACCCCCGCAAACGTGCCGGATTACTGGGATATGGTCTTGAAATTGTTGAAAATATCGGGATTGAAATGTGTGCTAATCCGCACAATGAACAATACCTCAAAACCAAACGCGATAAATTGGGTCATGAAATCATGAAAGGCTGAACCGAAAAATCTTGATTTTCTCATTTTTTTTCAAAACTTCCTGCTGACCGCCTACAAATGCTACCGTATCAGTTGTTTAATCATTTAATTTCATACCCCAAAAAATCGACAATGTATGCTCGTCATTAAAAATGGACAAATACCAGACTTACCCTTTCGTCTGGCTGTAAAAAAACCGATCCCCATTCGCTGTGTACAAATATCCGAAGATTTTAGCGTAGAAACGCTGGAAGGCACACTTAGCGCAAAGGCAGGCGATTACTTGATCATCGGTGTCAAAGGTGAAATGTATGCCTGCGATCAGGAAATTTTCCAGGAAACCTATTCATTTACCGAGTAATCAATTTGCAAAAAAAAGATTTAGTGTTTCGTCTTCCCTAACGGACAACGATTACTGTAGCGTTTTGGTCATGCGAAAATGAGG
>CAZFKA010000321.1:0-2606 GCA_964519155.1 uncultured Bifidobacterium sp. | reverse complement strand
ATGTATAGTATATATATTAAAGAAATTCATTCGTTTTTCAGTTCATTGATCGGATATATTGCTATTTTGCTGTTCATTATTGTTATCGGTTTTTTTCTCTGGTTGGCTCCCGACAGCAATATCCTCGATGATGGCTACGCAACGCTCGATAAGTTTTTCCTTTTCGCCCCTTGGATATTGATGTTTTTGATACCGGCATTGACCATGCGTTCATTTGCCGATGAATTTAAGTCGGGAACCATCGAAATTTTGTCAACCCTCCCTTTATCGGAATCCAATATTGTACTGGGTAAGTTCTTTGCGTCGTTTACCCTGGTGATCATTTCGCTGTTACCGACATTATTTTATGTGCTGACCATTTCGCGTCTGGCTATTCCTCAGGGCAATATTGATACCGGCGGTATCATTGGCTCGTATATCGGGCTTACTTTTCTCAATGGTGCGTTTACGGCTATTGGCTTGTTTTGTTCGTCAGTGACCAATAACCAAGTGATTGCTTTCCTTTTTGCGATCTTTTTCAATTTTATTGTTTTTTCCGGATTCGAAGCCATAAGTAAAATTCCGGTATTGAGTAATGGCCCCGATTATATTATCAGCCAGATCGGGATGCAATTTCATTACAATTCAATTAGCCGGGGCGCGCTCGACTCCCGCGATCTGGTTTATTTTATCAGCATGGTTGCCCTGTTTATTCTGGCCACAAAGATCTCACTCCAAAAAAGAAAATGGTAAGCAGCAATGGCTTTACATCAGAAAATCAAACAAAAGCATATTACCCGTTTTATTATCGTGGCGGTGATACTTATTTTGTTGAATATCATCAGCAGCAAATTGCATGTAAAAATCGATGCGACAGCAGAAAAACGCTTTTCGATCAGTGCGCCCACCAAAAGATTGCTCAAAAACCTTAAAGAGAATGTCATTATTGAAGTCTATCTTAAAGGAAATCTTGACGCAGGTTTTCAACGTTTAAGTGAAAGTACATCCGATCTGCTGCAACAATTTAAGGAGTATAGCAATGGCAGAGTGAAATTCTCTTTTATCAATCCTATGGATGGAGTGGCCGACAACGATAAACGTGAGGTATACCAAACGCTGGCCAATGAAGGCATAAATCCGGTAAATGTTCAACAGGATAACGATGAAGGATATTCAGAAAAGATCATTTTTCCGGCGGCTAAAATTTCGCATAACCAAAAGAAAACTTCGCTTAGCTTGCTCGAAGGACATCTGAGCATGACGGCACTCGAAAAGCTGAACTATTCTGAATCGATGCTGGAATACAAATTTGCTACCGCCATAAAATTCCTGATTGAACCTGATCGTAAAAAGGTCGCCTATATTGTAGGACACGGTGAAGCATTGGGTGCCAACACGTTTGACATGCTCAATACCCTGGAGAAATACTATGATGTGGATACTCTCCAGTTGACCGAAAATATTGATATTGGAAAATTTTATACTGCGGCTATTATTTGCAAACCCACCGAAGCTTTCGATGAGAAAAATAAATTCAAAATCGATCAGTATGTTATGCAGGGGGGGAAACTGCTCATCATGCTTGACAATCTTCGTTTCGACATGGATTCACTTCGTTTTGCTGATGCTTCTATGGCAATGGATTACGGACTCAATCTGGAAGATATGCTGTTTAAATATGGTGTACGGGTCAATCCTGATTTTATTGAGGATAATCTGCAATCGAACCGAATACCGGTAACCGTTGGTATGATGGGGAATCAACCCGATATTCAGTTGTTTCCCTGGATGTATTTTCCCTACAGCCTTTCTACCTCCAAACATCCGATCGTCAACAACCTGGATGCGGTAATGTTTATGTATGCAAACAGTATAGATACCGTTGCCAATCCTGAAATCAGAAAGACCGTTCTTTTGCATTCGTCTATCGAAAGCCGCCGGGCGCCCAGTCCGGTACGTATTACGCTTAGCAGCTTAAAATTCAGGCCTCAGCCGGAAATGTTCAGGGAAAAAAATATTCCCATGGCGGTTTTATTGGAAGGAAAGTTTAAGTCGATTTACGCCAATCGGGGATTGGATGAAAACTTTCTGCGGATCTATCGCGATTCTTTGAAAAAAGATTATGCCATTGCATGTGCTAAAGAAAACAGGATCATTGTAGTAAGCGACGGTGATGTGTTTCTCAACGATTTCGTCAATGCAAGAGGTCCACTCGAATGTGGATACTATCGCAACACGGATAAACGTTATGCCAACAAATCATTTATCTTGAATTGTATGGAGTATCTGACCGATGATTATGGCTTACTGGAAGCAAGGAACAAGAACCTGACTTTACGACTGCTTGATCTCACGCGGATCAAAAAGCAAAGACTTCAGTGGCAATTGCTGAATATTGCATTGCCGGCCTTATTGCTTATGGCTTTTGGTAGTGCTTACTTCTTTTTCCGTAGAAAAAAATATGAAGGCCGCGTCGACTAACGATCATGTGACCCCTTCAATTTAAATTGTCAAACGCAAAACAAAAAGTAAAACCAACCTTAAGCGTTCCGAGTATCATCCCAAATTCAAAGACGAATACCCGGCAAAAAACAGCGATAGGGGTAAAATGAACGGAATCGCGTTGC
>CAZFKA010000320.1:0-2614 GCA_964519155.1 uncultured Bifidobacterium sp. | reverse complement strand
ACCTACCCGTTTTGCTGTGACAATGGTGAAGAAGATTCGTCGTTCGCCGTGATGACGCGGGCTTGACGTTTCATTCCCCTTCGTCGCGTAAGTCTCATCGCTTTGATTCACGACAAAAGCAGTAGCCATGAAACAAGCGAACTAGCAATCGCTCAATAAACTGCCTCCGCAGCCCCACACTTAATGTGCAGTGCTATCATCGGGCATTATTCACCCTTGCCTGCACAAAACCATTGTAATTTACTATCAAGAGTGACGAACAACTCTTCAGCTATAATTTTAATGTAACACCGGCCTGTATCAATGCTTCGGGAATAAAATACTTATCGAATAGGATCCAGCTTTTGCCCAAACCTGCCTCAGCAAAAATTCCGAGATTACGCAAGGGGAAGTATTTGATACCATAGGTGCATTCAAGACTCAGTGTAGGTGGCAGATCGTACTGAAATCCGAAGATCGTGGTATGGGCTGTAGTATACCCTCCAATATGAAATAAACCATATCCGATACCCAGACCGGCGTAAGAATCGAAATGACTTCTTTGCCAAAAATGATAATTGCCCCGCACAGTTCCGGCAAGTTCATACGATTTGATTCCCATTTCGAAGGGACGATATTTTTGCTGAATAGTATCGTAACTGTCGTCATACCAGGCGATCCTGTAATTGCTGAACGAGGCGTTGATACAAATGCCGAGTCGATTGCTCAACATATATTCCGCTTTCATCAATACAGGGCCGATACCGCTTACCACGATGTCCTTCCGGTTGGTCTGGTGTTTAATATAGCCGCGCACGATACTGGGTGTAGCGTATCCGACCGAAAACATAAAATTGCTTTTATGTACTGCATTGTCTTCTTCTGATCGGTCGTATTTTTTTGCAAAAGTACCCATGGGGATAAAAGCGATCAACGAGAGAATAACGATAGTTCGAAAATGCATATCAAAAATGATTATTGTGCAAGTTAAAACTAATTTGCATACGAGCCTTTTTTTATCATTCACAGCGCGGGAATAAATGTACTTTTGCACGCTAACGAACCAAAGCGCACAATGTCTTGCAATGAAATTTGAAGATTACCGATTTTCGCCCGAACTCAAAAGGAGTTTACAGGAAATGAATTTTAAACGACCGACGGATATTCAGTTTAAAGCAATTCCCTCCATTATGAAAGGAGAAGATGTATTGGCTATTGCGCAGACTGGTACCGGTAAAACAGCAGCTTTCGCTATTCCGATTATCGATCGCTTACAAAGATCGGTTGACCGATTTCGTGAGGAATCGCCGATTCGTTGTTTGGTGATGGTGCCCACCCGCGAGTTGGCCTTGCAGATCACGACGGTTTTTGAAACCTTAGCGCGGTATACTGAATTGAGCATTTTATCTACTTTTGGTGGTGTCGCTCAGGATCCTCAAATTGATGAATTGAGCTTTGGTATCGACATTCTTATTTCAACTCCCGGCAGACTATTCGACCTCAGAAGCCAGGGCTTTATTGATCTCAGTGCCGTGGAAATTCTGGTACTCGACGAAGCAGATCATATGCTTGCCTTGGGATTTTTACAAGATATTCATGATGTTGTACGTCGCTTGCCCCGCAAACATCAAACTTTGTTTTTTTCGGCCACGATCGACGAAAAAATTAAAGAAGTAGCGTACTCGCTTGTCCGTAATGCTATCCGCATACAGATCTCTCCGAAAGATCCCGTATCCAAAAATGTGGAACATGCTGTGGCATTTATTGAAATGGATGACAAACGTTTTTTTCTTGAACGTGTAATTCGCGAAAATCCGAATGATAAAATATTGGTATTTGTGCGTACGAAAGTCAGGGCTGAAAGAGTACAAAAGGCAATGCAACGCGTGGGGATCACGGTGATGACCCTGCATGGCGACAAAGATCAACAGGAGCGGTTTGATACACTCGAATTGTTCAGAAAGGGCGAAACAATGGTGTTGGTGGCTACAGATCTTAGCGCCAGAGGGATCGATATTAAAGGGGTAAAGATGGTGATCAACTACGACTTGCCAGACATCAGTGAAAACTATGTACACCGCGTCGGACGTACCGGGCGAGGCATGGAAAAGGGTAGGGCTTTGTCGTTCTGCGCACTTGAAGAAAGACCGGTGTTGGCCGAGATTGAGAAATTTTTACACCAACCGGTGCGGGTGCTGGAAGTATCGAAATCGGAATATACTTTAACCAAGATACTTGCGGATGAAGCAAAAAATGATTGGCAAAAACTGATCAATGATGCCGCTGAAGCCGACAAGGACTGGAAGAAAAAGAATCCCAAAAAAAACCGCAAGAAATAATATTATTTTTTTGCGCTCGATTGAAATATCGTTTCAATTTTGTGTGCGAGATCTATATCCAATGGCGTGACACCTTTTACCGAATGTGTATGTAAACGTATCCAAACCCGGTTGTAAACATTTTTGATCTCGGGATGATGATCCATTTTTTCTGCTTCAATACCTACGCGTACAATAAACGCTAATGCTTCAGAAAAATTCATAAAGGAATAACTTCTTTCGATTTCGCCTTGGCTTAAACACCATTCGCTAATCGTTTGCAATTGTTCGCGTATTTCCGCCTCATTATATACCGT
>CAZFKA010000319.1:0-2665 GCA_964519155.1 uncultured Bifidobacterium sp. | reverse complement strand
GGGACCGCGGGTGTCGGAACAAGTCCGCCGCCAAATAAACGGGATGTGGAAGGCGGGTTCGCCGTTGGTGCAAATTATTCCGGAACGAGTACAGCACCGGCAAATGGTGCCATTATTGAAGGCAAAGTAGGGATTGGCACCGCTACACCCAATGCCAGCGCAGCATTAGATATTAGCTCCACAACCGGAGCCTTGTTGTTACCGCGGATGAATACAACCCAACGTAACTCACTTACTCCGGCTCATGGCATGATGATACTGAACACCGATGTCAACAGAATACAGGCTTACATGAATTCATCAGCTACGTTAGACCAAACTCAATTAATTCTGGGTACTTCAAATTGCGGTAATGTGATGGCTCAATCGTTTACCCCCTCCGTTACAGGTTTTCTTTACTCGCTAACCTTATTTTATGATGGAGGGTCAGGCACAGCAACCTTGAATATACGTTCGGGAAATGGGATCGGAGGAGCGATACTGGCCACACAGCCGATTACGATTATCAGTGGAACACCGGGTGCAGAATATGAATATGTTCTTACGAATGCACCCGTGCTTACAGCAGGCATTGTCTATACTTTCGAGATTGTCGGACCTAGCTGTAGCTTTGGCTGGAGATACAACCCAAGCAACCCCTATCCCGGCGGCACAATGTACTATAATGGTATTGCACAAACAGGTGATATGTGTTTTAAAACAAAAATGATTACACCAGGGTGGAAAACGCTGGCGGATAGTGCTCAAAACCTTGGTGGCGGCGGTGGCGGCGGCGGTGACAATTTAGGCAATCATACGTACACGCAAATGATCACTACCAATTTAACCAGTGGCCCTATGGTGAGAATTGGCAATGATGCAACGATCAATGATGTAGATGATGCAAATTATCTCGGCATATCGGGTCTCGCGAATACCGCCGAGGGCGGCATCCGTTTTGGGAACAACCTTACCCCAAACAATCCAAAAATGTACGGCAATGCAAGCGGTTTAAATTTTCTCACCAATGCAACCTCCAGAATATTCCTCAATGCAGCCGGAAATATTGGCATGGGAACCATAACCCCCACGGCGAAATTGGAGGTCGCCGGTGCTTTATTGGTTTCCAGCGCACAAGCCACGCACCAACAAGGAGCTTTTCTTGAATGGAATAAAGATGGAGCAGGTGGTAAAACTTATTTGCTCAATAATAAAGGACTGGGAACCGGAGGCATAGTGATTGGCGATATTGATAACGCAAATAATATTACACCCCGACTGCAGTTCGATGGTTTAGGAAATGCGGCAATGGGTACCAATACCTCTTCAAAATATGCTTTACAAGTTGCAAAGGTGCAACTAACTGCTGACGGAGATGGGCAACATATCCTTTACGGGTTTAGAGATAGAAATTCACAGAATGACGGCACTTCGTACGCAATAAGTTCAACCAATAATGCGGTTGCAGGTTATGACTATTGGGGAGACGCATACACATTTGGCGTATTGGGAGAAACCTTCGGTGACTTCAACCGCACCGGAGGCACTATTGGTATCGTTAATGGAATTTGGGGTTGTTTGGGGTACAAAAATAGCGCCAATACACTTTATGGCTCGTACGCCACATCTACCGGTTCGGGCGCAGGCCGTATGGCCAACAAAGAAGCCACAGGCATTGGATCCGGTATGCGCGGCGACTTAATGGGAGGCTGGGTACGTGGCGACATCATGGGTCTCGTTACAGCCGGTGAAATGTTTTCGACCTATAATATCGGCGATGCCTATACATCCGGAAAAAATGTAGAACTCGTGACCACGGCCACCGGCAAAAAAACAGCCGCTTATGCAAATACTTCCACCGACTCCAAAATATACAGCGATGGCCATGCGCAACTGAATGCCGGACAGGTGCATGTAAATTTCGATGAAGCATTCCTTACTTTAGTTGCGGAAGAAGGAATTCCTACGATCACGTTAACACCAACCGGCGGCTGGGCAAACTTGTATGTAGTGAGTGTAGACCGAACCGGATTTACCGTAGCGGAAGCAAATGGCGGCACCTCCAATACTTCCTTCAACTGGATCGCTATCGGCAAACGTGTGGATGCGAACACAGTATTACCTGCAGCGCTTGTTGACGGTGAATTTGATGCAAAAATGAAAGACGTGATGTTTGACGAAAACAATAAAGAGCAATCTGCTTCGCCGGTTTGGTTTGATGGTAAAAATGTGAAATTCACTCCCCCACCTGCAAAAAAACTCCCTGCAAAAAAAGAAATACATGTGAATGGAGAACAAGCCGCATCACCGAATTCACTCAAAAAACAATAAAAAAAAGTCAGGCTAGCGAAGGCGATCTATATAACTTGAACAACCGCTAGCACTACAGTTTACTTAAATCACAACAAAAGCAATTCCAATGAATTGCTTTTGTTGTATATTGTAAATTGAAAACATCGATTCATCCAATTTTTGAAAAATTGATAAAGGGAAATAACAGCAAGGTCGTAGTGCTTCTGATAGCATTTTTAATAAGTGGAATCAATAAGCCCTGTGTATTTGCTCGCAACAAACCTGTCAACGAAAACAATAAACTATACCAAATAGTTCATTTTTTGTCGCATGACTCGCTCGAGGGCCGGTATCCGGGCAGCAAAGGCGAACAGCTTGCCGCAAAATACATAGC
>CAZFKA010000318.1:0-2666 GCA_964519155.1 uncultured Bifidobacterium sp. | reverse complement strand
CGCTTATGATGAAGAATCATTTTATAGCGCCAAACATCAATTTTGAAAATCCGGATGAGGATTCCGCTAAATTAAAAATTGTGACCCAAACACTGGAAAAAAATTTTGATGTATATTTGTCGAATTCTTTTGGTTTCGGAGGAACAAATTCTTCTCTGATCATCAAGAACTGGAACCCTTAACACACTCACCAATCCATGGAAAAAACAGAAATAATATCGATCATCAACGGATTTCTACAGGAAGATTTTGAAGTTGCCGAGTCTGCGATCACACCGGATGCCAATATTAAAGAAACGTTGGATCTGGACAGTCTCGATTATGTTGACCTTGTGGTAAGTATTGAAAGCAATTTTGGTTTCAAAGTGAAACCAGAAGACTTTCAGAAAATGGTAACCATACAGGATTTTTACGATTACGTTTCCGGTAAAGTCGAAGAAAAAACGCTTGCATAATGTCCGCTTGGGGCCAGTCGCGTGGCAATCAACTAGGGTATAAAATATTTGTTTGGCTAATCAAAACCGCAGGATTATTGCCGGCTTATGGCTTGTTGCGTTTCGTTACCCTCTATTACTTTTTTTTTCCGGGAAAGGCGTATAAACCACTGGTCTATTATTTCCGCAATCGGCTCGGGTATTCCTACCTGAAAACTCGTTGGGCCATTTACCGGAATTTCAACGATCTGGGACGCAGCATCATCGACCAGATGATCTTGATGAGTGGTATCGCATCACCTTTTACCATCGATCATGAAGGAGCAGTTTTTCTGGATGAGATGGCAGCCGCAGGTAAAGGCGGTTTGCTGATCAGTGCACACATCGGAAACTGGGAAGTTGCGGGTCATTTGCTCAAACGTCTTCAGTCGAAAATCAATATTGTGATGTATCAGGTTGAAGAGGAGAAAATAAAGGCGTATCTCGACAAAGTCAGGGACCGGAGTTTCAATGTTATTTTTATCCGCGACGATCTGAGTCATATTTATGAGATCAGTGCAGCCTTAACACGCAATGAATTTGTTTGTATTCACGCGGACCGCTTTGTGGAAGGCAATAAAACAATCGAAGCTACGATACTGGGCGCAAAAACGCGATTGCCTGTTGGGCCCTTTATTTTGTCGACAACTTTTGATACACCGGTAAGTTTCGTTTTTGCTGTAAAAGAAGGTAGCAAGCATTTTCATTTCTTTGCCAGCCAGGGAAAACACTATGGAAGGGGGCGAAAAAATATTCCGGCAGTGGTGACTGATTACACGCGGGCAATGGAACAAATGATCGCGCGATATCCCCTGCAGTGGCATAATTATTTTCCGTATTGGGATGAAGAAAAATCCGATCAGCGAACGGCCAAATAGCGCTCATGCATTACTTGGCGATGATGCAATTCGTGACCACAAATAATCCAGGCACAGGCTCGTACACTCATGGTAAAATTGCTGGCAATACCGGTATGTTTTAATTGGGCGGAACTGAGGTTGTTGAAAAACTGAATACTTGCATTTCGTGTTGCCAGATATTCTTTGACCATTTTTTTTACAGACAATTGATCGGCACAGGCGTTTTTGGCAAATGTATTTTCATCAAAAAAAGGGAGGGGCGTTTTGTCGAGACGCGCGAATCGCATGGCACGATACAGGAAGACTCTTTCGGTATCAATCAAATGCATCAGCAAATCTTTGAGCGACCATTTACCTTCAGCATAAGGAGTGGTGAGTGCTTGTTCGTCTAACGAGAGGTACAGATTCGCGAGTTGTTTTGCGTTTGATTTGAGTTGATCTAAAACGGAAAGGGAGGGGAGTACCAAATGCACATAGTTTTCGTAATAAAGGGCATGCTCTAGGGCGCTTGGTTTACTGATTTTTTTCATTGAAGATACGCTTTTTGTGGAGGGGGATTTTGATTAAAACGACTAAGATAAATTAAACTTTACAGTCAAGTACAAATGAATATAAAATTCAACATGAAAAAGTGTGTATCCGGTACTGCGACATTATTAAGCGGTGGTCTGCAACAGCATTGATTTCGCAGCGCGTGTGCAATGAAATTCCGTTGAAAATCTATCCATCGTCTGGCCATTTTTTCGCGCAAATTGGAATAAAAACAGGGTAATGATTGAAGACAAGGAAACGGCAGAAAAGAATTTTTTTTTGAAAAAAATATTATTTTTTTTGTGATCCTGAAATCCTTTATTCATGGGGTATAGGACAAGGTTGATCAACAGCTTTGTAGAACTTTTTCAATATTTATATCAAAATAAATTTGGCCGTTAACAAATGTTAATTACCTTTGCACTCCCTAAACGGAAAAACAGTTCTTTATATCGAGGCAAGGGAGATGAAAATAACCTTGGAAGACCAAAAAATTAAGTTGATATTACTGAAAAAAAATATTAAAATAATTTAATAAAAATTTGGTAGTTCAAAAATAACACATACCTTTGCACTCCGTTTGAAAATAACGGTAGATACAAAAAGCGAAATAAGATCTTTGAAAGATGGAAACAACAGACAAAAAACGTAAGTTTTTTAAACAGGTAATTCTTAGCGAAAATTAATAATTAGATCGCTAATTTCTTTTTGAAATTAGCCAAGATCAAAACAACTCATTTACAATGGAGAGTTTGATCCTGGCTCAGGATGAACGCTAGCGGCAGGCTTAACACATGCAAGT
>CAZFKA010000317.1:0-2666 GCA_964519155.1 uncultured Bifidobacterium sp. | reverse complement strand
CGCAAAACACAACGGTTAAGTTGTTGGACATGAGCGGCCGAGTGATCAAACAGATCCAGGCGAAATCAGCGGTGGGAATGAATAATATCCAATTGAGCATGGGAGAAATTGTGAGTGGCGTATACACGATACAGGTATACGAAAACAATCAATTGACCCATACTGATAAAGTGAAGAAGAATGACTAATGCGATCCCAAGCGTATAAATGAGTAGAGAGGCTGTCCTTTTGAGACAGCCTCTTTTTTTTGAGGAAAAAGTTGCAAAGGAAAGGGGGAAATTGACCAATTGCCCACCCAAATTGACCAAATACTCATTGGTATTCGATATTTGGTAAAGTATTCAGTATTTTGCAACAATTAAAAGCAAAATAATATGAAACAACATTACTTAAAACTTTTTATTTTGATGTGCATGCTGGTTGTCCAAAATGGATTGCATGCTCAATCGATTCCCGAACTGTTGTACTACAAGTTCGATGGCGCGGGTGCTACAGTACCCAATATGGCAAGTGCTCCACCTGCAGGAACGGGTACCGCGAATATTATGGGCGGTATAACGCAGGGCGGCTCCGGTAAATGTGGGGGCGCCTTGATCGGTTCCGGGGTCAGTGCTACAACCGACTATCTGAACACCGGCTGGGCCACAAACTTATCCGGCACATCATGGACAATTTCCTTTTGGTCGTCAAATATCACACCTTCTGCTACCTTGTTTTATATCTTTGGAGACTTAGGTGCAGGCAGTTTTCGTTGTTTTACCAATGGCGTAGCAGGGGCTAATAACTGGATCTTAAGAGGGACCATGACGGACGTTTTACTCAGTGGCGGTGCAACGGTGGCTCCGCATATGAATACATTTGTGCATGATATCACTTTAGGAAATGTAAAAGCTTACCTCGATGGAGTACTCGTCAATACTGTTGCTCAGGGTCCACCAACCATTAGCGGTGCCGGCCCCTTCAAGGTAATGGGTTATGGAAGCAATGTTGGTGCTCCTTCAGGAGGCCTACTCGACGATTTTCGCATTTACAATCATGCTCTGACTGCAGCTGAGGTAATGAATTTATACACATCAGTAACGGCAAGTGCAACATTGACTAATATTTGCGCGGGCAGTCCCACTACCTTATCGGCAACGGGAGCAACAGCTTATAACTGGGATCCCGGTGCATTGCCAGGCAATAATATAGTTGTGAATCCCATGGTAACTACCACTTATACAGTAACCGGCAATGATGCAGGCTGTGCAGCAACTTCTACTGTTACGATAAACACCTCAGCACCAAATGTAACTGCCTCTGCTTCGGCAAACCCTGTTTGTGCGGGTGGTGCTGTTACACTTACAGGTGGCGGAGCAGTATCTTATGCTTGGACTGGTGGTGTAACGGACGGAGTTTCATTTGTTCCACTAGCTACTACAACCTATACCGTTACCGGCACTGACGCAGGTGGATGTACCGCAACGTCAACAATAACCATTACCGTGAATTCACTTCCGGTGGTAACTGCAAATGCGGCTCCGGGCAACGTTGTGATCGAAAATACACCTTTGACATTATTCGGTGGAGGAGCCGCGTCTTATGTATGGGCCGGCCCTGTAGGAATTACAGACAATGTTGCTTTTAATGCCACATTGAGTGCCAATGGTGTTTTCACCGTTACAGGCACAGATGCCAACGGTTGCACAGGCACATCGACTATTAATATTACTGTGAATTCAGGCGCATTCGCAGTCAATTCGCTGATTTGGGGCGCAAGTCCTTTTCAAGATTCAATATGGTCAGTCGATACTACGACCTGGCAAGTTGTGGATCGTCTTGCTCCTTCGTTAGCAGGGTTCACCGTTACAGGCATCAATGGATTAGCTTTCGATCCTTGCGAATTTAAAACCTATGCAATTTTAAAGGTATCCGGTGTTTCTGGTCGCGTGTTGGCTACGATCGATTTGCCAACAGCAGTGTGTACACAAGTAGGAAATTTCGGTGCAGGAGGAAATTTCTCCAGTATATCATTTAGAAAGGACGGCCAATTATTTGGAGTAACGGGTAATGGGGCCACAGCACCTTTTGTACCTGAAGCGTTGTATACGATCAATAAAGCCGATGCGACTAGCTCACTGGCAGCAACGCTGGGTAACGGTGCAGATGGCGAAATCATTTGTTACAATCAGGCTGACGATATGTTTTATCATTGGTCAGGAAATGGTACTGTCGTCATGGAGAAGTTCCCCGCATTTGCTCCTTATACACCCGTAACAAACATTCCAATCAGCGGTAGCCCCGGTGGCGAAACTTTTGGTGCCTTCGGGCGCGTGTTTCCACGATAGTTGAGGTGACTGGTTGTTTCCGGTGCAGCCAAAGCCGTTAAACTCCTGGGTTTTGGTGGCCGATCCGCCTAAATCGTTGCTAGATAAGGTGAACACGTTTTGTCCGAACTGAACCGTTGAAACGAACAGCGACAAGGCTAAAATTAAACTTGCTTTTTTCATAATGGAATAAGGTAATACTGCCGCAAAGTTAGGGAAGCGCGGGGTGTAAAAATTCAGAGATAGGTTCAAAAACTGTTGCTAAAAGTTCAGGTTTTATGGTGTTGTTTGGGGGTAACACCGTATTTTGATTTATAGGCCTGTATAAAACTCGATAAATTTTCATACCCTGCTTCAAAA
>CAZFKA010000316.1:0-2683 GCA_964519155.1 uncultured Bifidobacterium sp. | reverse complement strand
TTTAGGGAGTTCAGGTGTCATTTCAGTTTTTGACCATAGCGGAAAGGAGATATATAGAGTTGTTTTAAGACATTTAGAAGCCGAAGAAGTTGTGCAATGTGCTAAATGGAAGCCTGGTAATTACGTGATAAAACTAACTATCAATAATAAATCGGAATCAACAAAAAAATTCATAAAAGAACTGCCAAGTTATTGATCATAAATGACGGGGTTGGTGAGATGGATACGCTTATTTAACGCTTGTCAATTGCGGTCGGTTTACAGACAGCACTTATATTCACCGAAATTTTTTATTCCTTATGAGTGAATTTTTGAATGTTGCAAGAAAGGTTTATAGGGAGGGTCAGCGATTGATTTGATTATATACCAATTCCCACACCTCATAACCGGTACTGCTTTGTAGGGTGTATTTGACAATTCCTTCTTCCAATGAATAAAAAGTGACTAGGGTGGTTTTATCGTGAGGAGAATTTTGATTTGTTCTTTCATCCAATACTTCAAAAATATTATAGTGTGTACTGCCATTCAACACGAGGTAGGGATGATAGTTGCAGAGCATCGAATACCCCGTTCCGAAAATGATTTTTACATGCTGTTTTATATTCATATTGAAGAATATCGGTACTATCCTGTCGTAGGTCATACTCTTGAGCTTTATTGTCCCTTTGATGGTATAATTGTCACTGCCGTCTTCCGGTGCAATCACTTCCACTGCACCCGATGTCAGGTGATTGCCTTTCAAACTGTAGGCGATTCGTTCCAACATTAGTGCATCACTTTGTCTGGCACCCTGATTGAAATCGTACCATGATGCTTGGGTGGTATCGATCCACACACTATCCGTTTGCTTACTGATCGAGTCTTGGAAAATAAAAAAAGATCCTTTCTTAAACGAGACAGCATTTTTTACCTGTTCGTTTTCAATCTCATAATATTGTGGGCCCGATTTTCGACAAGAAAGCATCAGCAGGGGAGCTAAAAACAGTAAAGGAGAAACGGGTTTTTTCATGAATTTCGATTAAAAATACAAGATCTTTTTCTTTTGCATACAGGTAACTTGTCAGCTTTTCGTTCTGTGACTCCCTAGCGATACCTATGGCAAAAGTGCTGTAATACGTATTGTACCAGTGTGGAGCAGCGCAGTGGCATTTGTCTATACCTTCGGTAAGTAGTTAATTCTATTTGATATTTGTAAGCAAACAAATTTAGATATTGCTTCGTAGCATTACAGCCGCAGATTTTTAAACATTGTCCAAATGCTTCTTTCAATTAACTCTAAATTGTGTTGCTGCAACAGTTAGCTTACATTAATAATTTATAGCTAATGTACACTATGCTGTAACGAGTATTCAATAGGCATATTGATTTGTAAAGATTTGGAGTTCACTGAATCTTTTGTATTTTTACCATGCTAACGTGTGTTGAATATGTCCAATGTGTCCATGTTCAGAGCGTTTTAGCTCATGCACTATCATCCAAAAATTTATGCAGAATGAAAGTATTTGTAGGCTTTGGTTACAATGAAAATGACAAATGGATTGAGCAACTGATACTTCCATTGATTGAAGCACTGGGTTGTGAAGTTGTAACAGGTGAAGAAATGCAAGGAGAACGTTTATCGGAGGGCGTTATTGAACGAATTTCTGACGCTGATGCTTGTATTGGTTTTTTAACGAAGCGGGGGGAAGTAGCCAATCAG
The DNA here is from genome assembly GCA_964519155.1 of uncultured Bifidobacterium sp. Taxonomy (GTDB): domain Bacteria; phylum Bacteroidota; class Bacteroidia; order Chitinophagales; family Chitinophagaceae; genus OLB11. The sequence goes on along the minus strand of CAZFKA010000316.1, from coordinate 984 downwards.
GATGGCACATTTCCTACGCATCGATGGGTAATTGAAGAACTCACCACCGCACTCAACAAAGGGTTGCCCATCTACGAAATCAGAGAAAAGGGGGTAGATCCCCAAAAAGGAATTGCAGCCGATAGACAGCGTCTGGAATATGATGACACATCGAAAGTTTTATTGGAAGTTGTAAAATTTGTCATGAAGGAAAAGAACAAACTGAGCACAAAGATTTTTATGTTGCTTCCGCCGGAAATATTAACCGATATCAGACCGTATTTAGCAAACGGAGATATCACATGTTCGTATAGGTTTATGTATAAGACAAAATATTACAACCCCGAAGAAACTACTTTGGAAAGATTTCAGGGCGGTTATGGGGTGATCGTAAAAAAAATACCCAGTGAAGACGCGTTAATTGAAATAAAAATCAAAGGACCGAATCGGCTATCGTGGAGTTCGGGATTTGTGCCCGTTGGCTTAATAAATGTTCACATTCAAAAGGACTAAGATGTTACAACTATCGAAAGTAAATTTAAACGAGCAGGAAAAAGCTAGCTACCATGCTCAGCAATCGTATACTTATACAGGCGACGACTATTGGGATTGGAGTGTGTGGATTGAATCAGACAATCCCGAAAAATTAGATAATATTGTTTCGGTTACCTATCATTTGCACAATACTTTTTACAATCCGGTGCGTGTGATCAAAGACAGAGCCAGTAAGTTCAGATTGGATACCTCAGGATGGGGGACATTCCGGATTTATATCGTCATCAATCTTAAAGATAAGTCGGTTGTTGAACTCACACACGACCTCGTGTTGAAATACACCAATACCGCGTTGAAAGACAAAAAGAAGCCAAGTCAAGTGCAGAATTCAATTAAGAAAAAAGCAGCTAAAAAGAAATGATGGATCACCCAGGCAAGGCAAGCGTGTTGCTCCTTGGCTTTCACGGTTTGCGCATTTAAACCTTCATTCAGGTACGCTTTGTTTTTCTG
>CAZFKA010000315.1:0-2697 GCA_964519155.1 uncultured Bifidobacterium sp. | reverse complement strand
TGATAAATCACTTCACTCGCAAGTGCACTTCCGCCGGGCGAGTTGACACGCAACACCACCGCTTTGATATCATCATCTTTGGCGATCTTTCGGATTTCGCGGATGAAATTTTTTGAGAAAATATCTTCATCACCTTCGCCATCATTGATCACGCCATTCGCATATAATATAGCAATCTGTTCTTTGGCTCTTCCGCCATCGATCGTTGAAGCGTAATCAGCCGGCGTGACCATATTTATTTTATCTTTTTCTTTGAGCGACAATTTGGTTTTGAGAATATGCTCAACAGAATCGCCATAGATTGTAGCATCGACAAATTTGTTTTTCAATGCATCGGCAGGGAATTTTATCACACCGTCATTCGCCATGCGGGCTAACGCGGCGGTATCTAAACCGGTGCGCACTGAAACGGTTTGTAAAAATTCACTATACAGATCCTGCAATAAAACACTTAACTGATAACGATTGGGGTCGCTGAACTTTTCGAGTTTATAAGGTTCATAGGCGCCCTTGTATTTGCCGCAATGAAAAGCCTCGGTTTTAATATCGAGTTTATTGATCGTTCCTTTGAAGAATGTTCCGGTAATACTCAAACCGTTAAATTCCATGCCCCCGGTGGGATTCAAGTACACCTGTGAACCTGCTGAAGCGACATAATACGATTTTTGGTCGCAGATTTCCCCGTAAGCGATCACAAACTTATCTGTCTTTTTAAAATCGACAATCACATTTTTGATTTCCTGCAAAGTTGCCCACCCATTCGGACTAACCCCCAAACGAATATAAATTCCTTTGATACGATCGTCGGTTTTCGCGGCTTCAATTGATGCCAGCACATCGTTTAATCCGGTTACACTAGTGGGTTTTCCACTTAGGGCCCCGAGTGAATTTTTTGATGATTGTTCAACAATAGGTTCATTCATGTCGAGCAACAACACTGAATTTTTTTCAACCTTCGCAACTTCTTTACTCGATGCTCCGGCAATCACTCCCATAAACGAAAAGAAAATAACCAGAAAAAACAGGATCAATGCACATAGGCAGGCGAAGAGTATTTTAAAAAATTGTTTCATACTTTTTGTTGATATTTGTCGCAAATTTAAGTGCGGTGATTGATAATCTCCCTACAAATGTATGAATGGCATATATCTGATTATAGGTGGTAATATGGGTAAAAGGGCAGAATATCTTGCCACATGTAAAAACCTGATTGATAAAGAGATTGGTCGAATCCAACAGTCTTCCTCGCTCTATGAAACCGCCGCTTGGGGCAATACCACGCAAGCGCCCTTTCTGAATCAGGTACTGAAAATAGAAACCGCTTTATCACCGGTCCAATTACTCGAAGCCTGTTTGCATATCGAAAAAAAAATGGGCAGGATCCGTGACCGAAAATGGGATGCCCGTATCATTGATATTGATATCCTTTTTTACGGACAATTGGTGATCAATGAAAAAAATCTTGTGATCCCACACCCACATTTGCCAGACAGAAAATTTGTATTGGTTCCCTTACACGAACTTGCTCCAAACCTGATTCATCCGGGCTATAAACAGACGATTACTGAATTGCTCGCAGCTTGCAAAGACGAATTACCGGTAAAACTTTTTACTGAAAAGTAATCGAACGGAATATTGATTGATTTCCCCATCGCATAGTCAAGAGATAATACCCGTTGGACAGCGTTGGGGGTCGTTTAAACAAAGCCGTACGTTTGCCCGGTCCTACAGTTTGCCCCGGAAAAAATGCCATTTTCTTTCCAGTTATATCATACAAATTCACTTGAATGTTCAGTTCGTTTTGCCCGGCATACGAAACAAAAAATGCATCGCTTGCCGGATTGGGAAATACGGTAAACAAGGCAAAATCAGCCACATCATCTACGCTCACCGGTGCCGCTTCCACGCAAGACTTTTGATTATAACTCACCTTGCTTTCTGTTGTACAATTTCCGCAGAGCAGATTTTTAAAAAAGCAGGTAAATTTCGCAGGAATATAAACCTGTTCTTCGAGGGATGGATAAAAACAATGTGCGCCATTGGCATCGTAATTGGCTTCTGTACAAATACCCAAATTTTTCATCCGTGAATAAATCGCTTTGGGTCCGTACACCATTGGATAAGGATTATTGGCATTCTGACAATTGAGGTATGCACCGTATTCAACCGGCATAACCGAATCGTGCAAACCATGAATTGACAAAAGCGGTATCGGATTGTTTGGGCCGATCAGTAAGGTGTCGAGACTACCGCCACACCAGTTAAATACCCCTTTTACCGTAAAGGGTTCGTAAAAAGTATTTCCCGCGCTGTCGATACTGCCTAAATCTGCTGAAACACCCGGCAACAGATTGTCGGCTTCTCCCTGATCGAGATAGGTGCAATGAATGGCCGTCATTCCGCCTTCGCTTTGTCCCGCCAAAAAAATGGCCTGTGGGTCGATTCGGTAGTCAGCCGCATGATGAATCAGAAAACGAATACCGGCTTTTACATCCTGAATAGCCCGATAAACCGCATATCGAAATTGTTGTATATTGCCATTACACGGTCCACCGGCACCAACTTGATCCCACCCCACACGGTAATCGATACTGACGGCCACATAACCGGCTCTGGCCAGCTTTTCGCAATAGACAGTCATATCCGATTTACTCCCTGATAAAAAACCACCCCCATGCAACATCACCACCATGGGAC
>CAZFKA010000314.1:0-2710 GCA_964519155.1 uncultured Bifidobacterium sp. | reverse complement strand
ACCCATCGGTTTTCCGTTTAAAAATCTGTTCAGAACGATGGTAAGTGACATTGATAAACGATGGTTTGAATTCCATCAGTGGATCAAGCAATTTAAATATCGAGTCGATACTTTTCCCTTTAACCGGTGGCAGAATCTCAAATGAAAAAAGTGTCTTGCCTCCTGCCTGACTGATATGTTCTGTAACTTTCATGTGGCCGCAAAGATAAGTACTCAGTGGGCAGACAAACAAAAGATTCGTTCCTTTCTTTTACCTGCCAAAGATGGAGTGTAACCCGGTAAAATTTGCTTTCACGGTTAAAAATCCTGTAAGGTGGCCATTCTCCGGATCATAACGGATTTCCATCGGTACCCATATATCATTCATCACCCGAAAACGCAAAGTAGTATTCATGGATAATCGGTCGCGCTTCTCCTGCAGATACAAGCCATTGAACCTGTGTTGAAATCCGGCACTGAACTTACATTCAAAGAAACTTTTTTGCGTATTCGGCATTTTTAAAATCAGGTTTAATCCGGTTTCGATACTCCATACACTTCTATGTAAATCACGTCCGGCTTTTACCGTATCGTCGTGCAGGTGCAAGGCCGACAAAAGGCTGAATTCAACATTGGCTACCGACGTTTTTTTTACTATTCCTTTTAGCACTTCTGTAGTGAACGCTAAATGCTGAAACATGAATTGATCTTGGTAGGTCGTATCGCTCAACGAGAAAGTCCAGAGTAATTTATTATTGAACGACTGCTTGACATCGTTATACATGGCCTTTAGCGAATCGTGTACATTAAAATCAGGGTCATGATGGATCAATTTGGCCAGTAATTGTACTGAATCTCCTTGCAATAATTGAGTCATTTTTTTCTGTAACTCAGGGTCTAAGGATGCGAAAGTTTTTTGCCCCCCCATGAATTTTTTCACTTCATTTTGCATATTGATTTGTTTGGTCATATCACCAAAAAGCGAAGAGATAAATCGTTGTAATGAATCGTTCAGCAGAAAAAGTTCTCTACTGAATTGTTTACGGGTAATATCTTGTATAAAAGCTCTTGATATAGTTTCGTCGCGACGATTGATGAGCGCGTATTTTATTCCGGAACTGAATCCGTTGAACCGGTAATTTGAATCCAGTTTTCCGGCAACTGTAAAGTTCAGCTTTCGCAGATTCTTGTACTGCGTATAATATCGATCGTTCAGTAATTCAGGATTCAATTGCGCCATTACAGCATAGGGATTGCTACTGAAATTGATTTCTTTGTTCCCCGCGGTAAAATGATCGAATGCGAGTTGGAAAAAACTTTTGAACGCATCCTTGAAATTTCCACTGGCGAGGGCATTTGCATCTTCAATGATTTCCTTGTCGCTTTGCGCGTACAATGAAAATTGGCCGCTGAAGAGAAGGAGTGCAGTCAGCGAAATTATCTTTCTTATGAAATATTTTTTACACATCACTATACGATAAGGTAACCGGTAATAATTACTTCTGCTTCAAAAAATTCCGGTGTTTCGGGTTGGCTGTCTACATCAAGCGCAATGCTCGCCTTTCCGGCACATATTCCATTGACAGAAAGGGAATCGCTTCGCTGAATGTCGGCGAAGATGAGTTCACCTGAAGTGGTCAGACTTTGCATGCCAAGAAATTCGCCTCGGCGAAAATGTGAGACATTGATTTGTCCAACTCCGTTTGTGAACAAAGCCTTCAGTGTTGCCGACATTGAATTTGCCGGATCCCGATCGACACTTATTTCGTTGGACGTTTTTACCGGGATTTTTTTGCCTTTTGCAGTATTTGTTCTCCGGGTTGTCTTTTTAGCTTTTGCCATAGTTTAGTTTTTTGTTGATCGATTTATGGATCGGATTTCATTTTTTAAAATATTGCTAGCACTTGCATCAATGATTGTCATCGTGTACTATTGCTCATTAGCTTGATGCGACGGGACATCAAATACATTCTGTTTTTTGGGTCTGAATACCAACTTCAGCATGAGTAAAATGATTTGAACGATATAACAGACAGGAAATAAAAAATAGTAAAACCAAAACACGGCTCCCGGCCCATTTTCACTCCACATATTACCATTCGGTCTTGTACTGATAAACGCATAAATGAAAGGAGACAAAAACAGCAATGCATTGGCGATGAGCAATACATTGATCATCACTTTGCGCGCATACCGGGCATCACCCAAAAAGCAGAGTAGTATACTGGAAACCGGGAGAAGGGCAAAAAGCAAACAGAGAACAGCAAAAAACATGGGTTAAAGTTTACCATCAAAGGTATTCAATTGTCTTCCGAAAATGAAATATAGACGCTGGCTGGTAAATTATTTTTTTTCGTTTTAGTAACTCAATAGCATTTGCCAGATTTTTTTGGCCTACTTTCGCACCCATTAGTTCTTCTGACATCACAGATTTTAGTAGCTTTATTTACCAACGGGTCATGCTCTTTTAAAGATAAGAGAAACGTATTTTCATTTTTTTGTCTGATTTTGATTATAAAAATAAATCCTTGAAGTTATTAATCTATTCTGATCAAGGGGGGCATTTTTATACGATTTAAAACAAAAAACATGACAACATTTAAAGACCTTGGGCTGAAGGACGCCCTATTGTCTGCCATCAGCGATTTGGGTTTCGAAACACCCACAGAAATTCAACAAAAAGCGATCCCGATTTTTTTGCAAAGAGCCTCCGATCTGGTAGCGCTTGCAC
>CAZFKA010000313.1:0-2756 GCA_964519155.1 uncultured Bifidobacterium sp. | reverse complement strand
CTTTTTTCACTGATCCACCCTTTGTTATCGTTCCAGTACGCCATTTCAGGGAAAATAAATGGAGTGAGATTTACCTTGCTCAGGTTAGCCAAAAAGACTTTCGACAACCAGCGGCTGAACTCCTTTTCGAAATGAATGAAAGAAAAATATCGTCCGTCAGAGCTTCTGAAATTGACCCGGTCAGGATCGGCTGATGCTGTGGCGGAAATCTGTAGTGAATACAAATTTAGATTTTCGTCGGCTGAAAAACTATCAAGCAGCACATGGTTAAGCGTATCGATCAATAAAAAATTTCCGCCATGAAAAGCAAAATGTTCCCCGCCTTCAAACACTTCTTTGGTTGCCCCTTTTAAGGCAACGATCATTCCACGATTGACCTGTTTCAAATCGTTGTATATTGCCGGAATAGCCACGTCACCCTGCCGATTCAGCATGCCTGCAAGATCGCTTTGCCGGTCTCTGAAACGGATGAAACCCTCCGACTCACAATCGGCTGTGTTATCGAAAATATAGAGGCTGTCGCGCGCTACGACTCTTCCCGCCTTGGTGAGATAATAGCCCATCCATTTACCGTTGATTTCTTCGCTCGCGGCCATAATTTGATCGAAATAAGCCGGTGCTGAAAAACTTGAAAACTTGGGCGGAATTTTGATGACACCATTTGCGTCTTTATACCCTACCAGGGTTGAATCAGCATTCCAGAAAGCCACCCAGACATTTTGTTGGGCATACAAGGAAGCGTTGATAAAGAACAATAATAAAAAAAGACGATAGTATTTCATGCAGTGAGCTATCAAGATAAAAATAAATGAAATATTAAAATGCCTGATCAACAGCTACTGTTTTCAAGGCCAACAAATGTACAATTTGTTTGTGCTAAATCATTGATAAAATTCATCCCGGACAAACGGGATAGCAGCGCTATTAGTCCGCAAAAATAGCTAAACGTTGAGCAAGGAGTTGATCTTGCTGTCTGAGTACGATCACATAAGTTCCGGCGGGAAGATCTTTTCGCTCTAGAGAATAGCTTTGACCGTTCAGATCAGGTTCAACACGAACCACCTGACCACTCAGGTTAAGCAATTTCAGCTCGGCATGCTGCAAACTGTTGGGTAATAAAATGTGTATACGATCGTGTGCAGGATTGGGAAAAATAACTGGAATTATGTTGCGCTGCCGATCATTTACTTGTAATATAATGGCTTCTCGTTTTCTGATCTCTCCACAAAACTGACTGAACAAATAACAGGATCCACCCGGTGCCCGAAATACCTGATACGGTTCGGCGGCAAGGAAGTTAATACCGGACGATTCGGTTTGCCAATTTTGTCCCCCATTAAGCGTGAATGCAATATTGCCGGTATCATTGGCAACGATACAAAAGCTCCCCTCAACGGCAAGTGAGTAGGCCCCGGGGAATGTGAAGGACGACTGAAAATTCAGCCCGCCATCAGAAGTTGTATAGATCGCTTGTCCGTCAGAAAAAAAAGCATGCGACGAATCGGCAAAGCGAAAAGCAGCACTTGAAAAACCCATATTATTATTGATCAGATTCCATGAAGCCCCGGTATCGTTTGTACGAAATAGGCGACTACCATCATCGAGGTAGGCTGAGCGCGCACTGAAAAATTGCAGTCCCTGTGCGTCGTTCAATGTATCGATGATGTGGGTGATGCTGGCACCATGGTTACGAAACTTACGCAATCGTGCGGCATTGTTCAGAAAAAATCCAACAGAGTCATTGAGTACAGCGAGTGAACGCACGGTAAAAGAACTGTCGGTGGTAAACATGGTATAGGTATTGAATCCATCGCTAGTTTTCAAAATCAATCCGGGTGCCCCACCCCTGATCAAGTATCCTTTATTGCTGTCGAGCATCGTGATCCGATCGATATAATTCCAACCCGGTATATACTTTTTGTTCCAGTTCGCTCCCCCGTCATTTGTTCGCAATACATAAGCCCCGTTGGTATCAGATGCCGCAACGTAAGCTTTTGATTCGCTGGGGAATGCTGCATCATAAAAATAGGAAAGGTTATCTTGAAATACCTGCAACCATTGTGCATGGCAAAGTTGGCAGAGACAAACGGTGATCAGTGTGAATATAATTTTTTTCATCTTATGTTCAGGGAACTGATTTTTTCATTGGTGAAAATCAGCGTAAATAAAAATACAACAAAATTGGCGAAATACGGTGATCGGAAAAATCTTTTTCAGTCAATATGCACATGAACGAATAGCAAGATATAATGGAGAAATAAATAGCAAGGGAAAAATGTACGTCGCAGGATGAAGAAAAAAAAACCGATCAACGAAAGCGACCGGTCGGAGAATGGAGCCGTAGGCGAGAATTGAACTCGCGATCTCCTCCTTACCAAGGAGGTGCTCTACCACTGAGCCACTACGGCAAACTGACTTTCAAACTGTTGTGATATAACCAACAAACTTCTGATAAAAAAAACCGACTGTAGCTGTCATCAACTGACATGAAACAATCGGCGTTTTGCTTGAGCGGAAGAACAGAATCGAACTGTCGTCTTCAGCTTGGAAGGCTGAGGTAATAGCCACTATACGACTTCCGCAAAAACTGTGGGCAGTGATGGATTCGAACCACCGTAAGCTGACGCTAGCAGATTTACAGTCTGCCTCCTTTAGCCACTCGGACAACTACCCTAAAATAAAAAAGAGCCACTTGCCGGAATCGAACCAGCGACCTACTGATTACAAATCAGTTGCTCTACCAGCTGAGCTAAAGT
>CAZFKA010000312.1:0-2807 GCA_964519155.1 uncultured Bifidobacterium sp. | reverse complement strand
CTATGGTTCGGTACTAAAGGCAAAAAACATACTTTCTGCATTCGATGAATTTATCGGCAAAGAAATATTAAGTGAAAGAGATGTGCAGGATTATCACAGTATGTACATCAATCTCTATCATGAATTCCGCAACAGGAATACAGGCGATGCAGAAAATGTGAATGATGATATTGTCTTTGAAATGGAATTGATAAAGCAGGTGGAGATCAATATTGATTACATCCTGGAACTCATCCGTAAATATCATGAAAGCCATCTGAAAGACAAGGAAGTAATAATAAGCATCAACAAGGCAATTGATTCCAGTGTGGAGCTGAGAAACAAGAAAGACCTGATTCAGCGGTTTATCCAGTCGCTTACGCCGGGAACAAACGTTGCAGAGGATTGGCAAAGCTTTGTGGATGAAAAGAAGATGGAAGAACTGGAAAGGATTATTGAAGAAGAAAACCTGAATAAAGAAGAAACCCACAAGTTCATGAACAATGCTTTCAGGGACGGCTATGTGCAGACAACAGGCACAGGCCTGGCCAAAATACTGCCACCCGTTTCCAGGTTTACGCCAACAGGCGAAAGAACACAAAAAAGAGAAACGGTAATAGAAAAGATAAAAGCATTCTTCAACAGGTTCTGGGATATTGCTGGTGGGGGGTTAGAGTGATTTTGAGTGCTGCTAAATAATTCTGTTGATCTAAACAGATAATTTAAAACATAATGAAATGGATTATCAGGAAGCAATTAAGGCCGTCAAAGAATATCATGGTTTATGTATACGTTACAAACTTAAATTCGACTGGAATCTGGAAGGATTAATCAATAATCCTGAAAACATAAAGCTAGAAGTAATCAGGAAAAAAATAAAAGCAATCAAGGAAAACTACCCACTTCAAAAGAAAATTATAAGGGCGGTTAAAAGAATGCAAAAAACAAACAAAACAAAACCTAATAAGAAAAGAGGAAGCAAACCGCCTAAAAAAGAAATTAATGGGTCAACAGTAAGGGTAAATCGCCCTGAAGTTGAGGCCGGAATTAAAAAACGAAAAGTCACCAAAAAAAGAAAGCCCCGGAAAAAGAAAAAGTAAAGCAGGTACAGCGCTAATATCTGCAATACATTACGCCGAGGTTTATTTGTAAAATAGTTTAATTATAAGTCTAAATTTCTTTTATGATAAGAACAAAACTAATAACATCTTTAGGTGAATCTGAATTTAAAAGCTTTCTGGAGGCTTCAATAAATTGTTTTACAAAGGAGCTTTTAAAATTTTCATACGATAATGATGATCCTACGTTATTGGGCTATTGTACGGAGCGAAGTCTGATAAGCTTTTATATTAGCAGCCTCTGCCGCCATTTTTCTGAAGTGACAGCAATACAGGAATATAAAACAACAGTTGAAGATAAAAAGAATGGACGGCCGGATGCTTTTATTAAATATAATGACATTGCAATATTGGTAGAATCTAAATTTCAGGATCTGAAAGAGATTAACCAGGATTTCCATTGGGATATTAAGAGTTGGATAGATTGGGATACAAAAGAAGTTTATAATCAGGTCTATAAATATTATGACTCAGAAAAAGATAGCCTTCAGAATAAAATTGTTTATACTGATGTTTACTTAATAACCATGGTTTTTAAATACATTAATGATAATTGTGAGAACCATGCAGTGCAAGCCATTAAAGAATTAAACGCTGAAAATAAAAATGAACGGGATTGGTATTATCTATACACCTATTTGCCAGGAATCGAGTTAGAGACTAAAGAAAAATCTATAACTCATATAGGAATTGAAGTATATGGTACGGTTAATAAAGTTAAATAGGCAATTTCTCAGCCCAACTCCTAATTTTTTTTACGGCATGACAGCTTAGGTTGATTGAAAGAATATAATACTATCATTAATGAATGGCTCTTTGGGAAATCCTGTTTAGACAGGTTATTTAAAAAAGATAGCTATTCATGAAAATAGATCCTGTAATTGATAGATACGTATCAGAAATAACGAATCATGAATACCATAGATACAAGTCATGGGATAATTGTTTTAAGGCTTTCAGTATTTCAAGCCAAACAGAAATTCAGGTTTTGGATTTAGCATTTTACTTGGCGAGCTGGGGTATGTATAGAGGTTCTGGCGGATTGCTGCAAAAGAACCATCTGGTTCATAAAGGGGCTGTTGATATAATATTTTCAAAAACAAGTCAAAAGCTGAAATGCAGTCAGGCCACCGAAATAAAGAGAGAAAACATTAATGCAATTCTTGAAGTAAAAAATAAATTGGCAGAGCATTATAGAAGTATTCATTTTACCAAAGGAGCAGACAAATCCAAACCAATTTCACCTACTGATACACTCTTGAGTAAAATCATGCTTGGTACATTGGGGTGTGTTCCTGCATACGATAGGTATTTCATAAAAGGACTAAAAGAAATGAAATTGCAACACACTTCTTTCAACAATGATTCATTAAATGAGATATTCAACTTCGTGGATAGAAATAAAGAACAAATAAAGCAAGCGCAAAAACTAGTAAAGGAAAGAATTCAGGCACATTATCCGGTAATGAAAATCCTTGATATGTACTTCTGGCAAATTGGCTTTGATAAAGAAGTAAAATAGTTCTTAGTTATTGTTCGTTTCCTCACGAACCATAATCTGTGTTAATCCCTGCCTCCCGTAAGGGAGGTGTGTCTATCCGTGGCCAACCCTTTCACCGCAGGTGAATTAAATTAGTTCTTAATTCTGTTAGTGTACTGAGCTTGTCGAAGGATTAGTGTAATTCCTGCCTACCGGTTTATCTGCCGTAG
>CAZFKA010000311.1:0-2829 GCA_964519155.1 uncultured Bifidobacterium sp. | reverse complement strand
GGCGTAAAGGTCGTTAGTTTAAATAATCCTGAATGTAAGGAACTTTTACAAACATATATAAATGAAAATTCAGAGGAATGGAAAAAAGAATTAGAAAAAGTAGATAATAACACTAGTACAAATTAAATTACCATTATATTTTTTATCTAAACCAAATTTTTTGCGTAAGTTTTTGTAACAACGTCTATTGGCATGCACTGGGGATTTTATACGGCAAACGACTCTTTGATTTTATCGTTCATACGGGTCATCAACATGCGACGTGCCATCACCAGCATACCCAGAAAGGAAACCTGATCGCTGACACCATGACCAACAATCACCGGCTTATTAATACCGAGAACGGGAACACCGGCATACAAACGGTGATTGAATTTTCCCAGAAATTCATCTTCGATTCCCCTTTTAACCATAACAACATCGTACAGCGATTCGGCAAATTTCAACATGATATTTCCCGTAAATCCGTCTGTGATAATCACGTCAGCTTTATTATCAACTGTATCGCGGCCCTCAATATTGCCGATGAAATTGATGTGTTTGTTTTCTTTCATTAGGGTATAGGCCGCCTGTGCAAGCAAATTACCCTTTCCTTCTTCTTCACCGATATTCATCAGAGCGACCTTGGGATTTTCAATACCGAGAAGTTCTCTGGCATAAATCGAACCCAGGGTTGCAAATTGATTAAGATTTTCGGGTTTACAATCGGCATTGATACCGACGTCTAACATCACACTGTAACGGCCATCAATTTGTGGTACAGGCGTAGGAATCGATGGGCGTGATACCCCTTCGATTGCTTTAATCATATGGGTTGCCCCCACCAGCATCACACCGGTATTACCGGAACTCATAAATACATCCACCTGCTCTTTAGCCAAGAGTCCAAACCCCAGAACCATTGATGAATTTGGTTTTTCCTTAATGGCTTTGATGGGGTGCTCATCCATACCGATCACTTCGTTAGTGTGAATATAAGTAATGGCAGGATTAGTGGCTTGTTCGCCCAGGAGTTGCTGTATGACAGGCTGATCGCCCAATAAAAAAAGTTGGCAATCCTGGTGTTCGGCTAAAAACGACAAAACACCCAAACAGGCTTGTTCAGGTGCATAATCGCCTCCCATCATATCAAGGGCTATTCGCATAAGCTACTATTCATTGGAGGGTTGAGGTTAAACTATTCAGTTTCGCTGCCGGTTTCTGCAGCAGTATCCTTAACAGGTTTTTCCATCACTACTCTTCCTTTGTAGTATAGTTTGCTTTCTACCCAATGCGCGCGATGACGCATATGAAGTTCACCCGTCGTTTTATCGGTACTCAAAGTATCCACAGATGCTTTGTAGTGGGTGCGGCGTTTTGCACTTCTTTGTTGCGAGTGTCTTCTTTTAGGATTTGGCATATCGCTTGTTTTTTATCGTGTTAATTATTTATTTTATTTTTCAAATCGTCCCAGATATCCGGAATTTCATTTGATTTTTGTTGGTTCAAAATTTCTAGAGCTTTCTGGTTGCAAGTGCTCTTTCCTTGCTCATCGTCAGGGTGTATATGTTGTATAGGCACACTGAGAATGACAAATTCATAAATCCAGGTCGACACGTCGAGGATACTTTCCGAGCGGCCAATATAGGCTACTTCAGCGTCTTCTTCCGATTTTTTCGCCACCAGTTCATCGTCGATAATTTTAACCACCAGTTCAAATTCATCCCACAAATTCATGTCAAAATCATCTCCGCAACGATCGCAGGGGATCAGGATTTTTCCGTTGATGTCGAACTTCAGCAGAAAAATACCACTTTTTTTATCCAGGGTGAGCTTAATATCTATTTTAGCTTGTGTAAATTCCGGATTTTCAAAATTTTCAAAGAAACTGTCGTCAATCGAATAGGTAAACACATGTATCCCGGGTTTCAGACCTACAAACGCAATGTCAAACTCCCTACTGTGTTTCATAACCCACTCCCTTTTTTACAGGGGTGCAAATGTATAACAATTTTTTCTATAAATGACGCAATTTAAGGTTAATTATCGTTCAGGAGACTGATTTCTGCAACTTATGCCGTGTTTTTTGCCCATTTGCGGTCATAGCTAAGGCTTATCCCGTCCGATATGTCTTTGCCTGCCATGCAGAAATTCAATCGTTTTGGTCACGTTGCGTGCCACACTTTCTGTCGTTTTCAGATGGTTGATATAACGCATTATCTCTTTTTGTCGCGATGAAATGAGTGATTGAAATATTTGCATGGCCTGTAAATCGTGCTCCAGGGCTTTTTTCAATGCCGGGTGCATGGGTTCTGTTCGTTCGCGTGGATCATAGTCAATGGATATTTTTACCTGATCACCCACTACGGTTCCACTTGCCTGACGCATGGGCGTATTGAGATACAAACGCCATTGGCCGGCATATTTTACCAGGGTTTGTGTAAACGAATGACCATTTAGTTTTCCCTTCACGGGCAAAGGACCTTTGCTTTTTTTAGCGCGTGCAAATAGTTGAGCCAATACCTTTTCGGGCAAGAGCACATAGGGATTTACGCCAATAATGTCGATTTGGGCACTGAAGGTCAACAAGTGATAAATAAAATGAGGTAAAGATAAAAAAATTTAGTCATCTATCGATCGCATCGGAATGGATTAAGATCGCTGCGTGTTACCGATCAGCGTACAGATATTGTGCGGCGGTGACCCTGATGCGAAAAGTATTACAAACCGAGTATAGATGTTACTTCCTGCGTTTTGAGCAGATTCAATTTACTCAGATTCAAGGAAAAAGTCAGCATATTTTGAAAACGTTTTTTACCATACATACTTTTACCATAATCGGTATAATCC
>CAZFKA010000310.1:2152-2856 GCA_964519155.1 uncultured Bifidobacterium sp. | reverse complement strand
GGAAATGCTTTATTGATATACTTTGCGAATTCCCCTTTATAAACTCCAACTTCGGCGACACAACCATTGAGATCTTTTTCAATAATTTCTTGTACCACTAATTCAAAGTTTGAAATTCTGATGTAATTTGTGACTAACGGGATTTTGAAATTGCGTCTTCTCTTCAATCCAAGTAAATCAAAATCAAAAGCGATTTGACCACAAAAAAAAGCAAAAAAAAAGTTCAGACCTTTTCTCAACATTTAATTAATCATTTTTTTGTAATGGTAAATCGATTTTTCTCTATCAGTAATTTTTATCAAAATTATGTCCCGAGTTGACAAATTTATTGATATTTGTTCAAATAAATCACAATTTGTTTTTCTCGCTAAAACTTGCCCAAAAACATTGTAAATTTCTACATCGTATCCGATGCTTTTTGATTCAATAAATAAATTATTGCAAGCAGTGTTAACTTTGAAAGTCTGGTTGTTGCTTTCAACATTTAGTATGTTTGTTGGATAGCCAAAAATGTATTCATAAATTGTTAACAACTCTGCTGAAGAAAGTGCTCTGTTGAAAAGCACAAGCTCATCCATTTCTGCGTCACTCCAATAAGGGTATTGACCATTAAGGTGTTTGCCAATTGACACACTTTGAGTGTTAGTTCCAATGCTATAGCTTCCAGGACTTGAATTTATCGGACTCAAATTTATTGCTTTATT
>CAZFKA010000310.1:0-2142 GCA_964519155.1 uncultured Bifidobacterium sp. | reverse complement strand
TTGAAGAGATTGTTGTAGCAAAGAAATACCAGTTATTTAGTTGCACGTAATTGCCCACTGGCGGATTAAAAGGTGCAGATCCACACTGCGGAACTAGCTGCATGTTATTTGGGCTAAAAGTATTACAATCATTATCGAACGGCCCATCACCAATCCCAAAACCATAGTTTCCTGCAATAAAATGTGGGTATCCCTTGCTTAAAAACTGACTAAAATTGCATGGGTTACTGTTGAAATTCTGCATTCGACCGACCAAAACCATGGTAACTTCGGAAGGACAGTTTAACGTATTACTATGTGCTACGTTGCTCCAACTACTTACCCCATTAAATTTCCCCGCTTTGTTCGCACCGCCTTTCCAGCCGGCTACTGACACAATATTATTATTGTTTCCGTGGTTATTGTTACCACTAACATCTTGAATTGTTGTTAAATTTCCGCTTTCATCATCGAAGGTCCAGCGGGCAATACAGCCACTCACGCCAGAAGGGTAAATGGTTTGCGCCCGCCCTGAAATGGCCACCGCCATGCCAATTGATAATAGAAGTATTCTCATCATTAGGTTAAACATTTTGACGATAAAGATAGTATAATCCATTTCAAAACAAATTAATTGACGACTTTTCAATTTTTTTCTACTTTTACCCCATGCATTCCTACGCTGAAATTCTTAAATTGTTCGAAAATTTTTTTGCGGGACATCGCTTCCCTTCGGAACCAAGAAATTTGTATGAACCCTGCTCCTATCTGCTGAATATGGGTGGTAAACGCATCAGACCTGTACTTTGCCTGATGAGCCATGAACTGTTTGCTCCCCTCGACGAAAATGCCTGGCATACTGCTACCGCAATTGAACTGTTTCATAATTTCACCTTGATGCATGACGATATCATGGATAAGGCTCCACTGCGGCGCGGTTTTACCACGGTACATGAAAAATACGGACTCCCCAGCGCAATTTTGTCCGGTGATGTGATGAATATTTTTTCTTATGTTCACTTGAATAAAATTAATACCGAACATATACATGCGGTCATAGAATTGTTTAACCAAACAGCCATCGAAATTTGCGAAGGTCAGCAACTCGATATGAACTTTGAAAAGGAACCTATCGTGTCTGTAAGCGACTATATGCAAATGATCTCTTTAAAAACCTCAGTTTTACTCGGCGCGTCAATGAAATTGGGGGCGATGTTGGGTGGCGCAACTTCTGGATGTTCAGATTTGCTTTACCAGTTTGGACAAACAATGGGTTTGGCTTTTCAAATGAAAGATGATTACCTGGATGCGTACGGCGATCCGGCAAAAACCGGTAAGCAAACGGGAGGAGATATTCTTAGCAATAAAAAGACTATTTTGCTCGCTAAAGCCTTTGAAATGACTGATGAATTACAACAAAAATCCTTATTGTCATTGATCGAGAGAAATGATGAACATAAAGTCAAGGATACGCTCCGCTTTTTTGATGAACTCGGTCTTCAGTCAGTGATTGCCGCTGAGATTAATCAACTTACTGAAAAAGCCTTTGTGCTACTCGAAAAAGTTCCTGTTATTTCGAAACGTAAAGTTCATTTGCAGAATCTGGCCGAAATGCTGCTGAATCGCGAGCATTAGCCGTTTGTTTAACAAAACTCGCATTGCTTGACCGCCTGGGTACAAAATTGATTTTGATAGCTAAAATGATCACTGAAGGTTCTGGATTATTTGATTTCAAAACGAAGTAATTCCTGATCTCCCATTTTTCCAGATAATGTGTCTCCAACCTTTACCGCTCCAACCCCTTTTGGCGTACCCGTAAACAACAAATCTCCCGTATTTAAGGAAAAAAACTGCGATATATAGGCAATAATCTGATCAAAAGTATAGATCATCTTTTCAGAATAGCCTTCCTGTACTCGTTCGCCGTTTCTATCTAAAGAAAACACCAGCGGATTCACTCTTTCTTCCTCATGTAGTATTTGCCAACGACCGATCACTGCCGAATGATCAAACGCTTTTGCAATCTCCCACGGGAGTCCCTTCGATTTTTGGTTTTCCTGCAAATCACGTGCTGTAAAATCGATGCCCACCGTAACTGCGTCGTAATAACTCGCTGCATATTTTTGTTGAATCGATCTACCATTCTTGCAAATACGTAACACC
>CAZFKA010000309.1:0-2868 GCA_964519155.1 uncultured Bifidobacterium sp. | reverse complement strand
ATTTTACTGATGAAGATCAAAATCTCTGTCACCAGGTGGTCAATGAAGCGATGAACCGTATAGAAACGCAACTCAGGCTCATGTATATTTCCATCAACCGGCAATTGGCCTTATCGTTGGATATTCGCAGAGATTCACTTGAACACGAACTGCTGTTGTATACCGATTCGTTGGTGCATTTGCGGGTTATGTATAATATTTATGATCTTGTGGCCCCGGGCCGTAAAGCGCAAAATAATTTTACACCGAAAGGGAGTGGAGAGCAATATGCGAGGGGAATAGAACTGATACAAAATGTAGAAGAAATGAAAGACCGCATCGTCACCGACAAGGCTAAGTATCTTTCATTAGCGAATGAATTTAAGACGGCTACATTCGATGGCTTCCCAATGATACATGTCACCCAGTGGGCTTCTCCCGGTTCGCCGAAAGCCGGGCCATTCCGTACTATTGGCACACTGGCAGCTTTTGCGATAGCATTTGTTTTTGCCTGGGTACTGGCCATTTTCGTAGAGATTTTGAGAGACAATAAAGAGAAATTGGTGGCATGAAGCTGAAGGAGCTGCATACCGGGCAATATATTTTTCTGGCCGGCGGGCTGCTATTCGTTTTATGCAGTTTTGCCGCCCTTTTGCTGAATCAGCCTTTTTTGCTGAGTTTACCCTGGGTTTTTGTCCTTGGTTTGATTTTTTTGAAAGATATCCGATTGGCTTTTTATGCGCTCATTTTTGCGTTGCCTTTTTCTTTTCAGTTTCTCGAGAAGTATGATCTGCCCGACGAACCATTGATGATACTCAACACAGGTTTTTTTCTGTTGTTTTGTCTGTTCAATATTCGAAAAATAGATCTGAAGGGAATTTTATTACACCCCTTGTTTATCGCTGTGTTTGCGACACTGATCTGGTTGGTGGTGACGGTAATTATGTCTGAAAATTCACCCTTATCTTTTAAGTTTCTACTCAAAAAAAGCTGGTATATTGCCCCTTTTTTTTTACTTCCTTTAATATTGTTTCGCGAAAAGCGACTGATCATTCGATCTTTTCAATTGCTATTTGTCGGCATGCTCATCATTGTAATGACGGTGTTGTTTCGTTTCAGTGCGGTAGGTTTTGCATTCGATAAAGTTCATGATCCGGTACAACCTTTTTTTCAAAATCATGTGATGTATGGTTCTATGGTTTCAGTCGTATTGCCCCTCATCGCCGGCGCATGGATACTCAGCCGTAAATTAAGTGTACAATGGCTGCTTACCCTCGGAGCAATTATTTTGTTTTTGGTGGCTGTGTATTTTTCCTACTCACGCGCAGCCTGGGCGGCGGTATTGTTTGCCGCTGTCGTATTGGTGGCTGTTCGGTTTAAAGTCATGCCGTTTGTATTATTGAGTTTTTATGCTGTGGTTATCAGTTTGGTGGTCTGGCTGTCGGCTAAAAATAATTATTTGAGTTATAAGCCCAAATTCGAACGAACGATTATGCATGAATCACTCGAAGACCATATTCTGGCTACTTTGCAGGGAACTGATATTTCGTCGGCTGAACGATATTATCGATGGATCGCTGCCTTGCGTATGACGAGCGATCATCCGGTATTTGGTGTAGGTCCAAATAATTTTTACGATTTTTATAAAGCCTATACGATCACCTCCTTCAAAACCTGGGTCAGTCGCAATCCCGAACGATCGACAACACATAATTATTTTCTATTTATGCTGGTAGAGCAGGGGATACCCGGTATGCTACTTTATGCCCTTTTGATGTTGGTTGTTTTTTGGTATGGCCAAAGAGTTTATCATCGTTGTCGCGAAAGATTCGATCGTGTAGTGGTGATGAGCGCACTCTGCACTTTGGGCGCAATTTTTATCAATAATTTTTTTAGCGAATTATTGGAGACTGACAAAATTGGTAGTCTTTTTTATTTGACCATTGCTTTGATTCTGGTAATGGATCTGAAAACGAAGCAAGCGAAAATAGCTGTTGAAACATCAAATTATATTGATGAAAATTAATTGTAAAAATTAGGAAGCTATTATTTTTATTCCCTATTTTGTGTGAACATGACACAGGATACACCGATCGATATTGCTATATTAGACGATCACCAGATTGTAATTGACGGTCTTAAATTATTGCTATCAAGTCATGCGCAGTTCCGCATTATTCATGAAAGCAATAATGGTTTTGATATGCTCGATAAAATCGAAATCAAACCCGTTGATATTTTACTCACGGATGTAATGATGCCCGATATTGATGGTTTTGAAGTGGCGATGCAAATGCGTGCCCGATTTCCTGATATCAAAGTTGTTGCCTTAACCATGAATGGCGAAGGAATGCTGATCGACAAAATGATTGAACAAGCAGAAATAGCGGGCTATTTGTTAAAGACGATTGATAAAAAAGAACTCATAACCGCCTTGGAAACCATTCACAAGGGGATTCGATATTTTTCGGATGAGATCATGAATGAACTCGAAATGTTTCAGAAGATCAAAAAGGAAAATGAAAACATCCACCTGACAAGTCGGGAGATTGAAATCATAAAGTGTATCGCGCAAAATCTCAGTAACAAGCAAATCGCCGATAGTTTATTTATCAGTGAACGGACAGTGGAGACACACCGAAAAAATATTTTCAGAAAGACAGATATTCATACTGCTGTCGGCCTAGTTGAATTTGCCAAAAAACGTCATATCATTTAAAAGTAATTCGTCCTTAAGCGAATTACATCCACAATAAGACGAGGGCATTTTTCGCGTTTTTTATACTTAAAAAAATCTAATTCGCACCAACTTCAATATTGGTTTTGTTTTTTCGTTCGGCAGCAAATTTCATTGCGGCTGCAATAAAATGAACAAACAAGGGGTGGTGG
>CAZFKA010000308.1:0-2872 GCA_964519155.1 uncultured Bifidobacterium sp. | reverse complement strand
TAATAACCACTCCCTTCCCCTTTTTTCTTGATAAAAAAGTGGAGCAAAAAATCAAGCCTTTCGGAAAATAGCTAAAATGTGCTGAAAAAATTCGCCCGCGTGAGTCACACCGTGCCAACGCATCCCGGCGTGTTCAGGACTTTTCGCCAGAAAATATAGTTGAAATGCAACTACGAATTGCTCTGATCGAAAGAATCCGATACCGATCCTTGCGATCAGCACTATCAATCTTTAACTTCTCTACAAAAAAAAGCAATTTTTGACCAGTAATCAATGCGCTTAATGTTCATTTCTATGCGGTGTACAAAAAACTTGTTTTTATTTGATCATCAATAAATTTTAAATTTGTGTAAGCACTTATTTCGAAAACAATTAAATCATCAAATTATGAAAACTAAAAAGTTACTACTATCTCTGGCAGTCTGTTTATCGCTCTCACAGGCTTTGCTGGCACAAAGTAATTGGTGTGGTGCTCCACTCGCCCAAAAAGAATTTCTGGAGCAAAATCCTACATTGCGTATTCCCATTCAACAAATGGATGATTACCTGAATTCCTTAGATCTCAGTAAATTGGAGAAGACACGAGCCGGAAACTATATCATTCCCATCGTATTTCATATTGTACACAATTATGGTCCTGAAAATATTTCTGACGCACAGGTGATAGATGCGGTGCGAATACTCAATGAAGAATATCAGAAGAAGAACGCGGATACTGTGGAAGTGATTCCCATTTTTAAACCCTTAATCGCCAATGTCGGTTTTGAATTTAAGTTGGCCAATAAGGATCCGGAGGGCAATTGTACCAACGGGATCGATCGCATCCATTCGTACAAGACATACCTCGGGGGCAATCAGTCTAAATTTAATCCCTGGAACCGCAGCCATTATTTTAATGTTTGGGTTGTGAATACCCTGGCCGGAAAAGAAGGTTTGCTGGCCTTTGCGTTACCACCTGCTGCTGCTCATTATTCATTTTATTGGGATGGCGTGATTGCTGAATACAATGCTGTGGGCTCAATAGGTGCCGCTAATCCATTTTTTTCCAGTACCCTGACACATGAGATCGGGCATTGCATGAATCTTGCTCATTTGTGGGGGAGTACCAACGACCCTGAAGTTGCCTGTGGCGACGATGGGGTGAATGATACCCCGGAAACCAAAGGTCATACGTCCTGCAGCCCCGCTGATCTGGCCGATGATTTTTGCTCACCAGGAATCATCGAAAATATACAAAACTATATGGAGTATTCTTTTTGCGACCATATGTTCACCCTCGGGCAGAAAGACCGTATGATCGCAGCCATTACATCGCCTGTTGCGCAAAGAAACTCTTTATACACAGCCCAGTCACATGCTTTTGCCGGTATCGATGGCCCGCGTGCTGATTGTGCGCCTCGTGCTGATTTTACTGCAAACAAGCAATTTACCTGTATGGGTAACCCGGTTGTATTCACCAATAAAAGTTTTAATGATACGACTTTAACTGCGGCAAACTGGGATTTTACAGCCGATGGTAACCCGGCCACCTCCAACAGTCTCACAAATGTCACCACATCATTTACAACAACTGGCTGGAAAAATATTTCTTTGAATGTAACAAGTAATGGTGGTTCAGGTTCAGTTGCGAAAGCGGCTTACCTATATGTTGCCGATCCTATTGGTAAAGTAGTGACCGGGCAAATTAATCATTTTGAAGATGAGTCGGTATTTAACAATACCTGGGCGAACTTCAATTATTTTAATAACCAATTTAAATGGCAGCATTACAACCTCGGAGGCTACCAAGGTGGCGCCTGTATTCGTTACCGCGGTTTCGATGATCGTAATTTTCCGCAAAACACAGTAGGTTCTGCGATGAGCGATTGGGATGAGCTGATCACTGAAGCATACGATTTGTCGGGACTGACTCTAAACAATGCTTATCTGAATTTTTATCTGGCCGGAGCAACGCGTGCCAGTGTGAATGAGGACATTACTGATTCTCTGGTCATTCTTTTTTCAACAAATTGTGGTGGCACCTGGACCAACCTTGTGAAGCTATCTAAGGCAACATTGATCAACAACGGTACACTGAACAATGAATTCAATACAAACGGCGCAACTTGGATGGCCAAAACGTTTGCGTTGCCCGCCAGTGCGTTGAGCAGCAGCACTTTCTTCAAATTACGTTATCGCCCGGGCGATTATTCAAACGATGTGTATATTGATAATTTCGAGATCAATTCTACACCTGTTTCAGTTAAAGATTTTGCGGCTGTAGGGTTCGACTTTGAACTCGTACCCAACCCGGCGACAAATGCTGCAACCTTGCAAATCAATACTTCAGAGTCGGCTGACCTGTTGGTAACGATTACCGGTTTGCTCGGGGAGAAGGTGGCCTCGTTTCAGCAAAAAGTCATTAGTGGTACCTTGCATAAAATAGAACTACCTGCAACTGTGTTTAATACCAGAGGAGTCTATTTTGTTCATTTGGAAGTCAATGGGAAAAAAGCCACAAAAAAATTGGTGGTTCAATAGTTAGTTTCGAAATTTCTTTTGATAGGAGAACTTGGACAATCAATACCAGGTTCTCCTTTTTTTACATGCCAACGAGGTATTTTTTCACGCGCCTGCGAAGCCGGGTTTATCTGTATTTTGGGATTTAATCTTGATGATCATTGGTAAACTTTATCGAACTTATGCTGCACGAACCTAATTTCTATTATCCCCCCGCAGATTATTATGGCCGGAGCGTAAACAAGGGAGAGGGGCGGAAATGCATTTTTTTATTGAGTCTCAAAATAACCACTTTGTGTGTTTTTAGCCCAAAAAGGCAACATTGATGGGAATTAGCACAATTTGGCCTCTATACCGCATTAAAAGTGATTAT
>CAZFKA010000307.1:0-2953 GCA_964519155.1 uncultured Bifidobacterium sp. | reverse complement strand
TACACATTGTTTACGTGGAATTCAAAATCCTTGGTGATTTTTCGCATGTAAATAGTAACCAATGTTGTATCATCCGGATCCATAGTTGATTTACCGGTTGTACTTACTACAGTTCTACCTGAGATATAATCTTGCTTATCAGCAGAGATACTGTAATTTTTACCCATAGGGGTATAGAATAGGAAATTACCTTCTTTTGAGAATGCTGTATCCTTAATTGTATTCGTGGCTTCATCTGTCATTTTCACGACAACCTTGTCAATTTGTTGATTAGTCACTTCATCGAGTACAATACCTTTTACATAGAAATTGGGCTCTTTGATAATTCTCCAAATATCGTCGCAGCAGGTTGGATTTTTCACATAGTAGCTTCCCAAACGATTTGAAACAACATAGGCATTATCCTTTTTACCCGGATCCTGTATGTAATATAAATCATCAGCAGGTGAATTGATTGGGAAACCTAAGTTCTGCACGTTGGAATAACGAGAGGGGCTCGCGGCATCTGCAGAGAAGATATCGAATCCACCCATACTTGGCCAGCCATTTGAAGCAAAATACAATTTATTTTTTCTTGAGTCGAAATAAGGGGTAATATCGTCAGCGTAAGAGTTAATCTTTTTACCACAGTTTTGAGGTCGGCGATATGTTTTTCGGGCAGAATCATAAACGGTATACCAAATATCCATTCCGCCAGCACCTTGTAATCTTCTGTTTGATACAAAATACAAAACTTCTTTTTTACCGACCATTGCACAATAGGGTTGTGTATTATTAGATTCAGGATCATTGATAAATTCATCAAGTTCTTTAGGCGCTTCCCATTGTCCTTTTTTCTTAAATTCTGCTACAAAGATTTTACACTTGGTGGAGAGACTGTCTTCTTTACATTTTGTGAAATAGAAACGACTACCACCGGGATTCCAAGAACCGTTACCGACATGGTATTTTGAATCGTTGTATTTGCCGTCTTCAAATTTCATTTTCACTTCGAAACTATCTTTGATACGGGTGCGGTCGAATTCTTTCGGTGCCCACATAAAGCGAGAAACCCAATCTTTTCTTTTGGTATCTTTCGGATCAATAATTTTATTTTGATCCATGGTGGCAAATAGCAAAGCTGTATCGCCCAAGGGTACCGGAGATAACTCCGTATAGGCTGTATTGACATTCGGACCGGCATTCTTCACAAACGCACGTCCCGGATCTTCTAAAGATTTGATCGCCATCAACGCCCCATCGATATGACGTTGCGCATAAATTTTCATTTTTTTATTCTTTCCCTTATAGTTGTTTTTGTAATAAGTAAAACGTTCGATCGCTTTTACATAATCACCGTTTTGCTTTCTCATGATCCCCTCCTTGTAAGGAGCTTCTCTATATAACTCAGGGGCCAAAGCAAATGCCTCTGCGTAATATTCTGCTGCCGGTGGATAGTCACGCATCATCCAGTGACACTCAGCCAACTGATAGGTAACATAAGGGTTTCGAGGTTGTTCTTTTTTTAACTGATAGTAATAATCTACGGCAGTATAAAAACTCGCTTGTTTATATAATGCATCCGCCCATTTTAGCTTCTTCTTAAAAGGCAGTTTTGCGGCAGGATCATCTTTTGGTGCTGCCTGCACATTGCTTACCGATGCGACACAAAACAATGCAGTAATCAACGAAAGTATCAATAGTTTTCTTCTCATTTCTCGGAAATGTTTATATATAAGCGTAAATATATATGTAAATGTTTAAATAAAAAAACCTAGTCGGTAATTTTTTTTAAAAACGTGCACAAGGGAAAGCAATTCTCTTCGCGAAGTCAAGAGGATTAGGCATGATGTATCGCAAGGCGATCTCGAAGCCTCCGTTGCCGCCAGAAGCAACTTTCAGATTTGACATATTGTAATCGTAGGCAAAACCAACTCTGAATCCTTTAAACTCCAGCCCACCTGTGATCAGCGTAGCGTCGCCGAAACGATACCAACCACCCACGAATACACCTGTCGCTACTGATTGAATTTCAGGTTCGCCAACAATATATAAAAATTCGGTACCCGCAATCATTTCTGATGCAGCTGTTTGCGTCTGATACATAAAGGCAGGTTTTACAAATAATCTTTCACCACCTTTAATCACTGCACCAACTTGCGCATTGATACGCATACCAAGACCTACTTCGTTATTTGCCTTTTTCAAAAAAGACTCTCTGGGTTGGTTCAAATTATGCCCTGCAACGCCGATTTGATAACTAAATCCCTCGCTAATCATGTGTTGAAAACTCAGGCCTGCATTCGCAGTAAAATACTTGATTTTAGGGTTTAATTGTTCGCCGGTTGTGCCAGGTTGAAATCCGCCATTTTTGAACTCATCCTGCCAATACAAACGCGACAGGTCAATACTTTTTTGGGTATACCCCCCTTGCAAACCTACTGATAATGCAGCTTTTGAATCTTCACCCAAAAATTTATGGTAAGCAAGTGACGCCAGTGTCGACAAATTTGCCAGATTACCATCGCCTGAACGATCGTTATACACACTTACACCGGCTGAAAGGTAATCGTCTATCGCAACATCTTTTTTCAGGGGGCCATCAATTGAACCACCAAAAGTTACATAAGGTGTAGTAACACTTGACCACTGGTTGCGAAAAATGCCTGTTACACGGTACATTCCTGAAAAGTTTCCGGTAAAAGCCGGATTAAGAATCATCGGCGCACCATTGAATTGAGAAAAGTGCATATCCTGTGCCTGCACAGAAATTGTACCCGCTACCAATGCCATTGCCACAGTTACTTTGCGTATGATTTTATGTATGTTCATGTTGTTTTTATTTAACAATTATCTGATTAAAGTTACATTTCCTTGTTTTGAGATTCGCTTTCCGGTAGATGTAGTGGCTTCCAGCACATATACATACACACCCAACGGTTGCGGTTTCCCTTTATATTGCCCGTTCCAACCC
>CAZFKA010000306.1:0-2971 GCA_964519155.1 uncultured Bifidobacterium sp. | reverse complement strand
CATTGGAAATGGCAAATTGCAATACCGCGGGAAAGGACTTGAATTTTTCGAGTTATATCTCATTGGGTACTTGCTCACTTGTATCACTTTCGGCATTTATTTCTTCAGATGGCAAAAGACATTATTTGACTATTATGTCGAGAAGCTAACTATCGAGAATGGAGACGAGCTTATTTATTTTACCTCCAAAGCTACGGGTCGCGGATTTTTTTCTTTGTTCGCAGGCAATTTGTTGATGATCATATTTTCGCTTGGTTTGGCAACGCCTTGGGTGATTGTACGGACCATGAATTTTATATTCCGTAATATCGAACTCAATGGCGATCTCGACACGGATAAACTTTTGCAAACAGAAGACAATTATCACGATGCGACGAGTGAAGATCTGGCTGACTTTTTTGATTTCGATCTGGTGATCTAACCTGCAATCCCTTTTCAACTGCATGCTAAACAAAACACTCAATGCCAATTATTTTGATGGACAGTCATCGAAAACGCATCCGGTATCGGTTCATTTTGGTGTAAAAGAGATCTTATTCAGCACCAATGACGGAACGATCAATAAGACAGTCTTGCTATATGAACTCCAGCATATACGGCATATTGGTAATGACCGCTTGATTCTGAATTTTAATGCGGAGAGCAGAGAAGGTTTGGATATATCTGCGAAAGATATTGTAAAGCAATTTTCTGTTGCCTATCCGGATATCAGTGAACGACATTTTTTAATGCGGGTCAAAGGTCTGCGTAATCGAACAGTTGGTTTGCTTTTAGGAGCCTTATTGTTGCTGATTGTCGGCATTTACTTTTTTGTAATACCATTTGTCGGCGAACTTTCGACACCTCTCCTTTCACGAGAAAACGAAATTGCGCTCGGGGAAACGATATACAAAAGCGTGATGGCCGAATATACAATAGATACAGCCCAAACAAGAATCGTGAATGAAATGGTGAAACAGATCGATTTTAAAACGGTTTATCCACTCAAGATCACCGTCGTTGATTATCAGGAAAAAAATGCGTTTGCCTTGCCCGGTGGCCATATTGTGGTATTCGCCGGCTTGCTGAATAAAATGAACGATCATGCTGAATTGGCAGCTTTGCTTGCCCATGAGGTTTCGCATATCAATCATCAACATTCATTGCGGGCCATGTTTCGCAACGTTTCGAATTATATTTTTATTTCGGTCATCTTTAGCGATGTTAATGGGATCTCCACGGTCATTGTCGACAACGCCCGGAAATTCAAAACACTCTCTTTTTCTCGAAAGCTCGAAGAAGAGGCTGATCGCGAAGGACTTGCCATTCTATTTCATAATCAAATTGATCCGCGGGGTATGGTTCGCCTGTTTACGGTACTGACGAGTGAAGACCATGATGTACCTGAGCATTTCGAATTTTTCAGTTCACACCCCCTTACGCAGCGGCGGATAAAGTATATCAACAAGCAAATTGAAGAACAGGCTTTCAGTGTAAAGAAGCATCCGGTGCTAGATTCGTTATGGATCAGCTTAAAAGCAGACTATTAGCTTTTTTATTTTATGATGTAAATACTCCCCGCCAAAATTAGCATGAGTTTGTACATATGTCGGGTAAGTGGTTGACGACCCATTCGCATATTTCCTTATATTTGCCACCTTATTTCTAATCGCTTGATTTTTTCGATCGCTTATTCGTACTGGTTTATATTGCTTTGTGCAGTTATAGCTGCTTTATTCACTTTTGTGTTATATCGCAAGCAAAAAAGTGCCTATCCGGCAAAGATTGCCTACCTGCTTCGTGCTTTGCGGTTTGTATCTATTTTTACAATCTGTTTTTTATTGCTATCGCCCATTTTGAAGTATATCAAAAATAGGACGGAAAAGCCGGTGATCGTTTTTATGCAAGACAATTCAGCTTCGTTAAAACATGCCTTCCGAAAGATGGACAGTGTAGCCTATCGTAAACAGGTCGATCAGTTACTTGAATCGCTTAGCGACGATTATGTGGTAAAGGAGTACAGTTTTGGCGAGCTACTTACCGATACCCTGAAGTTCAACTACACCGAATCGTCAACCGATATTACCACTGCTTTTGAGACTGTATTGAGCAATTATGAAAATGAAAATCTGGGTGCGGTGATACTGGCTTCAGACGGAATTTATAACAAAGGGATATCACCAGTTACCGAAAATTTTCCCTTCAAAGGTGTTGTGTATACCGCCGGGCTGGGTGATACCACGGTGCAAAAAGATGCTTTGGTCGCTCGGGTATTTGCCAATAAAACCGTATACCTCGGCGATCAGTTTGCCATCAGAAGCGATTTTGCAGCTTATGCCTGTGAAGGCAGTCAGTTGACTATCAGTATTTTTAGCCACAATGCTAATCGCAATATTGCCACGCAAAATGTTAGTGTAAACAATGGGCGGTTTTCGAAAGCTGTGGAAACCGTTCTCGATGCTCATTCGCCCGGTGTACATCATTACACCATTTCGGTTTCGAAAGTGGACGGCGAACAAAATTTGGTAAACAATTCACAGGAGGTGTATGTGGAAGTTATTGACAGTAAAGAAAATATCCTGATCGTTGGTAATGCTCCACATCCTGATATCAATGCTTTGAAAGAAGCGTTGGGCAAAAATAAAAACTATAAAGTTGATATTGCCATGGCAGATAAAGCTGTGAATAATATCAATGATTACAATCTCATTATTTTACACAATCTGCCTTCGGTGAATTTTAATGCCGGTAATATAATCGATCTGGCTGAGAAGAGTGGTATTTCCTTGTGGTTTATTGCAGGAAGCCAAACGGCTATTCCCTTATTGAATAAAGCGCAAACGGCACTGCAAATCATCCCCCGTACCGGTGGTTTAAATGAAATACAGGGAATGGTGAATAAAGACTTTTCCTTTTTTACACTCAATCCAAATTTTGCAAATGTACTCAACGGATTGCCGCCACTGTCGGCGCCTTTTGCTGAGTATAAAGC
>CAZFKA010000305.1:0-2991 GCA_964519155.1 uncultured Bifidobacterium sp. | reverse complement strand
GATCAGAGGCCACAGGTGCCGCCGTGATACTGCCGGCAAAGGTCAGCAAAATTATACTATTGGTTGATTCATTGGTGATATAGCCATAATAGTTACCACAATCTTTAATGATAACAATAACACGTGGACCGTTTAATATACCCCCAAAATTTCCAAGATTTACTTCCACAAATGGGTTGAGCAGTGAATTACCGAAATCAAGGCGGCTCACCGTTTGGGTAAGTCTATTGACAATAAACAAGTACCAATTGGTTCCGTCAAAAACGGGCCACATACCCGTCGGGAATGCCAGCGTGCCGGGGTTGCCGAGGTTGGTAAGGGCCGGTGCAGCATTCGTGATGGCGGCTCCAAAATCGATTCGTAATAAATTGCCGGTAAAACCGCTGTTCGTAAATGCATACCAATTACCGGCTTCTTTGAAGACAAATAAATCTTGCGGATTCAGCAGTAAGCCTGCCAGATTGCCCAGATCGGTGAGTGCCGGGGCATTGGATAAACTATTGCCGAAGTCGAGCCTTACCATTTGCGAATTCGCTGCCGTTGCCCCACCGACGATAAAACCGTACCAATTGCCCCCTTCATTCACGATTTCAAAGCCTTTGCAATTGACGGGTATCAACCCTCCAAAATCACCGATTACATTTACGGTAGGCGCATTAGACAAACTTGTACCGAAATCATAGCGGAGTACATTGCGCGGACTATTGGTGTTAATGACAAAAACATAGTAATTGGTACCGTCTTTAGCCATGCAGATCGATGAAGGCGAGTCCATGCCTGTACCTGCGGCGATGCTGCTTCCGGTGGGGATATTGTTGAGATAAGCTGAACAAAACCCCCAATAGTACGTGCTGGCTGCTGTATCGGTTGTGGTGAGGTATAACTCGTTTTTGATACAAACCGTATCCGGCCCCAGTATCAATTGTGAATAAGCTTTTTGACCGGTCAAGATGCCCGCAAAAATCAATAGAAATATGCTAAATTGTTTCATTATTTTTCTGATGGATACCCATTTTAAATCGCTAATATAGTCATTACATTTCATATGTTAAAATATGTGTTTAAAATACTTATTCATGCTCCCTCCCGTATCCTTTTTACAAAGACCATGATTTTTTCGGAAACGTTTGCATTTTCGGCCATGTAGCTCGCTAAACGATCGGCAATCGACGTCCGTTCGGCTTCGTTAAAAATAGAATGATCGATCACCCCGGCAACATTTTCAGGCTTTACCGGCAACACGCAAGCCCGACGGGTCAGTTCAATTGCTTCCTGAAATTTGTGATACCTGGGCCCGATCAAAACGGGGATGCCGAATACGGCCGGTTCGAGTATATTGTGAATGCCCTTGCCAAAACCTCCGCCCACATAAGCGAAACGGGCAAATCGATATAATTTCGACAACAAGCCAATGGTATCGATCAACAACAAACGATTTTCGGGGAATTGGGTAGCGGTGTACCGATCGACAGGCTCCTTGATCCATCCGGTATCAAAATGGCCGGGCTCATGTGGTGCCAGGATAATTTTCCAGTCGTTGGGCAATTTGTTGATGATCGATTCTAACAAAGGGATATCGCTATTCCAGACCGATCCGCCGATAAAAATTTTCTGCGTTGAAACAAAATGGCCGATCACCGGGTCTGTAAAAGTCGTTGATCGATTTTCTATGACCCGGTCGAATCGGGTATCACCAGTTATACTTACTTGATTGATGCCGATAGTGTGAAGCAAGCGCGCGCTTTCAGCTTCTTGCACAAATAAATGGGTAAAAAAAGACAGCATATTTCTATAAAACCCTCCCCATGGTTTGAAAAAAAGTTGTTCTTTTCTGAAAATGCCCGACACCAAAAAAACAGGTATCCCTTTGTTTGTCAATATCCGCAACAATTGATACCAAAATTCATATTTGACAATAAACACCATTGCCGGCTGCACCTTTTCCACAAAATGACGAACATGAACGGCTGTGTCGAGCGGCAAATAACTGACCCACCGTTGAGGGAACTTCTGTTGAGCATATTCAAATCCGGAAGATGAAAAAAAAGTGACCAATATCTCATCATCAGGGAAATATTTTTCACATTGTTCGATCAGCGGAACGGCCTGTTCAAACTCTCCTACTGAAGCACAATGAAACCAAATCGTTTGACCGGATTTGCCTTGCCGTTTCCTCAAATTTTTATGAATATCTCTTCGACCCTGTATCCATTTCGCGGCTTTTTTGTTCCAGACCGACGCAATTAAAACAAGGAAATAGTATATATAAATGCCAATATGGTAAAGGATGCTCAATCGCTTAATAATAGGTATCTTCTGATTTTTTCTTGTAAATCGGTACTACCCAGCCTAATCTAAATCCAGTGAGGATATCGTTTCGACTGTTCGTTTCGCTACGCCCCAGATCAAATGTATAGTTGCGTCTGACTTTGGTTAGCCCCCATGTAAAATGGAATCCGGCATAAAAATTCAGCAGCTTATTCTTGGAATGATAATTATAACCTATGAAGTCTTCGAAATATAATCCATTGGTCAAGCGATCGTACCCTTTTTTGTATTCGTCCCTTAATTGCGGAAACGAATTGTCGCGGTCAAAGAAATTGATCCGATACTGCATAAATCCTATAGAGCCTAACATCATGGGACCCGAGTTGACATTTGCCTGCAGCAAGGGAAATATTTTTCCTATCGTTATCCCCGTTAGATAGCCGCGTTCAAACATTCCCACATTCAGTACTTCCCCATTGACGTTGGTAATGCCCAGTTCATTCTTCATATTCCACAGCAAACTGTCTTCACGCATTTTATTACCCGTTATAAACTCAAACTTTGCCCCAAAGATCCAGTTGCTGCTGGTTTTGTGTTTAATGCCAAAACCGATCCGGTAACTCGTGCCGAAACGCTTAGCCATGTCGGCCATCGGCAGATCGACGGATGCAAGCACATCAAGATTCCACATGGGGTTAGCTTCTACACGCTTTTTCGTCTCTT
>CAZFKA010000304.1:0-2995 GCA_964519155.1 uncultured Bifidobacterium sp. | reverse complement strand
TACCTATGATCTGTTTGATGATAAGCAGCCGGTATTTGTACAAAACGGCATTTTTACCGGAATTCTTTTCTTGTCGAATCGCACCAGTAACTATATCGGCGAGGATGCAAAAAGTGATCATTTTACGCCACATTTCAATATGTTTTTATACGACCCGTCAAAGGGGAATAATCTGATCAGCCTCAGCGACACCAAAACAGAATTAAAACATCCTATGCAATGGGGACTTGATGGCTACGCTTACCTGACCGAATTCAATAAAAAACAAATCAGGCAAATCGTATCGATCAAAAAAAGGCAAACAGCACCGGACACTATCGAAACCACCCCATTTCTTCCCTTAGCCCATACATTGGTGAAGCAGGAATATGTACATCAAACTGCGACAGTGATCGAAGTATATAAAAACAACAATGAATACGTTGTGCAAAAAACCCCATTTGCCGAATTACAGAAAGCGCAGGAAACTTTCCTTGCTTCAGCCGAAAGTAAAGAGGCGAACCTGATTGAACAGCAAAAAGACCAACAGGAAGCGGCCGCCTCGTTTTTGTATCAAACCCCATTTGACGATGACACAACGGCTGTGCCATACCTCGACGATATTTTTCTGTCGAAAAAAAATATCGCCACTAAATATCAACTGTTCGAAGGTGCGCAAAGCCCCGTGAAACCGAAGGTGTACGAAACCACTTTCTATCCCGACTTTATTCAGTCGAGCCTCGACAATACCCTGTTGTTTACCCGTTACCAACCCTTTGATTACAACGGTGGTACTTACCAAAATCCACCGCTTTCCGGTTTTATCACATCTACCTTGACCGATGTCATGGAAGATTACAAGATCAGGGCCGGTGCACGATTAGGCATAGATCTGCGCGGACTTGATTATTTTCTGCAATTCAACAATTATCGCAAACGCACTGATTGGGGCATGTTGTATTTCCATCATGCAACCACCAACCAGTATGATTTCAGAGGGGGTACTCCGCCAGCATATTCTCCTTACCCGGTGAGTGGCCGGGTGGCAATGGATTATTTACAAAGTAATGTCAATTATCCGTTGGATATGCTCAAGAGTATTCGACTGAATTTAGGTGTTCGTTACGACCGGATACGCGTACAGGCAAAAGATAAGTACAGTATCGAAATACCCGACGATAAGCAGTTTTGGGTTGTGAGCCGGGCCGAATATGTATACGATAATACCTACGTACCCCTGCTCAATATCTGGAAAGGAACCCGCGCTAAAATATTTGCCGAATATCAATATAAATTTAATGAAGACACCAAAGGCTTTTACAATTTTGGTTATGACGCCCGCAATTATCTAACTTTATATAAAAATGTGATTTTGGCGTCGAGATTGGCAAGTGCTTTTAGTGGCGGCAATGCCAAAGTCCTTTATCTGTTGGGCGGCGTCGACAACGACTTAAATCCCAAATCGGATGGCAATGCCAGTATAGATTATTCGCAGAATTATGCATTTCAGAGTTTAACAACCAATATGCGCGGCTATCGCCAAGGCTTTAGAAATGGCAATAGTTACTTGGTGTTGAATGAAGAAATTCGCTTCCCCATTTGCAATACCCTTTTCAAGCGACAGGTAAAATCAGGTTTTCTGCGTAATCTGCAATTGGTTGTGTTTACCGATCTGGGTTCGGCATGGCGAGGATTACTTCCCAATGCGGAAAATATAAAAACCAATAATTTCGTTCATGATCCTAATTCGCCGGTAATTGTCTATATCAATAATTCTCCCTACGATTTTGGATGGGGCTACGGTGCCGGTTTACGCACGCGGTTTCTAGGCTATTTCATCCGCACCGATTTTGCCTGGAATATTGAAGGAAGTAAAAAACCTGTCATCCATATTTCAATGGCAACTGATTTTTAATTTGAGCATGCAAAAAAGTCTACACGCATTTTTTTTATTGCTTTCATCCCCCGCGGTCCGCACCTCGATGGCCGCTTGTTTGTTCATCTATTTGGCTGCTGCCCCGCAACAAACAGACGCCCAAAACGTCGACATCGATACTATATCAACGGCTGTTTCTGATTCCACACAAATCAAAGCGGTCGATTCGGTTTTAGTGCTGAAGAAAAACAACAATGCCTTTGTTCTGGAAGGCAATATTAATGACTATACTACTGCTGAGCCCCTTTCGTTTGCCACCCTCTTTTTCCCGGGAACCGGTACCGGTACGCGTGCCGATATTGACGGTAAATTTAGATTTACCCTTGACAATATTCCCGGTGATACCCTCGCAGTCAGTGTGCTGGGTTATGCGAAAAAGTTCATCATCATCAACAGAGAATTGCCTTATCAGCGACTCAATATTGTGATGGAAAGAGGAGCGGTACAGATCAGGAATATCGTATTTACGCTCGACCGTAACCCAGCCTTGACATTGGTTAAAAAAGTGATCAAAAACAAACCCATCAATAACTACGATAAAGCAAATAATTATAGTTATGAGGTCTACAACAAACTTGAAATGGATATCAATAAGATACCCAAAAAATCGTTCAAACAATCACCGATCCTCAGAAAGTTCAACTTCATACAGCATTATATCGATTCTACCAGTGAAGAGAAACCTTTTCTGCCTTTATTTTTAACCGAAACCATTTCAGATTATTATTACCAGAAAAAACCAAAAAAATCAAAGGAGCTGATCAAGGGGTCACGGATATCCGGATATAAAAATCAAAGTGTATCGCAAATGCTGGGATCAATGTATCAGAATATTAATTTTTACGACAACAGCATCCCGATTTTTAATGTTGCATTTGTAAGCCCCATCGCCAATGATGCGCCTTCGTTTTATCGATACGAACTGACCGACACGCAATGGATAAACAATAAACTGTGTTATCAGGTGGCATTTAGTCCGAAACGCAGTGGAGAACATACGTTCAACGGCGATTTTTGGGTACATGACAGCGATTATGCGATTCAAAAAATGAACATGATCGTAACCAAAGAGCATAATAT
>CAZFKA010000303.1:0-3051 GCA_964519155.1 uncultured Bifidobacterium sp. | reverse complement strand
ATCGATACCCGATACATCCAGACGGGTTTGCATAATTTGTTTCGCTGTAATATCTCCAAATTTCAGAATACCCTTAAAAATATTCACTTCTTCTTGTGTTGCCGAATGTTTGACCGTGAGTTCGATGGCGTGCTCAATTTCTTCGTTACTGATATCGTTTTTGGCCCGGCGCGTAAATTTATCTTCGATGAAGGTTGTTGAATTGACCAAAAAATTACTGAAAGGTCTGAAGAGTTTGTCTAAAAACTGAATAAAAGGGGCGACGAATACCCCGAGTCGAATATTGTTTTGTGTAGCATAAACTTTAGGTAATACTTCGCCGAACAATACCAGAAAAAACGTTACAATGATCACCTGAAAAATAATATCGATAAGACCGGCAAAGCGCGCAAAAGCAGGAAACCATTCCGCAAAATGAAAGATACTGCTGTACAACAGATTGGTGCTGATAATGACACCGATACTCAGAAAATTATTGCTGATCAGGATAGTGGCCAGTAGACGTTTCGGGTTTTCGAGTAAGGTTAAAAGGGTATGGTGGTTGTTATCCTGTTTTTGTTTCAAATAATTGATATCCTTGGCCGACAGCGAAAATAAGGCAACTTCAGAACCTGATATCAGCGCAGTAAGTATGATCAGGACAACAATAACAATGGTAAGCGTGATTTGGGAATTGGTACTTAAGTGAGACGATAACAATGTGCTCAACAAAGTAAAGTATGTCGGTTCAGGCTCCAAGGGTCGATTTTTTGATGAAAGGAAGACTCAGCTAACGGACAGGGGTTGCTGTTTCTTCGGGGCAAATATAAGTTAAAATGGCAATTCACTGTCCAGTTCGTCCGAATTCGGTGGCAACACGGTGGCAACCGGCACATGAGGGCTGAGTATCTCGGTTTCGTCGTGTTCGTGTTTCATTTCAGTACCGCTGCGCTTATCAAGCATTACGAGGTTCGAAGCGATGATCTCGGTCATGAATCGCCGGTTTTTATCTTTATCCTCCCACGAACGGGTGCGCAGGCTACCTTCGATATGCACTAAACTGCCCTTGTGGAGGTATTTTGCAGCAAGCTCTGCCAGTCCTCGCCAAAGAACAATATTGTGCCATTCGGTTTGCGGAATGGTATTCCCTTTTTTGTCTTTGAATGTTTCGGTAGTGGCTAAAGGAAATTTCGCCACCGGAATATTGCCTTCGATATACTGAATCTCGGGGTCTTTACCCAGGTTGCCAATCAAAAAAACATGGTTAACTCCTCTCATAATTGGTAGTTTAGCGCAGGAAGAAATAAAATTTCAACTTTAAAGATAATGATTATTTTCTAAAAAAGAAATTATCAACCGGGGAAATGCAAAGTTTGTCAGGTCCGATTTTTTGACCTGCAAGAGGGAGAGCGCGCTGATATCGGAAGCTTTTCGGATACGGATACGGTAAAAGTGGGCGTTTATTTTTTGGTGCGTGAGTACTTGGGTGTATACGGCTGAAATATCTATCAACACAGCCTTTTGCATGATTTCCATCGTTGCCGGGTCGAAGGTTTTGGCTTCAATAGCGTAAAACTCAAATAGGTTTTGCCAGATATCCTTATGGTTTCTTTGTCGGATAAATAAATATTCACCCAGTTCAAACACCAGAAAATGAAAATGGCGCGATTTGAGTGTCAAGGGTGTTTTTTTTAGCGGGAAGTCCTCGATGGTATTTGTTTTGTAGGCAATACAAATTTTTTGCATGGGACAAAGCACACAGGCCGGGTTCCGCGGTTTGCAGATCGTTGCGCCAAGATCCATAATAGCCTGATTGTATAAGGCATTTTGTTTTTTGGCTAACAGTTTTTGCGCTAGGGTTTTAAATGTCTTTTTACCTTGGGGGGTATTGAAATCGTCATGAAGGGCAAAAACCCGGCTAAGAATACGCACCACATTGCCATCGACAACTGCGTAGGGCAGGTGAAACGCGAAAGATGAAATGGCAGCGGCCGTGTATTCACCTATGCCTTTAAGTTTGATGATCTCCTCATAAGAAGTTGGGAATTGCCCATCCATTTTGGTTGAAATTTCACGGGCGGTAAACTGCATATTTTTGCAACGGTTGTAATAGCCCAGTCCTTGCCAATACGTATACAGGGTAGTTTCATCGGCTTGCGCAAGCGCATGAACGGTAGGGTAGGCGGCAATCAGGGCTTCATAATATTTGGTGCCTTGCTCAACGCGGGTTTGCTGCAAAATGATCTCGCTGATCCAGATCTTATAGGGGTCAGTTTCGCCTTTCCAGGGCATTGTTCTTCGGTTGTCATGCTGATGCCAATGCAGTAGTCGTTTGCTAAACACCTGAAAATGAGTTAGTTAATGCCTTAATATTTTGAAAAAAACCGCTGCAAGTAGATTTATATGCAGAAGATGGTTATATTTGCACAAAAATAATCCAAAATTAATTAACTGAAACGTGAAAAAATCAGATTTGATCAACCTGATCGCCGAACAAACCGGGGTCCCGAAAGTAGATGTACTGGTGTCGCTTGAAAGTTTTTTCAGCAATGTAAAGAGCAACCTCGCTGCAGGTGAAAATATCTATATCCGTGGATTTGGAAGTTTTGTAACCAAGAAGCGTGCTGCTAAGATCGGTCGTAATATCAAAAAGAATACTTCAGTGTATATCCCTGAGCATTTTATTCCTTCGTTTAAGCCTGCACGCGAATTTGTTGAGGAGGTGAAGAAGCAGCATACTTCCCATGTTGAAGTGGTGAACGAATAAACTGATTTATTATTAGGAATGCACTAAGTTCTTTTTTTTCAACATTTAGCGCACCACATTCACACTTCCCTTTTGCACTTTACTCATACCTTCTTTGGTGCTGTACCGTATAAAATAATAATAACTGTCACTTGCCCAGCTCTTGCCATTCCAAACAAAGTTGATGTTGCTACTTTTAAATACCTCATTGCCACGGCGGTTGTATACTGCTACTGTTTGAAGCGTAATACCCGCCAATTGCAATGCCGGTATATTCAGTATATGCCAGTTATCATTTAAGCCATTGCCATCAGGGCTGAAGGCAT
>CAZFKA010000302.1:0-3064 GCA_964519155.1 uncultured Bifidobacterium sp. | reverse complement strand
TTATAGTTGCGGAGGTATCAAAACGGATGAATTTGGCCGTACATCAATTCAACGCTTATACAGTTGCGGAGAGGCCGCCAGTACGGGTTTACATGGGGCCAACCGACTGGCCAGCAACTCATTACTCGAAGCGATGGTATTTGGCAAACGCAGTGCCTCAGACAGTTTGCAACATATTGCCGCTTATACGATTCCACCGGATATTCCCGACTGGAATGCGTCAGGAACCACTGACCCTAAAGAAATGATCCTCATCACACAAAGTATCAAAGAGATACAACTGACCATGAGCGATTATGTGGGTATTGTACGAAGCAATGTTCGTCTCGAACGAGCCATGAAACGTCTTGACCTGCTACATGAAGAAACCGAACAACTGTATAAAACCACAACACTTTCGCCGCATCTTTGCGAGTTACGCAACCTGATCACCATCGGATACCTCATTGTAAAATGTGCGCAATACCGGAAAGAAAGCCGGGGACTGCATTTTAACATCGACTATCCCGAAAAGAGTGATCATCAAATGAATATTATCTGGTAAACCCTTATTAAAAACACATGCAACACAGGTATCGTATTTTTCTTTTTTCCTTGTTCACTTTAATAGCAACGAACACATTTGCGCAAACATCTAAACCTGAACCCGCCTTTCCGTTTTTGTCCGCATTGCCAAACATCCGCGACTTCAGCATGAGTGCATTGCAGGATGAAGTCTATTTTACGGTGCAAAGTCCGAATGAAGACAAAGGCGTAATCGTTTGGATGAAAAAAAAGGATGACCTGTGGATGCCTCCTGAACTCTTGCCCTTTTGCGGACAATATCGCGATATAGAGCCTTTTTTGTCATCTGATGGCTTAAGACTCTATTTTTCATCCGACCGCCCCGTCAATGCCGCTTCGCAACAGGCGAAAAATTATGATATCTGGTTTGTATGGCGCAGCACCCTTGCCGATCAGTGGAGCGATCCCATCAATTTGGGTGCACCGGTAAATACCGCAAAAAATGAATTTTATCCGGCGATGACCAACAGTGGCAATCTGTATTTTACCCGGGAAGCAAGCGATGGAAAAGGCAAAGACGATATTTGGATCAGCCGGTACAGTGGCAAGGGGTATACCCCACCGCAGGTATTAGACACTGCCATTAACAGTGCCGGGTATGAATTCAATGCATATGTTTCACCCGACGAGCAATTCATGATCTTTACCAAATACGGCGCAAGCGACGGTTTGGGTAGTGGCGATTTGTATATCAGTAAACATACCGACAAAGGCTGGACCAAAGCGATCAATATGGGTGCTACAGTCAATTCACCCTTTATGGACTATTGTCCCTTTTATGATGCCCCCGGCAAAACCCTATTTTTCACCAGTCGCAGAAACAGCATTGCCGATATACCTTATCCCGATTTGAAAAGTTTTACCGATGCGATCGGGCAGTATGAAAACGGACAAAGCCGGTTGTATAAAATCGTATTGAACGATCTTTTTCGGTAAACACCCGCACTGCGTCAGGCCGGAAATTTTCTGTAAGCATTCCCTCATAAATGCTGTACATTGCAAGGAAAAAAAAATATCAGCATGGCACATATAGCAATACTTTCATCCAGTGTACGTACCGGTCGAAAAAGCGATCG
The DNA here is from genome assembly GCA_964519155.1 of uncultured Bifidobacterium sp. GTDB lineage: Bacteria > Bacteroidota > Bacteroidia > Chitinophagales > Chitinophagaceae > OLB11. Next base: position 1,424 of record CAZFKA010000302.1, on the reverse strand, counting down.
GGTGGCCTTATATTTCAAAAAAACGATTGAAGAAAACAGTGATCATCAGGTCGAAATCCTTGATTTGGAAACTTATCCCTTTCCTATATTTACCGAACGTTTAAAATTTTTACCGAACCCGGCGGCGGAAGTCCTCGACTTTGCCGAAAAAATAAAAAAAGCCGACGCCGTCGTGATCGTCACCCCTGAGTACAATGGGGCATACCCGGCGAGTTTAAAAAATGTAATCGACCTATTGGTAGAGGAATGGCGACGCAAACCGGTGGGCATCGTCACGGTTTCTGCCGGTGCATTTGGTGGCTCACAAGTGCTGGGGGCCTTACAATTTATTTTGTGGAAGATGCGGGCATGGACTGTTCCGGCCATGTTTCCCGTACCGAATGTTGAAAAGTCGTTTGATGAAAAAGGCCTTCCCGCCGATCCTGAACAAACCGACAAACGCGCAAAATCTTTCCTCGACGAATTATATTGGTGCATACAGGCTGTTGAAAAAATGCGTGAATAGTTGGGCAATTGGGGTGGCGTTATTTCATCGCTTTGCAATGTCGTTCGTTTGTTTACTATACATACGCTCATTTTCAAAAAATCATAACTCCATGGTGAGTGTCCTCCACAAACCTCTTCCGGCGCTACGACACCGTCTTTGAATTTCATAAAAAGGCAACTCTGCAAACGGCAATATTATGGGAAATCTGCCATGTATTGAAGCATAATTTTTTTAACGATATTGCCGCCATGTTACCTGCTGACTTTGCCACCGAAGTTCCCGCTGATACCAGCCAAGCCGAAAAGATCGCCGAGTTGCAAAAACGAAGTCTTTAAACTCACAGCGGAAAGGGATGTGCTGCTGAAGCTGAATGGGAAGTAAGGGAGTAGTAGTGTAAACTGATTTGAAGCGAAATCTGCCGCTGTTATTTGTCTGCTTGCAAATAATTTGTATGTTTGGGGATAGCGTGTAATAGCGGCTATTGGTGGGAAAGGGGGAATAGGTGAAATGGAGTTGCGGGAATTAGTTATACGCAAACCTCAATGAATACTCGATACTAAGAATGATTAAAGAAATATTTACAATATATTGGAGTCAAACAACCCTTATAATTTTAGGACTCACATACTTTTTTAAGCGGATTTTTGATATCAAGACAAAAAAAATTGAAATTAAATACAGCTTATTTCAACAAAATCGAATAGCTGCTACCAACACCTTCTTTTCGAACTACTCTCAAGCTGAATTTATGTGGCATAAAATACCATATTTGGAGATTATTGATAACAAGATTTCTCCCAAACAAATAGATGAAATAGTTTGGCCACCATTATATGCGCTAAAACAATCGCTTTTTGAGCTCAAGGTTTATTTTGAAGAATCGTGTCAGCGTACCCGAAATTGGTCAGTTTATTATTAGAGAAATCCAATAATTTTA
>CAZFKA010000301.1:0-3072 GCA_964519155.1 uncultured Bifidobacterium sp. | reverse complement strand
CCGTTTCGTTACGCGGTGGCAGTGAGTTTGGTGAAGACTGGCATAAAATGGGTATGCTCGAAAATAAGCAAACGGTTTTTGATGATTTTATAGCTGCCGCTGAGTATTTAATCGATCAAAATATCACGTCAAAAGATCTTTTGGCGATACATGGCAGAAGCACTGGTGGTTTACTGGTTGGAGCCTGTATGACCCAACGTCCCGATTTATTTAAAGTAGCATTACCGGGTGTTGGAGTGTTGGATATGCTGCGTTATCACAAATTTACCGTTGGATGGGGATGGGCTGTGGAATACGGTAGCAGCGATAAAAAAGAAGAATTCAAATATTTGCTGAAATATTCACCTTTACACAATATCAAAAAAGGAACCCGCTACCCTTCTACCCTCATTACGACCGCTGACCACGACGACCGGGTAGTACCGGCACACAGTTTCAAATTTGCTGCTGCCTTGCAGGAAGCACATGCAGGCAACAATCCGGTAATGATTCGTATCGACGTACAGGCAGGACATGGCGCAGGCAAACCCACGTCGAAACAAATCGATGAGTGGACCGATGTGCTCTCTTTTGTGTTCAGCGAATTGGGAATGAAAATCAAATGATGTGATGGATTTAATGCGATTTCTTCGACCACTTGTTTTGGCTTGGGCTCTTGGTGTCGGGTTTGTTACTTATACAACACCTACCGCAGCACAGGATATACATTATGCAAAAAAGGTGATCAAAAAACTATGCGCAAAAAAATTCAAAGGACGTGGTTATGTCGATAAGGGAGTACACAAAGCTGCGAAATACCTTGTAAAACAATATAAGCATTTGCATCTGCAAAAATTTGGAAATACTTATACACAATCGTATCAATTTCCGGTCAATACGCATCCAGGCAATATACACTGTTTGGTTGACGGAAAAGCGAGCATTTCAGGAGCCGATTATATCGTTACCGCCAGTTCGCCGGGCGTAAGCGGTCGTTTCAGCCTGCTGCATTTCAATTTGAAAGATAGCATGGATGGAATAAAGTTAATGAGTAAAATACGAAAAGGTTTCGCAAAAGAGGAAGCGCCTGTTTTGCATTTTTCTGCTCAACGCCATAACGGGTTTGTAGACTCTATGTTAACATATGATCATTTGCCCGGTTTGATCATTTTCACCGAAGAAAAAAAACTGACGCATACGATAGCCCGTCAAACCGACCGCTTTAGCAGCATGACTTTTATCGATAGTGCTATCTGCGATAAAAGCCATATCGAACTTGAATTTCACCATGCGTTCGAAACGGCTTACCCCAATAAAAACATCATCGGCTATATCCCCGGTAAACGTTCAGACTCTTTGCTGGTTTTCTCAGCTCATTATGATCATCTGGGTATGATGGGTAAAGCAATGTTTCCCGGAGCAAGCGATAATGCCAGTGGAAGCAGTATGATACTGTATTTGGCGAAATATTTTTCAAAATACAAACCGCCATTCGATATGGTATTTATTTTGTTCAGTGGAGAAGAAGCGGGACTCATGGGTTCCGCATATTTTACCGCCCACCCCACTTTCGATATTTCGCATATTAAAATGTTGATCAATATAGATATCATGGGCGATGCCAAAAATGGAATTACAGTAGTCAATGGTGAGGTATTTCGTCAGCCATTCGACAAGTTGCAAGCGATCAATAATAGTAAACAATATTTGCCTGAAGTTCGTATCAGGGGCAAGGCAAAAAATTCAGATCATTACTATTTTTCCGAAAAAGGCATTCCGGCTTTTTTTATTTATTCGATGGGGGGTGCCGGATTTTATCATGATATTTTTGATAAGGCAAATACCCTGTCGCTCGAAAATTATGAACAGGTTGCTAAATTGCTCATCGATTTTGTCCATGAAAATTAGCCGAATGATTCGATCAACTTATGAAGCTGCTCTTTAAGTGCTTCAAGTTACTCGCATACTGATGGATTGCTCAACAAACGAATGCTCTTTCCTTCCACTCTCCAGAGGAGATTGAGGAGTGTATTGCATTCATAAACGATGTACATCTCATTCGATCAATAGCAGCAGCAACGAATGCTCATTACTTCCCCTCTCAAGAGGGGAATGAGGGGTGTGTTGCATTCATAAACGATGTACATCTCATTCGATCAATAGCAGCAGCAACGAATGCTCATTCCTTCCCCTCTCGAGAGGGGATTGAGGGGTGTGTTGCATTCATAAACGATGTACATCTCATTCAATCAATAGCAGCAGCAACGAATGCTCATTCCTTCCCCTTCGAGTGGGGATTGAGTATTTATAGGTATAGATACCAGCCACTAACGAAGATATATTAATACTGGTTCTATTGTTGCGATAACGCAAGTCCATTTTCATTTGTTCCCCAGCTCTCCGAAGGCTGTGCCGTCGTGCATTTTTAAATTCTTAGTTGGCTTTGCCAATGATTACCTTTTCCGCAAATGCTCTTCAATGCACCACGTTACCACGTTAACCGAATGGCTGATGAAACACACTTGACAGCGGGGACTGATCCTGTTTCTAAGCGGGACATAATTGTACAGGAGAAGGCGGTTCTGGCCAGGGAAATACGTATTTTTTATGACAGTGCTGCGTTTTTTTGACATAATAATGCTGTTCTACAAGTTTGGTTTTCACTACCCACAACACTAAGTGAACGCCAAAAAGGGCAAAAATCCCATTTTTTTCCGCAGAGGGGCTGTTTGCTGACCAGAACCTGCCATCCTTTCATCCGGAGATGCCATCCTTTCATCCGGAGACGCCATCCTTTCATTCGGAGATGCCATCCTTTCATCCGGAAAGGGCGTTTTTTTATTCGGAGAGGCCGTTTCTTCATTCGGAGAGGCCGCTTGCCTACCCGGAGTATCCGTTTGTTTATTACGAGTATGTGTTTGGAAAAATGGAACGACATCTCCGGGACAAAAAATGACTATCGGTAGCGAAACGTTGGGATGAGGGAATAAAAAAACGCCCGTTTTCACGGACGTTCTTTTTATTCAAAATTAAAAGTATCAGTTCTTTCTGATGGTTTGGCTATAATTCAACCCTTTGTTGTTGGATATCTTC
>CAZFKA010000300.1:0-3170 GCA_964519155.1 uncultured Bifidobacterium sp. | reverse complement strand
CGTAATGCATAACCCGGACTAAAAATCAACTGACAACCCTCATCCTCTCCAGCAATCCCAGCACTTCATCAATCGATTTTACCTGATCGATGATGAGCATGAAGTTGGTGCCTACGTTTTTGAGACGGGCGTTTTTGATCTGCATTTGAATGACCTGGAGAATATGTTTGAAGGTAGGGCTTTCGAAATAAGGGGAGTCGGGGTTGGAGACGAAGTAGAGACGGAGTTGTTTGTTTTTGAGTATGAGTCGCTCGAAACCCAGTTCCTCGGCTGTCCAGCGGGCACGGAGGGCAATGAGGAGGCTGCGCACCGCCGGGGGTATAGGCCCGAAGCGATCGATGAGGGATGATTCGAAACGTTGCAGGGCTTCTTCGTTTTCGCAATTGTCGAGCTGGGTGTACAGAGACAAACGCTCGGCAATACTCTCTACATAGGTATCGGGAATATGAATTTCGAGATCGGTGTCAACGGTGCAATCGGTTACATAATCTTCCTTTTGCAGGATCTGGTCTTTAAACAGTTCGCGGAATTCGTTGTGCTTGAGTTCGCGGATGGCTTCGTTCAGAATTTTCTGATACATTTCAAATCCGATATCGGTGATGAAACCGCTTTGCTCACCCCCCAGCATATTGCCGGCTCCGCGTATATCGAGGTCGCGCATAGAAATAGAAAAACCGCTACCCAGTTCGCTATACTGCTCTATGGTTTGTAAACGCTTTTTCGCATCACCGGGCAATAGGGCTAATGACGGAGCCAACAGGTAACAGAATGCTTTTTTATTGCTGCGGCCCACACGTCCACGCAACTGATGCAGATCGCTGAGCCCAAACTGATGGGCATTGTTGATGATGATGGTATTGGCATTCGGAATGTCGACACCGCTTTCCACTATATTGGTGCAAACGATGACATCATATTTTTGCGCCATAAAATCGAGTATGGCCTCTTCCAATTCATCGCCTTCCATTTGTCCGTGTGCCATACCGATACTGATATCGGGGCAAAGGGCCTGTATATGGGCTTTCATATCGGCCAGTCCTTGTACACGGTTATGAATAAAAAAGACTTGTCCGCCCCGTTCGGTTTCATAATAAATGGCATCGCGTATCAACTCATCGCTAAACATACTGAGTTCGGTATGCACAGGTTGGCGGTTGGGTGGCGGGGTATTGATCACACTCAGATCGCGGGCACCCATGAGTGAAAACTGGAGAGTACGTGGTATAGGTGTAGCGGTAAGGGTCAGGGTATCTACATTGTGTTTGAAACTGCGGATCTTTTCTTTGGACGCCACACCAAACTTTTGTTCTTCATCGATCACGAGTATGCCAAGGTCTTTAAACTGCACATCTTTACCCAGCAAGGCATGGGTGCCGATGATGATATCGATCTTCCCTTCTTTCAGGTCTTGTAAAGTTTCTTTTTTTTGTTTAGATGATTTAAAGCGATTGAGATAATCGACGCGACAAGGAAAATCTTTCAGCCGTTCTTTAAAATTCTGATAATGCTGATAAGCGAGTATAGTGGTGGGAACCAATATAGCAGCCTGTTTGCTGTCGTTCACGGTTTTGAAAGCAGCACGGATGGCTACTTCGGTTTTGCCAAAACCCACATCGCCACATACTAGCCGGTCCATCGGGGCTTCACTTTCCATATCCCTTTTTACATCCTGTGTGGCTTTGTACTGATCAGGGGTATCTTCGTACATAAACGAGATTTCCAGTTCAGTCTGCAGGTAAGAGTCAGGCGAATGGGCGAACCCTTGCGAGGCTTTTCGCTGGGCATATAACTTTATCAGATCAGCCGCAATATCCTTGATCTGCTTTTTGGTTTTGGTTTTGAGTTTTTCCCATACGCCACTGCCGATCTTGTGTATCTTGGGTACGGTACCTTCTTTACCGGTATACTTAGTGATCTTGTGCAAGGAATTAATATTCACATACAATACATCATTGTCTTTGTAAATGATGCGCACGGCTTCCTGCATCACGCCATTTACATCAATCTTTTGCAAGCCGCTGTAACGGCCAACTCCATGATCGATATGCGCTACAAAATCGCCCGGTTGCAATTCTTTCAAAGCACGCAAACTCAAAGCCTTTCCCTGCGAATAGGCTTGTTTCATTTTGTATTTGTGGTAACGCTGAAAGATCTGGTGATCAGTATAGCAAACCACTTTTACATCGCTGTCGATAAAACCGTAGGCAACGGAATGGGGTATAGGTGTAAATAAGATCTGCGCATTCAGCTCCTGGAAAATGGTGCGTAAGCGTTCAAGCTGTTTGGGGTTCTCTGAAAAAATAAAAATATTGTAGTGCTCTGTAGCGCGGTCTTGCAGGTCTTTGATCAGCAATTCGAAATTGCGGTTGAAAGCAGGTTGTTCACGTGTCTGAAAGGAGAGGTTTGTCGATACCGGTGTCTGAAAAATTTCTGAGGCAAATCCTTTCCCGAACTCTATCATCATACGTTGTTGCAATTGCTTGATCAAGCTGTCTTTGTCGGTAAAATCACTGATATTCACCACGACCTCGGTTTCATTCACATCCTGCACGGCGATATCTCCTTTTCCTTCGATGTGAGCCAATAATTTTCCGATGCGTTCTATAGTCAGTTCGGCATCATGTATCCAGACTATCGTATTGGCAGGCAAAAATGAAAACAAAGAGACTTTTTCCCGGGTGTCAAAATGGGTTTCGATATTTGGTATAATGGTGACCTGCAGCAATTTTCGTTCACTCAATTGCGTTTCGGGATCAAATATGCGTATCGTATCAACTTCATCATCAAACAGTTCAACGCGATAAGGATGTTCGTTGCCGAAAGAGTAGATGTCTATAATTCCACCACGAATGGCAAATTGTCCGGGTTCGTACACAAAGTCGACTTTGCTGAATCCCATATCCGCCAAAAATTCTGTCAGGAAGCCCACGTCCAGCTTTTCGCTTTGCTTGATATAGATAGTGTTTTTCGAAAAGGCTTCGGTATTCACCACTTTTTCTACCAAGGCTTCAGGATAAGTCACCAGTACTTTACGGTGAGGCGATTCGGTATTGAATTTCATCAGTACCTCAGCGCGGAGCATCACGTGACTACTGTTTAGTTCTCCGATCTGACCGGTTTTTTTATAGCTGTCCGGAAACAAACAAATGTCGAGTGCTGCAGTGAGGGTT
>CAZFKA010000299.1:0-3171 GCA_964519155.1 uncultured Bifidobacterium sp. | reverse complement strand
ATGCGGTAATGGAAGCTGCCGACGCCGGTATCAAAGTTATCATTTGTATTACGGAAGGCATTCCGGTTCAAGATATGGTAGTAGCGAAAGAATATCTGAAAGATAAAGATTGCCGTCTCATCGGTCCAAATTGCCCCGGGGTGATTACTGCCGATGAAGCCAAAGTAGGCATCATGCCCGGATTTATTTTCAAAAAAGGAAATATTGGAATTGTTTCCAAATCAGGAACCCTCACCTACGAAGCTGCCGATCAGGTGGTAAAGGCGGGTTTGGGCGTTACAACAGCCATTGGAATTGGGGGAGATCCCATTATTGGTACCACAACCCGTGAAGCAGTTGAATTGTTGATGAATGACGATGAAACCAAAGGAATCATTATGATTGGTGAAATCGGTGGTGGAATGGAGGCAGAAGCGGCCCGCTGGCTGAAAGATAATATGCGCAAGCCTGTAGTTGGATTTATTGCAGGACAAACAGCACCGGCCGGTCGCCGTATGGGACATGCCGGGGCAATTGTTGGCGGATCTGACGATACTGCTGCTGCCAAAATGAAGATTATGCGTGAATGTGGTATTCATGTAGTTGACAGTCCCGCAGATATCGGAAAAACGATGGCCGAAGTGCTGGCTTAATGCATTTTTTCTGCAGCTCAATTCATTTGTTGAAATCCTCCCTTATCGAATACCTGGCAAAATGATTATCTTTGCCGCTTATGGATAATACGATTCACGAACTTGATCATGTGGTGATCAAATTTGCAGGTGACAGCGGCGATGGTATTCAGTTGACCGGTTCTCAATTTACTACCAATACGGCAATGAGGGGCAACGACTTGTCGACCTTTCCTGATTTTCCGGCAGAAATAAGGGCTCCGATCGGTACACTCCCGGGCGTGAGTGGTTTTCAGTTACATTTTTCCTCCGAATCGATATTCACACCCGGCGACGATTGCGATGTGCTCGTAGCCATGAATGCGGCGGCTTTAAAAGTCAATCTCGGGGTTATCAAAAAAGGAGGCATTATCATTGTTAATACCGATGGGTTTGACAGTAAAAATTTACGACTTGCGAATTATCCTGACGGTGAAAATCCGATAGAAAATCATTCACTTGATGGTTATACGGTTTACAAGATCGATGTTACAAAGCTCACCCGGGAGGCGTTGAAGGATATTACCACACTAGGTGTAAAAGAAAAAGACCGTGCGAAAAACATGTTTGTGTTGGGATTTCTTTATTGGATGTATGATCGCAATATGGAAAATACCCTCAAATTTCTTGAAGATAAATTCGGTCGTAAACCCGATGTTTTGCAAAGTAATTTGTTGGCTTTAAAAGCCGGTTATCATTATGGGGATACCACTGAATTGTTTACTTCGCGATATACGGTGGCTAAAGCCAAAGTAGCACCGGGTGTTTACCGAAGCATCACTGGTAATACCGCACTGGCGCTGGGTTTAGTGACTGCTGCCCAAAAATCCGGGTTGAAAATGTTTCTCGGTTCTTATCCCATCACGCCAGCGTCGGATATCTTGCACGAACTCAGTAAGTATAAGAATTACAATATCATTACTTTTCAGGCAGAAGATGAAATTGCAGCCATTACTTCCGCTATCGGTGCTTCTTATGGCGGATCGATCGGGGTTACTACAACCTCAGGGCCCGGTATGGCGCTCAAAGCCGAAGCCATGGGATTGGCCGTCATGCTCGAAATTCCCCTCATTATCATTGATATTCAACGGGGAGGACCGTCGACCGGGTTGCCGACAAAAACCGAACAAAGTGACCTGATGCAAGCTTACTATGGTCGCAATGGCGAATGTCCGATGCCCGTCATTGCTACATCTTCTCCCACCGATTGTTTCGAACTGGCGATAGAAGCCTGTCGGATGGCTATCAACCATATGACACCGGTTATTTTACTCAGCGATGGTTATATTGCGAATGGGGCAGAACCCTGGAAATTCCCCCAAGCGGCTGATATTGCGGATATCCCGGTAATGTTTAAAACAAGCCTCAACGATACGGAAGAGAAATTGTTGCCTTATCAGCGTGACGAAAAGTTGGTTCGGCCTTGGGTGATACCGGGTCACGCCGGATTAGAGCATCGCATCGGTGGTTTAGAAAAACAAGATATAACGGGCAATGTAAGTTATGATGCCGAAAATCATCAACATATGGTGAAAACCCGTCAGGCAAAAATTGACCTGATAGCCGATTATGTTCCTGAGCAAACCATGAGTGCAGGCGAGTCGCAGGGTGAGGTGCTGGTGTTGGGTTGGGGGTCTACCTATGGCGTTATAACGGTTGTGGTACAAAAACTGCTGGCAAAAGGTATATCCATTGCGCATTGTCATTTGAAATATATTCGTCCTTTTCCAAAAAATCTGGGTCACATGTTGAAACAATTCAAAACCGTGATTGTTCCGGAGATCAACAATGGACAATTGGTGAAAATAATACGGAGCGAATTTCTGGTAGATGCCATCCCCTACAATAAAATCAAAGGTACGCCCATTACACAAGATGAATTGGAAACTTTTATTTTGCAAACCATTGAAAAGAAGTAAGCCATTTTTTTTGTTTTTCGTAAAGAAAATGAGTGATGACTAAGCGTCGGTGACCCAAACTTTTCGCCCGGCAAATACGTCTGTGCAGGAGTAAAATAAAAGCCGATACATAGTTTCCTTTTGTCAATTTTCGCTTATATTTGTTTTTAGTTAGAATTTACTTACTATATGAAAAAATTATCATACGTACTGTTTGTCTTTGTGAGCATGCTGCTTTTAGTTTCCTGTGGAAAGAAAAAAAGCAGCGATCCACCTTTACCGAAAGTCAGGCAGGAAGCGGTATATGTTGCTACTGATAACAATAACCTTATTTGTTATGAAGCCAATACCGGTAATAAATTATGGGAAGTTATTCTAAATGGGACTTGCAAAGGTACACCGGTATTGTATCGTAAGAAATTGTATGTACATACTGACGGAGGTTATCTTTATTCAATAGATATCCTCACCGGAGAGATCTATAAATCCGCCGCTACTTTATTTCCAAGTTCTCTGGCGCTGCTAGCATCCAACGGAAAGCTGTATATTGCAGCCGATAAACTCTATTGCTACGATACTACGATGGTAGCGGGTTGGGTTTACGATGGCGGAGCACCCTGCAG
>CAZFKA010000298.1:0-3192 GCA_964519155.1 uncultured Bifidobacterium sp. | reverse complement strand
ATAAAGGGTATTGGCAGCATCAGTTTGCAAAAAAGGCTTAGACGCTTGTACGACAATGATCTGCCCCTCTCGACCAAAATGCACTACCGATGGCACAAGGGAACTATTGTCGATATCTTTCAGGTACATAGGCTGCCGGGTATCGGGATGTATGATGGCAATAAGACTATTGGTGGTACCCAGATCGATGCCCACAATCAGGTCGTCAGCTTGAATTGAACCTGTAGCGAGATTAATTGAGATTTTGGCCATACAAAAAAATTGAAGGGCAAAGGTAAGCTTGTTCGTACGAATCAAACGGGTTTTGACAGATGAAGTTGCCTATCGGAATTTTCTATCAGCAATCTTTGCTTTCGTAGTTATTGTCGCAGTTGCTCACCCAAATGAACAAATTATTATTTTATTGTTTTATTTTGTAAAAATATCCGGTTACCAATGCGTCTATTTCTCCTCTGTTGTGTATTTATTTTTTTGTATAGCGATCTGGCCAGTGCACAGGTTTTGATGCGGGGGCCTTATTTGAATATGGCGACCCAAAATAGTATAACCATCCGCTGGAGAACCGATGTCGCTACCAACAGCGAGGTGAAGTATGGCACGAACAAAAACAATCTCAACCTGATCGCTTTCAATGCTGCGCCGGTAACCGATCATATCATTGTATTGAACAATCTGGCAGCCGATACCAAGTACTGGTACAGCGTCGGTACAACGGTTGCCGTCCTGCAAGGCGATTCGCAAAATTATTTTCGCACAACACCCATTCCATCTGCTACCCACGACAAGCCCATCCGTTTTTGGGCAGTTGGCGATATGGCCAAAAATACACCCCAGGAAAAAGCAGTGATTGATGCGTTTGAAAAACACGTGGATACGAATTATGTCAACGGATTTATTCTGTTAGGCGACAATGCCTATCCGCTGGGGTATGACGAACATTATCAAGCCGGTTTTTTTGATTATTACCAAAAAAGTGTTACCAAACATACTGTGCTATGGCCTTGTTTGGGAAATCATGATTATGCCAATGACTATAACCGGCGGGTAGATCATCTGGTGCCTTATTTTCAAATCTTCTCAAACCCCGAAAATGCTGAAATGGGGGGCATAGCGAGTAATACTGAACGTTATTATGCTTACAATGTCGGTAATGTTCATTTTATTAATCTCGATTCGTATGGACTCGAAAATGTCGGTGGCAATTATTATGGCCTGGCCGACACAGCTTTTTCACCCCAGGTGCAATGGTTGAAATATGATTTAAGTCTAAACACCCTTCCCTGGGTAATCGTTAGCTATCATCATCCACCTTATTGTATGGGCACACATAATTCAGACGTGGAAGCCGACCTGATAAGCTTGCGCACTAACCTGAACCCCATACTGGAAAAATACAATGTCGATCTGGTGTTAAACGGGCATTGCCATACCTACCAACGCAGCAATCTGATTCGCAATCATTTTGGCCTTGAGGCTACTTTCGATACTGTATCACATCTTGTACAAAACAGTTCCGGCCGGTACGACAGTTCCGTGAATTCGTGTTTGTATATCAAAAACAATAGTAGTAAGAAAGACAGTGGGGTGATCTACTGTGTGATTGGTTCGGGAAGCGCAGTTCCGCAATTGCCGTTTGCCCAATGGCCACATAATGCGATGCAATATTCAAATTATCAAGACAATGGCGGACTCGTGGTGACTGTCGAAGGCAACGAATTACGGGCCGAGTGGATCAGCACCGACACGATGCATATCGTGAAAGATCAGTTTACGATACTGAAAAATGCAAACCGGATCAAGCAGGTGTATTGTAGTTATCCTTCGCTCGTGACCTTGAAAGCGAACTGGCATCGGCCGGCGTTTCATTGGAGTACAGGCGATACCACCCGATCGATTAATTTTCTGGCAACCCACGATATGGTACTGTATGTGTCTGATAATTGGAACTGTATCACCGATACGTTTCAGATCTTACAGGCCGGTGCACTGTCGATTGCCCAAACCAATACCCCTCAACTCAATGTATATCCCAATCCCGTAAATGAGCAATTAACGGTCGACTTACCAGCTCCCGGAAGTTATGTGTATACCTTGTACAGCCCTGATGGGCGAATTTTATTGAAAGAAATAACCCTTGCCGATGATAAACAGCTGAAAATCAGGGTAAAAGACCGGGCAAAACCGGGTCAATATTTTTTATCGGTCAAGGGTGATCAGGGTGTTTTTTTCAGCAAAATAACAGTTTGCGACTAGGAAAATGCAGATAAAAAAGCGATATTTGCACACTTTTTTTATGTCGAAAATTACATTTACCAATAATCCCCGTCCTTTTAAAACGCTACTGGATGAAAGGATCGATGATTATTTCAAGTCGAATAATATAGCGGTGAGGGGCAACTGGAAATTATATACCAAAACAATTGTTTTGCTGGTTTCTTTGTTTACCCTGTACGGTATTATTTTGTATTGGCAGGCACCCGGATGGCTTATGTTATTATTGTGCGGTATGGTTGGATTTGTGCAGGCTACCATTGGATTTAATGTAATGCATGATGCTGCACACGGAAGTTATAGTGACAACAATCGTTTAAATAATTTTATTGCCTTTTTGGGTGGCGATTTAATGGGTGGCAGTACTTTTTTGTGGAAGATCAAACACAATATATTGCATCATACCTATACGAATATTGACGGACTCGACGATGATATCGCCAAATACCCGATGTTTCGCCTGCACCCAGCACAAGGTAAACGATGGTTTCACCGGTTTCAGCATATTTACTCATTGCCCTTGTATTTTTTTACCACTTTTAACTGGATATTGTTTGACGATTATTGGAAACTCGTTACCAAGCGAATCAATACCACGGAGATCCGTACGATGAAAACACGCGATCATCTTGAATTTTGGCTTGGCAAATTGATCAACCTTACGCTGTTCTTTTTTATACCGATTGCTGTTTTTGGCTTTTGGAAAGCATTGTTGGGCTTCTTTGTCATGCATGCCGTTTTAGGAGTTACGCTGGCTTTGGTTTTTCAGATGGCGCACGCTGTTGAGGAAGCTGAATTTCCGATCCCCAATGATCAGTGTAAAATTGAAAACGAATGGGCATTGCATCAGGTGAATACAACAGTCAATTTTGCCATGAACAATAAAGTAATCTCATGGTTAGTGGGTGGTTTGAATTATCA
>CAZFKA010000297.1:0-3196 GCA_964519155.1 uncultured Bifidobacterium sp. | reverse complement strand
CGAGATCAGCCTCGGTCTCGTGTGCTCGGAGATGTGTATAAGAGACAGCCATTCGCTAATCGTTTGCAATTGTTCGCGTATTTCCGCCTCATTATATACCGTCGGTTTCATTATGTTATATATCGCGTTTGCTGTCGAAACGTTCCAGTTCATTAGCTACTTCCGTAAGAAAGCCTGCGCCCAATGATCCGTCCACCACCCCATGATCGTAACTCAGCGACAGATACATCATATGCCTGATCGCGATTACATCTCCATCTTCGGTTTCCAATACCATGGGTCTTTTTTTAATTGCCCCTACAGCGAGAATAGCTACCTGTGGTTGATTGATAATGGGCGTACCCATCAAACTGCCGAAGGTTCCTACATTGGTCATGGTAAATGTACCACCTTGGGTATCATCGGGTTTCAGTTTATTATTTCGTGCACTGTTAGCAAGTTGATTCACTTCTTTGGTTAATCCGAAAAGATTTTTGGTATCGGCATTTTTGATCACCGGAACGATCAGGTTGCCGGACGGTAATGCCGTTGCCATTCCGATATTGATATCTTTTTTCAAAATGATCTGATTGCCTTCTACACTGCAATTGATCATCGGAAATTTTTTGATTGCATTTACCACAGCTTCAATAAAGATCGGGGTAAAGGTGATCTTCTCACCATATTTTTTGTCGAATGAATTTTTAACTTTATTTCTCCAATTCACGATATTGGTCACATCAGCTTCCGTAAAACTGGTAACGTGTGGCGAGGTTGCCTTACTGCGTACCATATGGTCGGCGATCATTTTTCGCATTCGATCCATTTCTATGATCTCTACATTGCCACCGCCTGTATAAGGCATTGCCGGCGCAACTGTTACTTCGGCTTGGGGGACATTCAGCGGGGCTACTGTTGCTGATGCTTCCGTGGCTTGTGGTGCTTGTTTGCGGGAGGCCACATACTGAATAATATCTTTTTTGGTTACTCGCCCTTCGTTTCCCGTACCGGCTATATTTTCAAGTTCACTCATGCTGATTCCTTCTGCACCTGCGATATTCAGTACAAGAGGAGAGTAAAAACGATTCCCACTCTGCGCACTGTTTGCCGGCTTAGCGACGGCTTGCGTTTGAGGGGTGGCGGGCGGAGTGGCAAGGGGTTGTTGCACGGGTGCTGCACTTGGGGGGGCAACTGTTTCAACAGCACCGTCAGTATTGATTCGGGCAATAACCTTACCCACAGCTACCACATCATTTTCTTTGTAGAGGATTTCCGCAACGGTTCCCTCAGCCGTCGATGGTACTTCGCTGTCAACTTTGTCGGTTGCAATTTCAAGCAAGGTTTCATCCATCTTTATCGGGTCTCCTACATTTTTTGTCCACTTCAAAATGGTTGCTTCCATGATGCTTTCTCCCATTTTGGGCATTACCAGATCTACAATTGCCATAGTTATTCTAATTTTTTTGAAAGTGTAAAAGTATTTAAAAAAAGCCTGCTTTTTTACCTTTTTACACAAAAAAAATCCCATGCACTGCCTCGGCATGGGATCAATATCTGTAAGTGTGCAATATTTTTTTAGCTTATTTCGCTAGGGTAAACCCGCGATGGATTTCAAAAGGTTTAGATCAATCTTTTTCATTTTCATCAGTTCCTGCAACACACGTTCTCCGTGTTCAGGGTGGGCAACTAAACTGCCCAAAATCGAGGGTACTATCTGCCACGATAATCCATAACGGTCTTTCAACCATCCACACTTACTTTCCGCACCCCCCTCGGTCAACAACTGCCAGTACCGATCGATCTCTTCTTGTGTGTCGCAGTCCACCACCAGTGAAATACCTTCATTGAATGCAAACTGGTGACGGCCGCCGCCATCCAGTGCCGTGAAAGAGGTATCGTGAAGTGTAAAATGCGCTAATGCAAGATGTCCTTCCGGTTGCCGGTCTTCGGCCGCATAAAACCGGGATTCACTGACCGCTGAATGGGAAAAAATAGAGGAGTAATATTGAATCGCTTCGAAGGCATGGCCATAGTGGTCGCCCGAAAAAAGCAAGGACGGAACGATGGGATATTTTGCCGCATATTCCTCTGAATACATCACCTGCCACGATACGCCAAACTGATCGGCTACCCAACCATACTTATCGCTCCAGGGATAATCTTCGAGGGGCAACAAAATATTTCCGTCGCGTGCGATAAGCTTCCAATAGTGTTCGGCTTCTTCGATTGTACTGCAGTATAAGAAAAAGGAAACGGATGGGTTGATTGTAAATGCAGGTCCGCCATTCAGACCCATAAATTTTCGACCCATGAGTTCGAAAGTCACCACCATCGCGTTTTCTGTTTTTATCTGCGCATCGGGGAAAATGCTACAGTAAAATTCGGCAGCAGATTTAGCCATCCCGTCGAACCAAAGACAGGGATAAATGTTGTTTGTCATAAAAAATGGTTTAGTTGGCCTGATCAGGATTCAACATATTTTTTAAAATGTTCGAGGATCATTTGCCAGCCGGTGCGTTGCAGGTCAAACGGGTTCATTGTTTCCGGTTCAAATTTCTCAACGACCTTTGTATGGTCATCTTTTTGTTCAAAAGTGATCACTACTTTTCGGCCATCGGCTATCGAATAGTCAATTTGTTGGGCCGGGAAAATAGTGGTGTAAGTACCTTCAAAATCAAAACCAAAACTGCCGTCTTTGGCTTCCATACGGAAACAAAATTTTCCGCCGGGCCTCAAATCGTTGGCAGCCCGCGGGCAGTGCCAGTCATCACCCGCAAAGTTCCATTGTAAAATATCGGTAGGATTGGTCCATTTTTCCCAAATGGTGTTTACGGTCGCCGAAATCTCTGTTTCCACAAGGATATAAAAATTCTCAGCCAATTCTTTTACATAAGCGAGAGCCAGCGGAAACGTTTTGTCGAAATAATCAGCAAACGCTTCTATGACATCAATATGGACTCTGAGGGTCGTGATACCTTCGCGTTGCGATAAATAATAACGTTCCTGTCCTCCGCTCCATGCTTGTGTTTCAGGGTTAATCGGCTGTTCTTCAAATTGTTTGATTTCACCAAGATGCGTAAAGATCATGGTTTCGTTCGGGGTGTTTTGTGTAATGTCGCTATACATTCCTTTGCCATCCGGATTCAAAAAATGAACACGGCTACCTTCTTGCCATTGCTCGGTTTTGGCATACGAACCTTCGCTGAAAGCCCTGGTC
>CAZFKA010000296.1:0-3217 GCA_964519155.1 uncultured Bifidobacterium sp. | reverse complement strand
ATCTTGCACCGGGTTTCGAAAAAGGAATGAGTTCGCGTTTCGATCGGAAAATTGAAATGGAATGTATTTCCTGTCATAATGGTTACCCCGAATTTGTTGAAGAGAGTTTGAATAAATATGCTCAGGTTCAGGCCGGTATCGATTGCGAAAGGTGTCATGGCCCGGGAAGCATGCATGTGGCAGAAAAACAAAAGGGAAATATCATCGACACATCAAAAGGCCCTGATTACACTATTGTAAACCCGGCTCGTTTGGGTACGGAAGAACAGAACAATTTATGTCAGCGCTGTCATCTGCAGGGCATTACGGTATTGAATGATGGCAAAACATTTTTTGATTTCAAACCCTCTGAAAAGTTGAGCAAAACGATGAATACGTTTATGCCAAATTACAGCGGATCAGACAATCACATGATCATGGCGAGTCATGTAGAAAGAATGAAAATGAGTAATTGCTATGTAAATTCAGGTAAAATGAGTTGTATCACTTGTCACAATCCGCATGTCAGTGTAAAGTATACTCCACAAACACAATATATCAACGCATGCAACGCATGTCATGGTACAAAAGCCCCCTGCACCGAAAAACCGGAAATCAGGGAAGAAAAGCAAAATAATTGCATCGTTTGCCATATGCCTAAAAACGGCAGTATCGACATTCCGCACGTAGCCGTTACCGATCATTTTATCCGTCGTCGCCCACTGGGTAAAGCGAAAGACGAGGTAGTGAAATTTGTGAGTATGATCTGTTACAGCAATACTGATCCGGAGGCCAGGGTACGTGCCAGAGCTTTTTTGGAATTTTATGAACGATACGAACCGGCATCCATGTTTCTCGATAGTGCGTTTTTTTATTTGGCAAAATCCGGAATTGATACGGTTGAAAGCCGTGACAACGATGTGATCAGAACCCTGTTTCTTAGAAAAAATTATAGCGCTATCACCTCGCGCGTTTCCACCGAGAAGCCTTCTGCATTCACGGATGCCTGGACGTGCTATAGGATTGGTGAAAGCTACACTAAAGAAAAAAATTATACAATGGCTGTTGCTTACCTTACACAAGCAGTGTCGTTGAAGAAGTACGCCTTAGATTTTCAAAATAAACTGGGTAACGCATTATTGCTGGACAAACAAAATGAAGAGGCAAAAAAAATATTCAGTTTTGTTGCGAGTGAAAACCCGCGAAATGCCGAGGCACAAAGTGGTTTGGGTTATCTTGCCCTACAGGAACAAAATCTGCCATTAGCTAAAAAATACTTACTGCATGCGGTGATGCTGAACCCCGATCAGGTGCAAACACTGATCAATCTGGCAGTGGTTTTTTATCAATCAGGTGAAAAGAAACAAATTGTTCCTTTATTGTTGCACGCACACAAATTAGAACCGGAAAACACACAGGTGAACGCTATGTTGGCTGATCTACGCAAATAACGACTCCAGTCATAAGTTTACAAATTCCATATCTGGTTTTGTCAATGCTGATACCTGCACGATTTACAATTTCGACTTTAATACAGGCAAAAAAGTTGCCTATGACTTTGGCAATCAGTTGGCAGATAACCGCTATTACACTTTTTACAAAGAAATTTTTGAAAAATTAAGTGCACAAGTCGTTGCGGTTCTTTACATTTTACCTTCTGTTATCCTCAGTATGTCCAATTCCTCTTGATTTGAATGTGCCAGCAACGCTTTTGCTTCTTCCACCATCGCAGCGGCAAGTACTTTGTCTTTCAATCCACTGGCGTTGATCTTTACATTCAGATAAGCTCCATAAATCGCCGCCCGAATACACAGGGCACCAACCGCTGCATCACTTAGACTGTTCTGATTGCCCGTATTCACCATTTCGCGAACCAACGGATAAACGGCAACGCTTTTTTTCATGGTAGCGAGTGGCACTTCAGTAGCATACAAAGTAGCTGATTGAATGGCTTTGCTTCGCAATTGCTTTTCCTCATCGGTATGTTTGGGGAGCGAAAAAGCATCCATGATCCGGCTAAAGGCCAAAGTATCCTCGTCTACTAATTTCAATAAATCATCTTTCAATTTTTGTCCGCGATCAGCCCAATCGCTGAAAAATTCGATCTGATCGTCCCATCCTTTTTTATGACTGCTCAAATTAGCAACCATCGTGCCGAGACTGGCGCCTAATGCGGCAACATAAGCACTGATACTACCGCCACCGGGTGCAGGACTCTCGCTTGCCGTTTCATTGGCAAAGGCGGTAAGATTCATATCAACCAATCGTTTGCCCGGTTGATCGTTCATTACATACTCAATAATTTTCTTTTGCGGATCAAAAGGGGCAAGTTCATCTAAACCCATACTTTTTATAGCGATACGAATTATTTCACTTTCTGATATTCCTGTGCTCCTCCGTTGCTTTTGTAAAAAATATCGTCCGGCATCGAGCATACATTTCAAAGGCACCAAGCCCACTAACTCACTGCCAGTTACCCGCATTCCTCTGGCGTGTGCGCGTTCCACCGCTTTATCAAAAGCTATATGCAAAGGTGTGATATTGATATTGGTCAAATTCATCGAAATCTGAGCGATCCCATATTCCTCTATAAACCAGCCGATGGCTTTTACACTTTTTAATAAACCCGGTTCCCGAACTTCGTTGCCCTGTTCGTCCAAAACTTTTTTCCCATCAAGTTCCTTCACTCGTCCATTCTCCCGTAAATCGAAGGCTACAGCATTTGCCCGACGCGTTGAGGTCGTATTCAGATTGACATTGTAGGCAACTAAAAAATCTCTCGCCCCGATCACTGTCGCACCGCTTTTTTCATTGAATACTGATTGTCCAAAATCAGGCGCCCATTCAGGATCTTTAATTTTATCGGCAAAACCTTCATATTCCCCTGCCCTGATATTCGCCAGGTTTTGGCGTTCGGGTTTTTGTGCAGCATTTTCGTATAGATAAACCGGTATACCCAATTCTTCTCCTACTCGTTGTCCCAACTTTTTTGCATAAGCTACTGTTTCTTCCATGCTGATACCACTGATCGGGATCAAGGGACAAACATCTGTTGCTCCCATACGGGGGTGCTCACCTTTGTGTACTCGCATATCAATCAATTCAGCGGCTTTTTTAATGGCAGCAAACGCCGCATCGATCACGCCCTGTGGCTCGCCAACAAACGTTACAACTGTTCGGTTTGTGGCTTTACCCGGATCAATATCAAGGAGTTTAACCCCTTCGGTCAGCTCAATTT
>CAZFKA010000295.1:0-3231 GCA_964519155.1 uncultured Bifidobacterium sp. | reverse complement strand
TAATATGCAATTTTTTTTAATACAAATCAAATTGACCAACTTGCATGGATGAGGTCTGTCGATGCAAAGGTATATTTTTGTTGTGGTAACGCATGTTTTTCTGATGTGGGCAAAACGGAAATTCAACCTTGGGGATAAATAAATTCAAATATATTTACACCGTAAATGCCAATAGGCAAAAATGGAAGAATTAGAAGCAAATATTGAGCGTATTAAAACATTTATTGAGTTGGATGCTCGGGCAGAATTGCGCGACTATATCAATGATTTGAATATTTCTGACGTAGCGGAGATTATCAATGAGATGCCTGAACATACCCTCTCGTTTTTTCAGCAACTTGACTTCCAACGTGCCCTCGCCGTATTTCGTATCCTCGACTTAAGTATACAGGAAGATCTATTGCGTTTGCTGCCTTCGGCCACATTGGTAAAATTGCTCAATGACCTGCCACCGGATGATCGTACCGCCTTACTGAGCGAGCTACACAGTAGTGTGGTGAAAGAAATTATCAAACACCTGAACCCTGAAGAGCGCAAAATCACTCTTTCGCTTCTGGGTTATCCCGAAGAAAGTGTAGGACGTTTGATGACACCCGATTATATCGACGTGGAACCGCATTGGACCGTAGAACAGGTTTTAACCTATATCCGCGATTATGGAAAGAGTTCCGAAACGATTGATGTGATTTATGTGACTGATGAAAACGGCAAACTCATTGACGACGTCCGTATCCGGGATTTTTTGCTGGTTGATCCGAAAACGACCAAAGTAGAAGACCTGATCGATGGACGGTATATCTCGCTCCATGTCAACGACGACCAGAAAGAAACCATGAATGTGTTTCAAATGAATAACCGTGTGGCTTTGCCGGTCGTTGACGATAAAAATGTTTTGCTCGGCATTATCACAATCGACGATGTGCTTTGGGTAGCCGAAGAAGAATTTACCGAAGATATCCAGATGATGGGGGGGATGGAAGCGCTCGATGAACCCTACCTTGATGTGACCCTTTTTCAGTTGTACAAAAAGCGGGTGATTTGGCTGATCATATTGTTTTTTGGTGAACTACTCACCATAACGGCCATGACCAATTTTCAGCAAGAGATCGCGAAAGTTGTGATGCTGGCCACCTTCATCCCCCTGATTATATCAAGTGGGGGGAATAGCGGATCGCAGGCAGCTTCCCTGATCATACAAGCCATGGCACTCGATGAAATCACGATAAAAGACTGGTGGCGTATCATGCGACGAGAAATCCTTTCAGGTCTCTTGCTCGGGGGTACTCTTTGTTTGATCAGTTTCAGTGTCATCACTTGCTGGCAGTTATTTTCACCGGTTTTCGGGGCACATTATCTGCTGGTCGCGCTCGTAGTGGGCTGTTCACTCATTGGCGTGGTATTATGGGGAACCTTAATGGGGAGTATGCTGCCCTTATTACTTAAACGTCTGGGAGCCGATCCGGCTGCGTCATCAACGCCCTTTGTGGCCACCTTGGTGGATGTTACCGGTTTGATCATTTATTTTTCTTTTGCTACTTTGTTTCTCAAAGGCATCATGTTGTAACCTGTGTTGAATCGTTCCACTGCTCATTCAGCAGCAGCATTTCTTTTTTTTGCCGCTCTGCCGATATTGTTTTAATTTCGGTTTGAAGCGATTCGCATGCAATATAAAAACCACACCAAGCCGGATAAAAATGCTGTAGTGTTGTTTATCGACATGAACAGTTTTTTTGCCAGTTGTGAGCAGCAGGCTAATCCTGTGTTACGCGGCAAGCCGATCGTGGTATGTGGAAATATGCGGAATGGGGTCATTATCGCTCCTTCGATTGAAGCCAAAACGTTTGGGATAAAGACGGGGATGCGGTTGAACGAAGCGCGTGTTCTCTGTCCTGAAGTATTGCCCGTTGCCCCCAAATCGTATTTGTACCGCGAATACCATAAAGGCATCATGGCTTTGTTGCGAACGTATTCAGAAGATGTCATACCGCGAAGTATAGATGAAGCAGTGGTAAACCTTACGGAGTATAAATACATTTATCCGGATAAAGTAAAACTTGCCCAACAGATCAAAAAAGAAATCAATAATCAAGTGGGCGATTGGCTGAAATGTTCGATCGGTATTGCGCCAAATACTTTTCTGGCGAAACTGGCTACTAATTTACAAAAGCCGGACGGACTGGTGCAGATCAATGAAGACAATATCGATGATATATTGTCGAAATTACAACTCACCGACCTGCCGGGCATTGCGGAACGGAATGCTTCCCGCTTGCGACGCGCCGGAATCAGAACTCCGCTTGATATGCGCCACAGCTCACCCGAAGTGCTCAAAAAAATCATGGGTGGGGTAGTGGGCTACTACTGGCATTACCGCCTCAATTTTTCTGAAGTCGATTTTTACAGCAACGGCTATAAATCAATGTCGGCCATGCGTACCTTGTCTGGCGCCCAAAGACAGGACCAGCAGGTATTACAGGATATTTTTCTTTCGCTTTGCATGAAACTCGAAAATCGATTGGTGAAGCATCACTTTTTTTGTGCAGCAATCAGTTTTCAAAGTACGTACAGGAATGGCGCCAAATGGGATACCCATCTGCGTTTGCAGAAACCCCTGCAAGACGGTACCGATCTTTATAAATACCTCTCACTACGGATTAAGGATGCTGAGACTGCGGGAAAACGACCTATTTTTAGTTCCGATTTGCGTTCGATTGGTGTGATGGTGAATGACTTCATTCCGGATAGCCATGTACAGTATGAATTGTTCGACGACAACCTTCGCCGCGATAAATTGCGCCGTACCGTATACGATATCAAAGGGCAGTTTGGGAGTTCGAAAATTATCAAAGCCGTGGAACTCCGCGACACGGAGGTGGTTCAGGACATTATCGGTTTTGGATCCGTGAAAGATATGTACCCCGAATAGTCTATTAGCGTTGTTTATGAAGTATTGTTTATTAAAATAAGCGAAAAATAAAAATACTGATACATTTACAGCATGAAAGACGGGCAGGTTTACCATTTATCGTATGTGAGCACCGGATGCGATAGTCTGCGGTATGAGGATATAAAGGATATTCTGGACAGTTCAATCCGGAACAACCGGGAAATAAATGTTACCGGTATCTTAGTGTATTGCAACAAGCATTTCTTTCAAATTATTGAAGGCGAAAAAGAAATCATTCAGGATGTTTTCAATAAAATTTTGATCGATCCCCGACATGATAATGT
>CAZFKA010000294.1:0-3247 GCA_964519155.1 uncultured Bifidobacterium sp. | reverse complement strand
TCTTTCGAGCGTCTCCTACCAGATCAAATACACGGCTATTGGCTTCCGGTTTAACGTTCTCGTTGATCGCAAAATCCTGCATCTCCCCGTTTTCGTAGTATACCTTCATGCTTTGCAAATCAATTCCGCCGTTGATCACATGGAAGTAAAAAGACATATACCGTTCGACACCTTTAATATTAATCACGGCCGAATCTTTACCGAAAACCATGATTGTTTCAGCAATTTTTTGCCAATCAGTATTTGCTGGTGTAACAAGTTGAGTACTTTGCGCCTGACTACAAAATGTGTAACAACAAAGCAGAAACGAAAGCGCGAATATTCTCATGACATGTACGTTTTTAATTCCGATACAAAGATGCCCGCAAATGTGTGCTCTCGTGTTATACCAAAAGGACAAAACTTTACATAATTATCATTTATCCTATCAAGCAATAGGCTTTTTTGGCGATTTTTTTTAAATACAAAATTCGAAACGCTCTACCGATAAGCTGTTTAATAATTTCGTTGTTTATGTCAATACGTATTGAATCATAGACTTTTCCCTTGAATGGCAACAGATCATGTTTTAGCCTCTGGCTATTATCGAGGTAAAAAAGATGGCCCGGACAAAACGTCGTCCAAGCCATTTTAGGGGTACTTGTAATTCAAGTTTGTGGGTGCCCTTAAAAATTCAGGCAAAGCCCCGCCCTGATAAGTGAAATATCATAACCGGCCTCAGCGAAAACACCGACACGACGAGCGAAATTGTATTTCGCGCCAATAAAAGCCCCCGCAAAGGGATTTATGCGCTGATCGTCGTAAGGATTAAAATAGGCAGGATTAGTATCGAAATAAGCGTCGCTATATTAAGTGATACGCACTCCGGCACTCACCCCTGTATAAGGATCAAACATATTATTTTTTCCGGCCAAAACAGTTAAATGCCAACTTGCCCTTGCCCCGGCAAAATAGTGTCGCCAGTCGGCCCGGTAACCGCCGTTGGCATACTGATAGGTAGCCGCTTTCATCGCTAGGAGGCCCCCAATTCCAATATTTCCGGGACCGGCGCCATTGATTATACCATGGTCGTAGGCAAGAAAAAATGTAGGTAAACTATTAAAAGTACCATAATAATGATAGTTGATTCCCGTACCGAGACCAAATGATAGTGTATTGGAGCCACGACGAAAAGCTCCTTGCTGTTGATGAAAACGATTGTCTTCTTTCCTTGCAGCTTCAGCGTTAAAACACAGCGCAGGCATCATGATTCCGGCGAGCAAGCTGTTGATCATATTTTTTTGCATAGCGGATAATTTTTGCGAGAATGAATCAGTTTATCACCCGCAAAAATAAATTCAGTGTCGCCCCCTGGTGTTTTACAATTGTATCAAATGATTACATCATTTTCATTTTAAGCCCAGCCACTCCAATGCATTATGATACAGCATGTTCTCTTTCGACTCCCTGCTAAGCGGTAAACTCTCAATGAGCGAGCCGGGTTGATGTTCCCCCAAGGGGAAGGGATAATCGCTCCCGCAACATATTTTGTCAGCTCCTATGGTTTGCTGCAACAAAGCAAAAGCGTCCGGGTCGTGCACCAAACTGTCGACCCAAAATTTACCCAGATAATGGCGTGGATGTTGCGGATTATCGATCGCACAAAGGTCAGGTCTCACAGTAAAGCCGTGCTCGATGCGACCGACAGTAGCCGGAAATGAACCACCCCCATGTGCAAAAGCAATATGCAGATCAGGGAAATTTTCCATCACCCCTCCAAAGATCATGCTACATATGGCCCTCGATGTTTCTGCAGGCATTCCTACCAACCAGGGCAACCAATACTTTCCCATATCCTGTTCGCCCATCATATCCCAGGGATGAACAAAAATGCTGCATTTTAATTCCTGCGCAGCTTCCCAAAAGGGAAAAAATTGCTTATCACTTAAATTGACCTGATTAATATTTGAACCGATTTCGATACCGGGCATTTTTAATATTTTTACAACCCGTTCCATCTCCTTGATTGCTAAATCGATATCCTGCAAGGGAACGGTACCCAAACCAATAAATTTTTGGGGGAAAAGATTTACACAGGAGGCAATATGATCATTAAAAAAACGAGATGTTTCGTACCCATGTTCCGGTTTAGCCCAATAATTGAACAGTACCGGTATTGTCGACAATACCTGTATGTCAACTGCGGTCGCATCCATATCAATTAAACGGTCTTTGGGTTCCCAGCAATTGCTTTCGATCTCTCTGAAAAATTTATCCCCTTTCATCATCCGCGCGCAACACGGTTTCTCTGGCACATGATCGAGATGAATGAATTCGCCATAACCGAATTTTTGAAACCAATTCGGGATTTTTTCCGGCATGATATGCGTATGAATATCTATTTTTTTCACGGTAATTAATTGTTGGATCGGCTACAATGATAGCGAAAAAAAATGGCGTTTTAAAAAAGGGGAGAAAGTAGCCTACAACTGCACAAGCAAATGCAATTCATGTCTTGATATGGCTATATTTGTAATAATAATAATCCGCCATGCGTCGATATTGTCATCTTTTTTCGAAACTCTTTTTGCTGTTGATGTTGCTCGCGTTTTATGGTTCGGCACAAAACAAAAATAAAGGAACACAAAAGAAAAAAAAGCTGGTAAGCAAACCCATTCAATTTGCCACCCCAACTCCCATACCACCTGACGAAATACAGCAAGAACTTCTCCAAACTCAACATTTGTTTGTTTGGCAATTTCCACGCGACACAAACTTACCTGTCGGTGTTTTGTACAGAGAAGAAATACGTTTTGAAAAAGATTCGGTCGTGTTCAGGCAGTTTATAACAAAAAAAGACATGCATTTTTATGCTTTGCGCGACAATATTGACATCTCAAACGAAAACAATATTTACACAGTGAATCGATTCAAAATGCCGTACTCCATGCATTACGAATTTGCCACCGTCTACGACCACCGCAGCAATCAGTCTATAGCGTTTGAATTTAATCGAGGACAGCATTTTATGCCTTTTGAACAACTTCATTGCGTTAATCCCAAACGATTATACGAAAATGATATGTACCGCGTTGTGGGCAGTACGGACGACGGCCCCTGGCAACCCGAAATGTCACCTCAAACAGAAAAAAACAAGCCAAAGACAGATAGAAAGTAAGGCTATCCGTTGAGATCGAAAAAATCAGCCAGAACTTTTACCGAAATACAACTCTTGACACAAAGGTTATTATTGATATAACCGTAAAAC
>CAZFKA010000293.1:0-3277 GCA_964519155.1 uncultured Bifidobacterium sp. | reverse complement strand
GGTGTAAGCAACCAGAATTTTTCCTCTACGGTTGCGGCCATCATTACACATACAATTGGTCGGTCCGAAGTCAATGGTAATCGTTTTGGGGGTAGATGTTGTATCATGCGTTACGGTTGCACAATTGCTGCTGGTTTTGTAGCTACCTAAATTGTCGCCGGTTTGTAAGCTTGACGCTTCATCGGCAATATTTAAGGCATCGTTGTAGCTGAATTCGGCCAGGGCATTGTCGTTCGACATTTCTGTGTCATTGTCTTTATCCGTATTACGGTTACGGTTACAGGAAATCATGAAAACAGATGTGGCCAGCACGGTGGCAAATAGGGCGATTTTAACTTGTTTGTGTTTCATTTTTATTTTTTTTTTGTTTTTTACGGGCACTCAGACCATTCAATTAACTAAAGGTTTAAACAGTTTGTGAATTTTTTTTTAATAAAATGATACCTTCCCAAACTTCTGTTAAAAATAATTTGATTCCGGGGGGAATTATGCGGACGATATTCAGGTGCGACGCCGGTCTGCCGAAGCTATTTACACGAAATTTGCAATCGCAAAATAAATGAATCCCATCAACAAAGGTAACTGACATAAATATCCTTAGATTTGTCCACTAAAATACAAAAAGAATTTTTCACCCTATGAAGAGACGCGTCGCGCTGTATGGCAGTACAGGTTCCATTGGTACACAGGCATTAGATGTAATTGAAAGGCACAAAGAACTTTTTTCAGTTGAAGTATTAACGGCACATCGCAATGCCGATTTGCTCATACAACAGGCGAAACGGTATCAACCCAATATAGTAGTAATCGGCGACGAATCGCAGTATCAAAAGGTTAATCATGCTTTGGCCGACGAACAAATCAAGGTATTTGCCGGAGAAGCGTCCTTGATTGAAGTTGCCGCAAGCGATAGTTATGATATCTTAATTGCAGCGATAGTTGGGTTTGCCGGGCTTTCGTCGACCATTGCGGCCATACAACAGGGGAAAACCGTAGCGCTGGCCAATAAAGAAACCTTGGTTGTAGCCGGCGATCTGGTGAGTGATCTTGTGACAAAACATCGTGCAAATCTGATTCCGGTCGACAGCGAACATTCGGCCATCTTCCAGTGTCTGATCGGCGAAACCCCGGCAGCAGTGGAAAAAATCGTTTTGACTGCCTCAGGGGGGCCTTTTCTGGGTAAAAAGCCCAATTATCTGATCAATGTCAAAAAAGACCATGCACTTCAGCACCCGAACTGGACCATGGGAGCAAAAATAACGATCGATTCCGCTAGCCTGATGAATAAGGGCTTGGAAATGATTGAAGCAAAATGGCTGTTTGGGTTAGACAACGAACAGATCGAGGTGATCATCCACCCGCAATCAATTATCCATTCAATGGTTCAATTTACTGACGGTAGTATGAAAGCACAAATGGGCTTGCCTGATATGAAGTTGCCGATACAATACGCGTTAGGCTTTCCTCAACGACTGCAAAATGATTTTAAACGCTTTGAATTCAAAAATTTTCCGTCCCTCACTTTTGAAGCGGCAGATACAAAAACTTTCCGTAATCTTGCACTCGCGAAAGAAGCGATGCACCGGGGTGGCAATGCTCCATGTATATTGAACGCAGCAAATGAAATCGTTGTAGAAGCCTTTTTGAAAAACAAGGTCGGCTTTTTAGAAATGAGTGATATCATTGAAAATTGTCTCGCCAAAATGCCGTACATCGAAAAGCCGAACCTGCATGATTATGTTGAGTGTAACCGTGAAACCCGTTCGATGGCTACTTCTTTCATTAAATAATTATGATCATGCACTTATTAGCAATCGATTGGGCGATGGTAGGAATCAAGCTGGGACAACTCATTCTGGCCCTAAGCATACTGGTTATCCTGCACGAATTCGGACATTATATCACGGCCCGTTGGTTTGGATGCCGTGTCGAAAAATTTTATCTTTTTTTCGATCCCTGGTTTTCCGTTGTCAAGAAAAAAGTCGGCGATACGGAATATGGGATTGGTTGGTTGCCGCTGGGGGGGTATGTTAAAATTTCAGGGATGATTGATGAAAGTATGGACAAGGAATCACTCAAACAAGCGCCGCAACCCTGGGAATTCAGAAGCAAGCCGGCCTGGCAGCGATTGATCATCATGTTGGGAGGTATTATTATGAACGTTATTGTTGCCATCGTGATTTATGCAATGGTATTGTTTACCTGGGGTGATAAAAAAATACCGGGCGATTCGATACAATATGGTATTGCCGTTACTGATAGTGCCCTATATAAGATCGGCTTACGCAGCGGTGACAAAATATTGTCGATTGACGGGGAAAAAGTGACTGACTTTGAAAATTTGCTCAAGAGCATTTTACTTTCTGACGAAACAATTACAATCGAACGAAATCAGCAGGTGATCGACCTGAAAGTGCCTATTGATTTGCTCGGGCAACTGATTGAGAATAAGAAAAAGGGGAAAATATCGCTGATTGAGCCGCGCAAACCGGCCATGGTTTTTTTGGTTCCGGATACATCCGCAGCTTATAAAGGTGGTTTGCGCGATCGCGATAAAATCGTAGCGATAGATGGAACGCCAGTGGCTTTTCATGATGAGATCGTCAATGCGCTCAAGCATAAAGCCAATACCAATGCGCAAGTGCAAGTGAAGCGAAACGATTCGGTCATTGATCTTAACCTGAGAGTCAATGCTGATTCCAAGATAGGATTTGTACCTTACGGATATGATTATTTTCAAATGGATAGCCTCGGATGGCTCAAAATGGTGGTGACACATTATTCATTTTTCTCTGCTTTTCCGGCAGCCGTCGGTAAAGCCAAAGGTGATCTGAATTTTTATGTTGCGCAGTTTAAGAAAATGGGTAATATCAAAACCGGTGCTTACAAAGGAATGGGTGGGTTCAAGGGAATCGCGAACGCATTTCCCGGTGTGTGGAATTGGGAATCTTTTTGGAGTATGACCGCCTTTTTGTCGATCGTACTGGCTTTCATGAATTTATTGCCGATACCCGCCCTTGATGGCGGACACGTGATGTTCACGCTGTACGAAATGATTACCCGAAGAAAACCAAACGAAAAATTTCTTGAATATGCACAGATGGCCGGTATGATATTCCTGCTGTTATTGATGCTGTATGCCAATGGAAACGACTGGTTTGGCTGGGGGAAATAAGTCTTTTTATCAGTAAATTATTTTTTTAATTCACAACCTCTGCGTGGATTGCCCGGCTTTTTTACAAACGTAAATCAGCGAGAATTTGTATAAGGAGAAGGC
>CAZFKA010000292.1:0-3289 GCA_964519155.1 uncultured Bifidobacterium sp. | reverse complement strand
TCAGTTCTTTCTGATGGTTTGGCTATAATTCAACCCTTTGTTGTTGGATATCTTCACCATGTACACGCCATCGGCAAGCCCTTCCATACTGATTTCGCCTTTGTTGGCACCGGCTTGCAATTGCATGTCAACGGCTTTCACTACACGGCCTGTGGCATCCATGATCTTGATCTGTACCATACCTGCTTTCGGTGTCTGTAATTCAATATTCAGTTGCGTATTAACCGGATTCGGATACAGATTCACCAAAGTTTCAGCACCATGATAAACATTTACAATTTTGCTGTAACTGATATGTCCGTCAAGATCAGTTTGTTGCAAACGATAGTAATTATAACCAGCGTAAGGCGACTGATCGATGAATTCATACACCAATGGTGTAGCGCTGTTGCCGTTGGGGGCTTTGCTGTCGATACGGGCAGACAAGGCAGTGAAAGCTTTACCATCCTTGCTATGTTCGAGTATGAAATGGCTGTTGTTTTGCTCGCTCGAGGTAACCCAGTTCAGCACTGAAGTCCCTTCCACTTTATTGCCGGTGAAACTCAACATACTTACCGGTAAAGGTATATTGTTTGGATTGGCAGCATGCGCATAGAAATAAGAGAAGCTGTCAACAGGGAAGCAAACCGTCCAAACGGTTGTCAAGGGATCGTAGCTGGTGGTGATATTCGCATTCGGAATCGCAATAGCCGTATGGCCCGGATCGGTGATATCTCCATTGTCTACCTGCGAGATCGCCAGATTCACATTCGGTGTGATCTGTGGCCAGCCATTGATGAAAGAGAAGGAATTGAACTGCGCAAAATCATCATCGAGGAAATACAGACAAACCGTTGCATTGGTTTGTGTAGATGGTGTGATCTGGTAGTGACGGTTTACATAAGGCTGACCGTTATGTACCTGAGTACTGGCATCGATCCATTCGCATACCTGCGTACTGCCTAAACTGGTTCCATTGGCCACATCAGTCAGATGAATGATGCGTTTACAATCGGCTGGATTGTATAAAGTATCGGTATTGCCATCGGTAAAGGTGATGGTGTTACAACCCACAAAACCAGGAATAGAGAAGTTCAGGATATCCTGATTGGCGATCAAGGCCCCTGCCGTGGAGAGTTCGATCAATGCGATGGCCGTGTCGGCACATACAGGCACTGTATTGGTTGCGATCACAATGTATACCGTATCGGATATTGTTACATTATGGGGGTTCGGATAAGGAATGGTACACGCTGCATCAGAGAAGTACAACGTATCACTTCCAGGAGGTACTGTAGTAAACGGATCAATCAGGGTAGCCACATCAATAGAAGCAGGAGCACATGCGTTACCGGTTACATACAAAGCAGGAAATTCGGGTTGTCCATTCACTTGCAACAACAGCGTATCAGACGACGAACAGCCCGCTGCATTGGTTACTTTCGCAAATACAACAGCGGTGCCGGTTGTATCGGCTGTTGGGCTGGGCAGTAAATAAAACAAGCCTTGGTCTCCATAGTACTGAACCGTTGCACCCGCCGCAAAACCCGATACCGGACCGTCCATGGTGGTCAGGTCAAAAATAGCCCCATTACTACCCGCCGGAAATTCACATTGCGACATCGTATCCTGAAATACTGCCGGAGAAGGATCAATGATCAGGTTAACCGGCGCTCGGCAGGCAGAGGATCCTACGCAAGCTGCATAAAAAGTATAGGTACCCGGGGTGTTCGAATTGTTGATACCACTACCCGGAGTCGTGATCGGGTTAAAGGGTGACAAACTATACAAATTACCACCACCGGAAGGCACATTATACCACTCAAATGAAGAAGGTACATACTGGTAATAGATCTTCATGGTGACCGTGGTTGGTGAACCGCCCGCATTGACACCGATATCTGATGTATTCTGATTATCATTCCAGGTCTCAAAATATCCGATATTGATAGGACTATTGGCCGGTAAAGTATTATACATATTACCGATCTGAGCCGGTGTAATATGGCGCACATTGGTAAAGTTGGCGTTACTACCGGTAGAAAGACCTGCCAGTACGATATTGCCTGCATTCGCGTTGTAGCCTTGCGGACATGGCGCAAACAAATTGGGTGCTACCGGCGCGCCACTATACAAAATAAAGCGGCACTCAGTCATAAAAGATGACGAAAGATTGGTAACGGTCAGTACCGCATTTTGTGTAATAGAAGCCCCGGGAGGTAAAGTAGGTAAAATTGCGTTGGCAAAATTACCGGCAAACTGATTGGCACAGGCCGCTCCGGGTACGGTTTGTGAAGTACCGGTAGTAGTAGCACCGGTATTATCAGGTACTGGCGTCAGGGTAAAGTTGATTGTTACCGAATCATTGATCGGTGTCGCACAACCACTCACGGTAAGTCCCGAACCAAAGGGAATACTCGCATACTGGCAAAGATGATAATCGGCACCGGAGGTTGGACGATAATTGATACGTACCAGGGGAGATGCCAGAGAGTCATTGATTAGGTTACCATTCACCACACCACCGGCATTACCGATAGACAAAGTAGTATTCAGATAGTAAGTACCACCGGCAAACATATTCACAGCAGGAATCAGTAGCGCTGCGGTATTGGCTCCATAAGGATTGAGCGTTACGGCAGGACTTACCGAACCGTAATAATAATTAACACCTAAAGGACCCGTCACGGCTAGTGTACAGGTGATCGGGTTATTCGCCACAACGATCGGATTTGATCCGTAATTGGTTACGACCACAACAAAATTCTGATTGGCATTATAACAGTTTCCGGCCGCACCGGTTACTGACACAACAGCCGGATCATGTGGAGAAGATGGAATGATGTTCACCAGATAATCTTCTGTTTCTCCCCAGGTAGAATTGGTGGGGCCGCAAGCTTGCGCACTCGTCATTTGGGCGTCATCCCCTCCCCTGATCCGCATACGGGTCACACCGGGAGTGGTGCCAACAGGGGGGGTGATCGGTAAGGTATGGATACCACCGGCACCCGCATTGGTATTGGGGGTAAAATATTCACTCACATCAAATGCACCGTTATGATCAAAATCGATCCACACACCCAAATACTGATTGGGATCCAAACCATGCGTCACCACTAAATTCGTTGCTAAGCCAATATATAAAGTTGGCGTTGCCAAGGTATTGGCAACCTGCGCACCGGTATAATCAACCCAACAAGGAGCCGGATTGCCCGCCGCCGCTGTATTATTTGTCAAGGGACCCATGGTAACATTGGCGATATTATCATCAGCACCCGCATTGACATAGGTAGGCACACACCAACAATTG
>CAZFKA010000291.1:0-3327 GCA_964519155.1 uncultured Bifidobacterium sp. | reverse complement strand
GCCGGGAGCAATAAATCTGCTTCCAACCCCGATTACTTAACGCAGGTACAAACAAGAATTGATACATTTCTTGCGCACAATCCGGGTGTAAAAAAATCTGATATACCGGCTGATTTACTTACGGCGAGCGGCAGTGGGATCGATCCCCATATTTCGGTGCAAGCAGCCAATGTACAAATTGCCCGCATAGCCAAAGTCAGGGGCATCGCAGAAGCGAATATCCGGCAGTTAATCCTCTCTCATATCGAAGCTCCATGGCTGGGTCTTTTCGGTCCGGAAAAAATCAATGTGTTGAAATTAAATATTGCCCTTGATAAACTCAATAAATAAAAACGAACTAAAAATTAAAAAAACAAGTAAAATGAAAAAACAATTATTCAGTGTTGTCTTTCTTGCCCTGGCTACAAGCACACTTGCACAACAAAGCGGCGAACCCTTTGACGGAATAGATCAAACCTGGCAAAATGGAAGCGACCGCCGCCAATCATCTGCTTTCAAAGACATGAAATATTTCACACCCAGTATTTTGATGGACGTGAATTATACACATTCCTTTAATCAACCCAACGACAATACCGTGGTAGGTTCTACGGCCCTGGCGCGTAACAATGAGATTCAGCTTTCTGCGTTACATGTTGGTGGCGACTTTACTTATGGCAATGCACGCGCCCGCTTTATGACGCAATTTGGCACCCGCTCAGTAGTTGTGCCACGAAATGATTATAGTCCGTATCGCGGGCAATATCAGTTGGCCAATGTATACCGCTATCTCAGTGAAGCTTATGCGGGATATCATTATAATAAATGGAATGGAATCAATGTGGATGCAGGCTTATTTATGTCGTATATCGGATTGAATTCGTATTACCAACCCGAAAACTGGGAATACCAGGCATCTTTTACTTCCGACAATACACCCTGGTTTTTCAGTGGTGTTCGTGTACAAATACATCCAAGCAAAAACTGGAAGATCGAACCCTGGATTATCAATGGTTGGCAAAGTTATGGTAAATTTAACCGCATGCCGGGTATTGGCGGTAACATCACTTATATGAGTAGTAACAGCAATATAAAAGCCCTAACCAACAATTATTATGGTACCGACGCGGGCGGCCTGCCTGAACGAAAACGATTTCATTCCGACAATAGTTTGTTGGTTCGCTATTTCAATAGACCCCAAGCGAAGGGCATAAGCCGGATGGCCTTTTCGCTCACCGCAGATTTCGGCTCAGAAAAAGGTGGAGGAGTCAACGGATTTGCCAAAGGTGATAGCGTGCATGGTCCGTCACAATATTTTAGCAGCGTCATGTTTTACAATCGCATATGGTTTGCAAAAAATAAATTTGCCTGGACAATCGGTGGCGGACTGATGAAGAACCCGGGAAGATATTTAGTGCTGTATCCCACCGGACAAGCAAGCCCGCTACCCAACCCCAATAATCCGACACAAACCGAAGGTGCCTTTCCGTTCAGTGCCAATCCAGGCGACCAATTCAGCGGATGGGATTGCTCAAGCAATGTCGATTGGATGCCCAATCAAAGTATAACATGCCGAATAGAATTTGTTCATCGCGAATCAAGTGTGCCTTATTTTGCAGGCAAAGGTGGCGTGACCTCTCCGACCGGTTTTCAATGGACTCCTTTACCTGTGGGATGGAAACCCGATTTAGTGAAATCGGAAAACAGAATAATCATGGCCATATTATTTAGAATTTAAAAGCAAAACAATTTGATGAACGAAAAACTTTCAAAATATCTTGCAAAATAATTTGAAATGGCAGAGCATCAAAACCATCATTCTTTTCACAAACGCATTACGGTGGCCGGTTCATTGGTTGCCATCGGTATCGTTTTTGGCGATATCGGTACTTCGCCCCTATACACACTGAACGCCGTCTTCCACGAACGGCTTATCAGTGAACGGATTGCCCTCGGAAGCTTGAGTTGCATATTTTGGACTTTATTTCTCCAAACAACTTTAAAATATGTGATCTTAACTTTACAGGCTGACAATAAAGGTGAAGGAGGAATTTTTTCCTTATTTGCGTTGGTCAGACGATTTAGCAGCAAAAAGCTTGTGTTTATTGCAATGGCAGGAGGAGCTTTTTTGATGGCTGATGGAATCATTACACCACCTATTTCTGTGGCATCGGCCATTGAGGGAGTGCAGGCCCTGATACCCGGCTTCAACACTGTTCCGGTGGTTATCCTCATTCTTATCGCTCTATTCTTATTTCAACAATTTGGTACGCATACAATCGGAAAAATATTTGGTCCGGTGATGTTGTTGTGGTTCGGCTATATCGGTTTATTGGGCGCTATGGCCTTGAGCAACAATTGGGCTGTACTGAAAGCGCTAAACCCCCTGTATGCCGTTCATATGCTGCTTGATGAACCCCATGGATTTTGGCTGCTCGGCAGTATCTTTCTATGCACTACGGGTGCTGAAGCCTTATACAGCGACATGGGTCATTGCGGCCGAAATAATATTCGCGTAAGTTGGATTTTTATTAAGATCACGCTAATTCTAAGCTACGCCGGACAAACAGCATGGTTACTGAACCATACCGGTCAGGAAGTTGGCTTGCTCAGCCCCTTTTATCATATCGTGCCCCAGGGTGTTTATTGGCCCACCTTGGTGCTGGCAACACTTGCAACGATCATAGCGTCACAAGCCTTGATCAGTGGCTGTTTTACCCTGATCAACGAAGCCATCAGGCTGGATCTTTGGCCAAAACATGCAGTAGAATTTCCGAGCAATATCAAAGGGCAATTGTATATACCCGCCATCAATTGGTTTCTGATGGCGGGATGTATCGGAATGGTATTGTATTTTAAAGAAAGTACAAAAATGGAAGCGGCTTTTGGTCTCAGTGTTACCCTCACCATGCTCATGAGTACGATACTCATTAATTTTTATCTCCGAATAAAACGCGTACCGTTGGTGGCCGTTGTAGCTATTACCGCAATATTCCTGGCCGTGGAAATGAGCTTTTTGTTGGCCAACGTGAAAAAGATCGCTGATGGGGGCTGGATTACCCTGATGATCGGTTCAGCCTTGTTTTTAGTGATGTTTATCTGGCACAAAGGAAAGAAAATCAAATTTGGGTTGACCCCACTAGTCAGCATTGAACAATATTTGACAGTATTAAAAAAATTAAGCGAAGATGAGCGGGTGCACAAATATGCTACTAACCTCGTCTATCTCACCACCTCCAATTCAGAAAGAAAAATAGAGAAAACGATTATTCATTCCATCCTTTACCACGGGTTACCTAAACGGGCCGATATTTATTGGCTGGTGCACGTGGATGTACTGGATGAGCC
>CAZFKA010000290.1:0-3332 GCA_964519155.1 uncultured Bifidobacterium sp. | reverse complement strand
ACCCTTACCTGAGCAATGAAATACGTTCGTCTCCTTCCTGATACGGCAAGTAAGTTATGATCAGTTGAAACATCTCGTCGGTAGTGCGCATACTGCCTTGATTATCGCGTACAACCTTTGGCGGATGATTAGGATTATACGGATTGTCGCGGGTATTGTCGAACACCCCTTCCGCAATGATGGTTGAGCCGGCTGGAATACGCAGCATGGTAGAAAAGGTATAAAAAAACTGCCAGTTGAAATTCCAGCGGGGGATATTGATCAGTCTAATGGTATCTCCTTGCGGGTCGAGCGCATACGCTTTAAAACTTTTACCGAGTAAATGCATATGTGGATTGACCGTCAGCACCGAAATATCTTTGTCGATTGTATAACGGCTTGTATAGGCAGTGATTTTATCCGGAGGAATAATCAGTGGAGGTTCAATACCCGATACACCCAATGTCCCCATTTGAAATTCCATCAAGCCCCGATAGGGTCCCGGCTTACCGAAAAAGATATTGATATACGAACTGTCCCAGGTATCGGCTTCCGAAGGACCATAATGCAGGTCGGCCAACAAAAAAGCATTCTTTTTTCCGGCCTTCCAACCGCCAATCCCATCAGGATATTGTTGACCGATCACCCCCGGCAGATAATTGACGATCGACTTGATCAGGGTTGGATAAGAACCGTCGTCGTGCAATACCCCAATACGGGCGTAGGCTTGCTTGATGGTGCTGTCGAGTTTCATATCACTCACCCAATCTCCATCATAGACATCCTGCTTTTTGTCGGTTTCGAAACGCACCATATCGCCATTGACATGATGAACGAGCCGGCTATTGCCGGGTACAAATTCCACCGCCCGGATGAGTGTATCGGCAGCAAGTGAAAAAGGAACTTTTATGAGTAAAAACCGGTCGCGAAAATCTCCCGACAAGGCAATGGGTTTCACGGGGATTTGCAGATCAGGAATACCCAGCATACTGCCGTTTGCAAAACGCGGCAAAGGTGTGATACGGCTCGTGTCGCCCAACGGACAATTCAAACTGATCCATTTTTCCAGCAATTGCTTCTCCCCAGCCGACAAAACGAGTTCACCGGCAAAATGCGTATACGATGGATCCGCAGGCCACGGAGGCATTATCTTGTTGCGCACCACATACTCGATTTTAGCAGCATTCGCCTTTATCTGCTCATAATTGGTAAAATGGATATGTCCGGGCTGGGTGGGGCGATGACAGGGTGTACAGTTTTTATATACGATTGGAGCAATATCCGTATAACCCGGATCGGCCTGATACCCACAGCGCATCAGCGGCAGCAAAGCCAACAAATACCAGTATGTCCACCCTTTAATTTTGCTAACTGCCATGAAACAAATGTTCTTTTTTGTTGGCGATAATACTGGCGTTTAATTCAAACCCAATCAACATGATCTGCGCCATCAGGTTGATCCAGACCATAAAAATGATAATCGTTCCGATGGATCCGTAAATTTTATTGTAATTGATCAGGTTATTGATGGCGTAAAAGAAAACAATAGTTAAAAAAATAATCAGAAAAGTGGCAATGACAGCCCCCGGATTTATGAGACTCAATCGGGTAACCGTTGAACAACCGTATCGGTAAATGCAAGCAATGGCAAACAAGATGAGCAAGACAATCAGCACATACGCTACGAGTTTGACCACCACCGAATTGGTCAGAAATTCAATCTGCAATGCTTCGCCGGCCCAAGCTTGGAAAATCATAAAACTCAGGGCAAACAAAATCGCAAAAATAAGGAGAAAGGTTAAGCCTACAGCAATTAAGCGCTGCTTAAGGGGTGTACGCCGTTTGAAACCCGGCAGATTTTTATCGAAATTTTTCATTAGCCCCATTACCCCATTACTCGAATAAAACAATGTAAGTAGAACGGAAAAAGACAACAACACATCTTTCTTATGGCGAAAAAAGTCACCGATGACGGCTGCGACCTTGATCTGCATATCCTTGCTCGGTGTGAGCAGAATCAGCATATCGTTCAATACTTTCAGAATTTTTTCTTCGGGAAGGGGTAAATAAGGAATCAGTGAAAAAAAGAAAAGGAGCAAGGGAGGCAGGGCCATCAGAAATGAAAAGGATACTGCACTGGCACGGGTATTAAAGCGATTGGCAAAAATCTGCTTCCTGAAAAAATTCATGGAGTCGAATAAAGAAACGCCTTCAAAACCCGGTAGGTAAATTTTTCGCAGACGCGCAATCAGCGACTGTACGGGCTTGGAATTTTTGATGAGATGTTCCAGTCGGGTCATAGTCAGGAATGACGAAGATATAACAAAGAAAAAAAGAGCGCCAGATTTTTTGCATTCAGTATTTTTCGGTGAGAAACGCATGATGCAAACACTGCTTTTTCAGTCAAGGTGTAAAAGCCTCTTTACGGTACAATCGATACCCCCCCTCACAACGAATCAGTCGATGACCGGCCACACTGTCGAGTTCATGATTCGGTTCTCGGGCCAACAGATAGATGATGCGCTCCGATTCATTTGCCGGCTTTTGGCCTGCAGGCAGGTATTCATTCGATGCGTTTTGCAAAGTGCGTTCGCCATAAAAAAAATGAGCATAACTTTTGAAGCCGTAGGTATAAATCAGTGCATTTTCATGCTTAACCTGACTGATGAGCGAAATTAAAGATCCCTGCGAAAGCTTTTCGATACGGGGCAATAAAGCCGCATATAGGATAGCAATGAGCAGCGTATGTCCCACGGCCCAGCTTAATGCGGAAGCCATGGGATTTTGTTCTTTCGATCGCTTCGCAGCAAGAAAAAATGAAATAAAAAAAACAATTCCGGTGAGTGGCAGCCAAACGGGTGGTGGAATTGCTTGTGCAAACGACGCCAAAAACACCACATCTTTCACATACGGTGTCCATAATTCGGGATAGTAAAAAAACAGGGTTGAGCCTAATACGGCGATACCGATGGCCATACCGATTATACCATACAGCAAACGTTGAACAGTGTAGGGAAAAGCCTTGCCTTCAAACATGACTTTTGCAGCCAAATACGACAAGGGTAACCAGGTCATTGACGAGTAATGGACGATTTTGGTTTTACTTATTGAAAAAAGAATCAGAACAACCCAGAACAAAATTTTCATCCAAAGCGAAAAATGATTTTCATCCACAAAGCGCTTATTGAAAGCGGCAAGTGCGACGATGGACATGGGAAAACAACCAACCAACACAATAAGGAAATGATAGTAAAACGGCTGACCCTGGGTGGCCACCGGGCTTGTAAATAATTCGATCTGGTAACGCAGAAATTTTTCGAGAAAAACAAAACCATGCGTTTGTAATTCTGCGG
>CAZFKA010000289.1:0-3378 GCA_964519155.1 uncultured Bifidobacterium sp. | reverse complement strand
TATCAATAATGCCGAATTGATGATTATAATAGCGATTGGAGTTTATTATATATTCTTTAAACTGTCTGGCCATGGTAGCAGGCATTTGCCAATCGGGGTTTGCAACTGAAATAAGTGATGGATAAAGTACATAACCCGTCGTGATATAATTTTTTATTAATATAGGAATAAGTAAAACTATTGATAGGGCTAATGTCTTAAATAAAAACTTTATGCTTTTTACATTCATTATGTAAAATAGTATCAGTGCAAAAATAAAAACACCTGAAAGTTTAAAAGCTATGACTGATAAGGAAATGAAGATAAAATAAAGGGATGGTTTCTGTAAACTCTCTTTTCTCAAAATATTTTCAGTAACATACGATAGACAAAAAATAAAAACGATGGTAACAATAAAATCATAGGTTGTCGAGTTAGCAGTATCCCGAAATAGCTGCCAGTCAAAAAAGAAATAGGCTGTTAACAGAAAATATAAAAGTGAAAAAACCTTATTGATTTTATTTTGTGGGGATGAAACGTAGTACTGGTACTTACCCATTAGCCATAATAAAAACCAAATGGTAATTGAAGTATTGAGAAAAGTAAAATTTTGATGACTAAATGCTTGAATATG
Source organism: uncultured Bifidobacterium sp. (assembly GCA_964519155.1). Taxonomy (GTDB): domain Bacteria; phylum Bacteroidota; class Bacteroidia; order Chitinophagales; family Chitinophagaceae; genus OLB11. The sequence continues at coordinate 2,765 of CAZFKA010000289.1, read as the reverse complement.
AAAGAGGCTTATCAGGTTAAACCAGTTTGAGCCTAGGCCTAATCGGGGATAAATATTGGCCATTCCCGGTACAACGCCATACTCGTTTGTCCACCTGATAATTTGTAAATGATATAACTGGGTATCTGGGTTAACTGGTTTTATTGTTCCTAATAATAATAGGAGTAGTATGGCAAGGATTATAAATAATGTCAATACCGAAAATCGGATATTAAGTCCGTTAAGATTTTTACCTATTTCATTTATATCATTCTTGAATCTGAATCTTAAAAATATGAACAGAATTATTGAGAAAATAAGAAAATAATTAGAAGTAAGTGGAGTGAATAATATCAGCCATGAACTGAGTAAAGAGATTATTAACAGACCGCTAAAAAATAAAAATGGAAAAAAACTCAACCCCTTCTCAAGCCAATATCCTTCGTTTTCGTTTTTTTTAAAAAAAATATAAACAGGTATTCCCCAAATTATGCAGGTTACTGAAATGAGAATAGTATGAATTAGAAGTTGAAGCATTTATCAGTTTACATGATCTTTTTGACCAATAATAACAACAGAAAGACCTGCTTTTCTAAATAGAATTTTATCTATAAACTTCCCAATCGGTACAAGCTTGTTAAAAAATATCATTTCATTTGCCGGAATCGTTTTTAATCTTAGTAGTTTCCCATAAAGCCATGCTATTATTCCTAAGAAATTAAAATAGAAACTCTTCAAAGAAATTAATCCTGATTCAATTAGTAATGAGTTCAAGCTAGCAACAGTATACCGGCGGTGATGACCTAATGCCTTATCAAGCGGTGAAAAAAGAAAAGAATAAGCAGGTGTGAGAATTATAATGTACCCGCCGGGTTTCAGTAGAAAGCGGATGTTGTCAATTGCCAGCTGATCATTTTTGATATGTTCAATAACATTGAGAAGGAAAACAGTATCAAATTTTTCTTTCAGCTCTGCGTATGTGCTTTCAAAAGTAGAATGTTCTAGATTGATAGAAAGAATTGAATTAATACTCTTGTGACCAGTGAACCTGTTTCTTAATATTTCAATGTATCTCTGTTCTGTGTCTGAAAGTGTAATAGAGACATTGTCATTGAGAAAGAATGATGAAATGTTTCCAATACCGCTTCCTATTTCAAGTGCACTTCCTTTTACATAGGGTTTTATAGTCTGGTACATCCAGCGATTGAAGCGATTTGCTTTTGAGATTACATTTAGTACCTCACCTCCTGTATTGTCAGTTGAGTTCAATTTTATTTTCTTGAAAAAATATTATACTTGAATATGCAGTAAATGGCCCTGAAGCCATCTTTCCATTTTATTTTCTTTCCTTCACCATATGTGCGGCCATAATAAGAGATTCCAACTTCATATATCCTGATATTTTTAATCCTGCTTATTTTGGCGGTAACCTCAGGCTCAAAACCGAATCTATTTTCTCTGAAACGGATGCTTCTGATAATTTCGGTTTTAAACATTTTATAACCTGTTTCCATGTCTGTCAGATTAATTCCTGTGAACAGGTTTGAAAGAAAAGTCAAGAATTTGTTGCCTATTGTATGAAAGAAAAATAGTACTCTATGCGCCTCACTTCCCCTAAACCTGGATCCATAGACTACATCTGCATACCCATCTGCAATAGGCTTTAGCATTTTAAGATATTCACCGGGATTGTATTCAAGATCTGCATCCTGTATAATAACAACATCTCCGGTAACTTCTTTAAGTGCTGTTTGTATGCAGGCGCCCTTTCCTTTATTTATTTGGTGGTGGAAAAGCTTAATACTATAAGCCGGGTTATGGTTAATATACTTTTCCAGTTCTTGGGCAGTATTATCTGATGAGCAGTCATTCACAATGATAATTTCTTTCACAAGCCCGCAATCCGTATTATTAATTTTGTCCAGAATTGAAACAATCATGCTCTCCTCGTTGAAGCACGGTATTAATATAGAGAGTTTTTGAAGGGCCATACCCAAAATAATAGAATTTATCTGACAATATTTTAATCAAACTTTTTCTTAAGCTTTAGAAAATAGCTTTCAAAAAAATAATAGCTTATAACGCTTATGATTAGTGCAAGGCCAGTCGATAGTAAGGCTGCACAGATAATTGTAATGTTATCAGTAAGCTGAATATTTCTCTTTAGAAAATAAAAAAAACTACTATATGACATCATATAAACCGGCCAGTGAAAAACGTAAAAGCCATAAGAGATTTTGCCAAAAAATCGAAGTGGCCTAAGAGAGAACAGCCGGTTTAAAAAAGAGCTATTAGAGGTAGATACGATTTCGTGAAGCAAAAGGCCAAACATAGCGCAAAAGGTGGTATATCCAACAAAAGCAAAGTATGGGTAACCATTTTTGTTTTGGTAGTTCAAAAAGTAAAAAATGAAATTGATTACTGCCAGCCCCAGGATTATAAAGGTAAAATTGACTGCTATAAGTTTTGGTCTGAATTTCATCAAAAGAGCAATCATGCTCCCAATACATATACCGTCAATTCGGGTAAAAGTATATAATGTTGTATAATTAAGGTCTTCAATTTTATATAACCAGATGACTGATCTGGCAATGATCACAAATGCAAGGACGGCTGCCATTATTAAGAAAAGTCTCCTAGGACTTTTAACCAGCAGAATTACAAATGGCCAAACGAGGTAAAACTGTTCTTCAACGGCAAGCGACCAAAGGTGGGTAAGGATTTTGGCGTCTTCGGTTAGTTGAAATGAAAATAACCAGTTTTGCAGGTATGTCCAAAACCACCAT
>CAZFKA010000288.1:0-3431 GCA_964519155.1 uncultured Bifidobacterium sp. | reverse complement strand
TCAGGTATACCTGCACACGAGACGGTAAAAACTATATCAGAAAAGGAGATGTAACGATAATCAGATAATGTCGAATGCTTAAATCCAACATGCAATGATTGAGAAGATGTTTTTATTAGTGTTGCTTTCTATTTCTAGTCTGGACATGCTCGGTCGGCAAACACTTACCGAGCGCAAATTGATCAAGATTGACCAAAAGCACTATGTGTCAGCCACGGAAGTTTCGAATACTGAATACCGAAAATTTTTGAATCATTTGCTGGAAACACAACAAAGCGAAAAGTATATCCAATGTTTGTATGATTCATTGCAATGGCAATCTCCAAACACCTATAACCAGCCATTGGTAGAGTATTACCATCGTCATGCAGTGTACCAACAATATCCGGTTGTAAACCTGACAAAAATGGCAATGGAGTATTATTGTCAGTGGCTAACAGAACAATATCATCAATCATCAAAACGAAAGTATACAAAAGTGAACTTTCGATTGCCAACAGAGAATGAATACAAGATTATGATGAAAGACGAATCACCGTCCTTGGAAAAGCAAAGCAACAAACGTTCTGCGCAAAACCCCAACGATATGATGATCACTGCACCTGTGTACGCCTATTCTCCCACCCACAATGGTATCTTTAATCTCTTTGGCAATGTGAGCGAAGTAACCTATGAGGGATCAATTGTGGGAGAAAATTTTACTACCACAAATAAAGGATCCGCTCCTTCTGTATTACAGCAGTACCAACTACCGGACAGCCGTGTGGGCTTTCGGTGGGTCATGGAAATCATTGACTATTAGTTATTGCATACAGTAAACGATAGTCAAAAAAAGGCATGAATAGCAAAAAACTGAACAATGGCTTACAATGAATCTACCGCACAAAACATTCGTGAAGTGTTTTTATCTAACGGGATTGAATTTATTGAAAAAAAAATGTTCAGTGGCCTCTGTTTTATGGTCGACGACAAAATGTGTTGCGGCACCCATATCGACAAGGCTTCGCATCAGGATTTTTTACTCTGCCGGATCGGGGAGGAGGCCTACGCAGAAGCAATTGAAAAAAATCACGTAATCCCGATGAATTTTACCGGCCGTGCAATGAAGGGATATGTTTTTGTTACCGCAGATGGACTTCGTTCCCTACAAGATTTTTCTACCTGGATACAACTTTGCCTTGATTATAACCCACATGCACAAGTCAGTAAAAAGAAGTCGCGAAGTAAGACGATAAAATGAAACGGAAATATGGAATAACTTCAATGGCGTTGCTCACTTTTTTTCTATATCGCCAGAATTAAATTCAGGCAGATCATTTTGCCATTGGGCTTTTTCGACATCGAAGCAAAAAAATTGTTTGCCATTGGTGATCGTGAGAAACTTGACTTGAAGCACTGATTGATACGCCAAAATCTGACTAAGGGTCTGTTGGTTCAGTACAACAAGTTCAGATTTACATTCAACCAACATCCAGGGATTTGCATTTTTATACACCAGAATATCAAAACGCTTATATCTTCCTGCAATTTTAATGCTTCGTTCCACAGCAACCAGCGAAGTTGGATAGCGCATCGTATCAATCAGATAAAGAAGAAATTGTTGACGAACCCATTCTTCAGGTGTGCAGGGTACGAATTTCTTTCGCACAAGATCGAAGATCATTTCCTGGTCGCCCACTTTTTTTAGTTTGAATGGATTTTTCATGAAGCCAGGGTCAGTAAAAATTGAGATGTCATTACGCCGTCAACACTATAAGCATTGCCATAGGTCAAGCGCCAATCATTTGAACTAAACTACCTCAGGGATTTCGTTTGGATACAGTTTGTGCTGCAATTTATGTTTTACAGCCTTAAACGCTTCAATGGTTTCCTGAACATCTTGTGCCGTATGCACCGCTGTAGGAATAAGCCGTAAAATAATATGACCGCGCGGTATTACAGGATAAACCACTATCGAGCAAAAGATATTGTAATTTTCCCGCATATCAACGATCAGTTGCGAAGCTTCCACTACACCGCCATGCATATACACCGGGGTCACCGGTGAATCGGTTTTACCAATGTCAAATCCATTTTCGGTCAACTGGCTTTGGAGTAAGTTTACATTCTCCCATAATTTCTCCCGCAATTCAGGTGAATTTTTCAAGAGTTCAAGTCGTTTCAAATTGCCCACAACGATCGGCATCGGCAACGATTTTGCAAAGATCTGTGAACGAAGGTTATATCGTAAATAGTTTATGATTTCGGTATCGCCGGCTACAAAGGCACCGATACTGGCCATGCTTTTTGCAAATGTTGAAAAATAAACATCGATCTCGTCCTGACAACCTTGTTCTTCGCCCACACCTGCACCTGTTGCACCCATCGTTCCGAAACCATGTGCATCGTCAACCAACAAACGGAATTCATATTTCGATTTCAATGAACAGATTTCTTTGAGCTTTCCTTGATCGCCGGCCATGCCAAATACGCCCTCCGTGATCACTAAAATTCCGCCACCGGTTTCTTCTATCATTTTTGTTGCCCTAACCATTTGTTTTTCAAAATCCTCAAGGTCATTGTGTTTAAAAACATAACGATGAGCAGGCACCATACGTAAACCGTCAAGGATACAAGCATGACTTTCGGCATCGTATACCACCACATCTCGGCGGCTGCAAAGGCAATCAACAATTGAAGCCATACCCTGATAACCGTAATTCAGCAAAAAGGCGTCTTCTTTCATCACAAATTTGGCCAATTGTTGTTCCAGTTTTTCGTGCAACACGCTGTTTCCACTCATCATTCGGGCACCCATCGGGTAAGCTAGTCCCCATTCGGCCGCAGCATCTGCATCGGCTTTTCGTACCTCGGGATGATTTGCCAAACCAAGATAATTGTTCAAACTCCAGATCACCCTTTCTTTTCCCTGAAAGATCATTCGGTTACTGATTTCTCCTTCAAGACGGGGAAATGCGAAGTATCCGTGTGCCTTATCCTGATATTGTCCGATAGAACCGCGGTTTTTCGTAAACTTTTCAAATAAATCTGCCATTGATAAAAAAATTTAGCGCAAAAGTAATCTTAAATCAGCGTATATCCATAGCACTTGTGCTTATTCACAATTCAATTAAAAAAATCAGACTGCACCGGAATAATGAGTTTGCCATACCAAGTAAAGCCGTTCGTGCTTACTTTTGGCAAAAAAATATTGTCTATGCGAATTGCGCTCTTTCTCCTGTTATTGTTCAATCCTTTTGTCATTGTTTTAGCTCAAAACAACAGTATTCCCCGACCGAAGCTGGTTGTTGGGGTGGTGCTTGATCAAATGCGACCCGATTATTTTTACCGTTATTATGCCCGCTATGGCGAAAAAGGATTTCGGCGTTTGCTCGACGATGGCCATGTTTGTGAAAATACATTCATCAATTATCTGCCTTCCTATACTGCTC
>CAZFKA010000287.1:0-3462 GCA_964519155.1 uncultured Bifidobacterium sp. | reverse complement strand
CATGTGCTCATCTCAATGCACTGCCATACATTTTTTAACTACAGGATGATTTTTTTGAAATATTCATCCTACATTTGATCAATCATTTTTAATAAAAAGTCATCAGTACATATGAAAAAGCTTTCACTCTTTTTACTTTTTATTTTATGCATACAACCTTTCGCAAAAGCCCAATATGCCAGCCCGGAAGAAGAGATTCTTGACCTTGTTAAATTGCAAGAACCGCTGTCGAGAAGTATATTTTTAGATTCGGTTTCTCTCCCGGGAATGAAAGTCTATTCTGGCAATACCCGTCAGGGATGGGTGAGCGAAAAACCCGATGCGCAAAAGATCATGCAATTGTATGATATCCGACTGAAATTTACCACGCACGATTCTGCACGGGCCTTTCATAAGCGTTTTATGGACATCAATTCCGAATTTGGAAAAGAGATAGCCCAACATACAGTGGATGCGAGCGGTGCGGTTGATTTCAAATTATTCGGAGCTTCTGATGAATCAATCAAAATATTAGAGCCGCAGGGATTACAAATGATCTGTTTTACTATGGTTGTGGACCGTTACTTTGCAAAATTGTTTATCCTTTGCAAGAAAAATGAAAAGGCTGAAACTTTTCAGTATCTCGTGACAGATTTGATTGGAAAGATCAAACGTTTCGGATAAGCGAAAAGACACTCACTATTCCCGATCGACAAACGATTTTTTTTCAAAGTTCAATGACAAATGCTGTTTTTTTAAAGCAATGGCCGTTTGACGACAACCATCAGCAATTTACATATTATTAATTCGCCTTCCTCGATATTGGCAGAGTTTTTGAAAGAATAAAAAAACACTTTTACCGACAAACCTTACAAAAAAGAAAGCTAATCTCATTTGTCTAATTTCAATTAAACTGGAGTTTACATTTGAGCGGCAAGACTAAAGATTTTTAGCAAATAGATACAAGCAAATGATATATTTTTTATTCCAGAATGAGCAGAGAAAAGATACAACAGCATAAGAAAAAGGTTCCGAAAAACGTCGAAAATATTGAGGCTAATCGCCATATGGCCAAACCCCCAAAATTTTTAGCACGATCGGTTCCCTTATATATTTTTCTCCTGTTCTTGATCATCCCTGCCGGCTGTCTTGGGTATTTTATTCACTTGCGAACAACGCAATCAAATGTAAATGGGCAAACTAACTCCTTAGCCGGCAGCGATCAACGTATCAAAATGGTGAGAGCGAGCGACCAGCATCTGGTACACCCTCTTTTGTATGTGGATATCGAAAACGAAGCCGTATTCAGTTCGCTGAAAAGCAAATTAGATCAATATATCCAGCAAAAATCCGGAGAAGGTGTTTTGATGACAGCATCCGTATATTTCAAAGACCTCAATACCGGAACTTATTTCAATATCAACCCGGATTCTTTATATGATCCGGCAAGTTTGATGAAAGTCCCCCTGCTAATGACCTATTTGTTGCAAGCAGAGACCGACCCGGGCGTTTTGCAAAAAAAGTATTTGTATTCGGGAAGCACAGCTAACTCAACTGTTCAGCTAATCACCGACCGCACCCTGCAATCGGGTAAACAATATACAGTGGAACAACTTCTGTATTACATGATCGTTTATTCCGATAATGAGGCTTTTTGGTTACTCAATAATCATATGGACCACAGTCAACTGGATAACCTTGATGCCAGATTGGGTATACCGAAGCACTTTGATACTGTGCATTATCCTGCCAGTGAAAAGCATGCGGTGACCGGCGTAAATTCGATTGCACATTATTTTAATGTATTGTACAATGCTACCTATCTCGACAAAAAAATGTCGGCCTACGCCCTGAATCTGCTAACACAAAGCAACTATTCGGAAGGAATGACCCGGGGCGTAGACTCCCAACAGGTGACCATCGCCCATAAATTTGGAGAAAGAACTTTGTCGTACATGCTCAATAATAAGATTGAAAACCTACATTCCGAATTTCATGAATTTGGCATAGTCTATCTCGATTCGCGGCCTTACTTGCTGGGAGTGATGACACGGGGAACTGAATCGAAAAAATTGCAGCAAGTGGTAAGTCAAATCGCCCATATCGTATTTGACGATTTCAAAGGGAATATTTAACGCAAGATGCACGAACAACATCCCTGGAAGGAATATGTTCCGGACAAGAGTACTGTTTTGTTCGTTGGCACTTTTCCGCCTATCAGAAAACGCTGGTCTTATGATTTTTTCTATCCAAATAAAGCAAACTTTTTTTGGCGAATTCTCGCCGCTGTGGCCAAAACGGAATTGCACAGTTTCACCGGCGAAGAGGCTGTGAATGAACGAAAAGCATTGCTCAATTTTTTGCAAGCCGGCATTACCGATATGGGTCTTGAAATTTATCGAAAAACAGAAAGTTCGCTCGACGAAAATATTGTCATTACCCGTTATACCGACATTCTGTCTATCCTGCTCAAAAATCCTTCAATCAAAAAAATTATTTTTACCAGCAGCAGCGGCCAAGTAAGTGCGGCACGATGTTTCGAGTTATACCTTGCCACCCAAAACATCGCTTTTACATTTCCCAAAACTCCTAAACCTGTCCATAGTGAGTTTGTTTTCCAGAATAGAACTATTGCTTTGAGTATTGTTTATTCACCATCAGGTCGTTCGGCGAACAAAGTAGGGTTAAGCAGAATGGCTGCGATGTATGCCGATGAGTTCCTGTAACTGACCGTTGTTTAGTGAATACCTCTGGCATTCAGCGATTGCTGATACCGCCTGGCATTGTCGAGATGTTCGCTATAAGTCGTTGCAAAATTATGATACCCACTGCGGTCTTCTTTTGCACAAAAAAATAGGTAATTGCTATGAGCAGGATTCAATACCGCTTCAATACTGGCTGCTGATGGGGTGCAGATAGGCCCCGGGGGTATGCCACTGACGCGGTAGGTATTATAAGGAGAAATGAACTGTGTATGGATATTTAAAATGCGTTTTAATGCAAAGTTGCCCACTGCAAATTTCACCGTGGGGTCGGCGCCAAGATTCATTCCCACCCGGTAACGATTCAAGTAAACGCTTGCAATTGTTGGCTTTTCATCATCTTTCAGTGTTTCTTCTTCCACTATGGAAGCCAATGTTGTCACTTGCACCCTGCTTAAACCCAATGCTTTTGCTTTCTCCAAGCGTTCAGTATTCCACCATTTGTCAGAATACGCAGCGATCTTCTCCATTACGTTTTCAGCACTGGTATTCCAATAAAATTCATAGGTATTGGGCATCACCAAACTTTGCAATTGATTTGTATCGATCTGATGTCGTTTTAAAAATACGGAATCACTAAAAAGTTTCGCCCATTGAGTTGAATCAGGTTCGAGCAGAGACGAGAATTTCCGGATGATATCGTTTCTTGTTCGCAATTTATTGATCACCAGTTTTACAACACTTTGCTTGCCCGATTTCAGCATAGACACCAGCGTATAAT
>CAZFKA010000286.1:0-3494 GCA_964519155.1 uncultured Bifidobacterium sp. | reverse complement strand
GGTAGGTCGTGAGTGAATTGCTTCGTTCCCTGTGATGATGTTCTACCATAAAAAAAGCACCCCGAAGGATGCTTTCTTATGCTGAATTATTGTCTATTATTAAGGTTTGTTGGCCGTAACCGAGAATGAATAATTCACTCGGAATTTAGCATTACCCGCAAGGCCTTCATTTTCCTGCGTACGGAAAGCGACTAAAATTTTCATGTAATCTGCTCGGAAGTAATCTTTGATGTCTCCCGGATCAACCGTAAACTCAACTGAATTTGCGTTCTGCGGCATATCATCTCTTTGCGCAACCAATTTCGGTGCATTTCCACCAAAACTGTCTACATAAACTTTCAGGGCAACCAGCGTGTCTTTCACAAAATTAAAAGTCTGGCCCGGAGCATTTTCGATCACCATATTCAGCTTGGTCAACTTTACGCTGATAATATCATTTTTGGTAAAGCCATAAGGCCCGATAAATTCGTCAACCTTAGTGGCAAATGTATCAATTTGCATAGGGGTCGTTGAAAAATCAAGAGAAAAAGGTAAAGCCGTAATAGCAGTGGGTACGGTTGTGGTATCCGAACGATCGATAGGCACGGTGATCACACTACTATCCGGTGTTTTCTTTTTGCAACTTGAAATGCTGATGGCGATAACCAGGCAGATACATAACAATGAGAGGATTCTGTTCATAATTTACTTATTATTTTTTAAAGGGTTAAAGTTAGCGAATAAGCCGATGAAAAAGGAATGGTTTTATATAAAATATCCGTTTTCTTTCCTCAATGACGAATGTTTTTGTATATTTGTTAGATAAACAGTAAATTTCTTTATGAAAAGATGCATTTTCTTTTGCCTCGTACTACTTGCAGCGGCAAAAACAAAAGCGCAGATTGTGTATACAATGGGTTATGAACGTGCGCAGATCGAAGTGATCGACCCCAAATTTTTCAGTACTTACCAATTGCCCGATTTACCCGGTGAATGTGGTGTTTACGATAAAGAATCAGCCACTTTTTACACTTGCGATTACCGTACTTATCGCAATGTGAATGAAGATTATGTCATTGACCCCTATACCACTGCGACACCACAAGCGAGTTGCTGTGAGCATTTCGATTTTGATCCAAAAAAATATTATGGAACACTTACGTTGAAAGGCGTAATTGAAAGTGTGGAATGGGATAGCATGATCGTTTATTTCACGACCGACAAAGCGCGTTTGCGTATTGAAGTGGATGAACGGGAAGTAGATTATTTGTATAAAGAATTTTATAAGGAGAACCACCTCGGGAAAGTGCATATCATACTGCGTCTCAAAACGTATGATACACCAAAGGAAAATGTGCTGTCTTATAACAAAAACACAGAAGAACTCCCCAAACCCGAGCGCACCTTCATCAGGATTCTTCGCTGGTAAAAACGCATGATCTGACTATACCATGGAAGCAGTCAATATTCTGGCTATTGAGTCTTCGTGCGATGAAACTAGTGCGAGTATCGTATCGAACGCCAAAATTCTGTCGAACATTATATGTACGCAAGCCATTCATGAAAAATATGGGGGCGTCATTCCCGAATCTGCCTCGCGACTGCATATCCTCAACATCTTACCGGTCGTAGAAGAAGCATACGAAAAAAGTGGGCTGACCAAGCATCATATCCATGCCGTAGCCTATACAAAAAGCCCCGGCCTGATTGGCTCCTTGTTGGTGGGTAGCTGCTTTGCCAAAAGTTATGCACAAGCCTTACAATTGCCGACCATTGCGGTCAACCACATGGAGGCACATGTTTTGGCTAATTTGATTGAAGATCCGCATCCTCCCTTTCCCTTTTTGTGTTTGACTGTATCGGGTGGCCATACACAAATCGTGATCTGTCGTAGTGCTCTAGATCAGGAAGTAATAGGACAAACCATTGACGATGCAGCAGGTGAAGCCTTTGACAAAGCGGCAAAAATGCTCGGCTTACCCTATCCTGGCGGGCCGTTGGTTGATCGACATGCCACTCAAGGCAACCCGAAAGCATTTGCGTTTGCTGAACCCAATATGGCCGAGCTCAACTACAGCTTCTCCGGTCTGAAGACTTCTATTCTTTATTTTTTGCAGGCGCAGCAAAAGAACAATGAACATTTTATACAGGAAAATCTTGCAGATCTTTGTGCGAGCATACAGCATACGATCATCAAAATTCTCATGAAAAAATTAGTGCTGGCTGCCCAGCAAACCGGTATACGCGACATTTGCATTGCCGGTGGTGTTAGCGCCAATCGGGGTTTGCGCACCGCTTTGACCGAATACGGGACGCGGTACAGATGGAATACTTTTATTCCGAAATTTGAATATTGTACCGACAATGCAGCGATGATCGGCATTACAGCCTGGTATAAATACCTCGCCGGCGAATTTGCCGATTTGAGTGAAGTGGCCACTGCCCGTAATGAAGCCTATCGATAATCCAAACAGTATCACGGAACTTACCCATCGCCACTTAATTGATTTCGACACAAACAGGTAAAAAAAAGGCCTGCAATTGCAAGCCTTTTCTGAATATGTTGATTCGCTGTTTACCTGATCAATGTTAGGTCTCCTCTTAGGAATTGTGTCTTTCCATTCGGATAAGCTACCCTAACCAGATAGTAGTATACGTTTGGATCTTGTGGTTTGCCTTTGTAATTGCCATCCCAGCCTTTGCTGATGTCCTGGGTAGAAAATACCTCTGTACCCCAACGATTAAATATCTTGAACTCCTGAACATTGATATACTTCCGCGCCGTAACATGAAAAACATCATTTAGTCCGTCCCCATTCGGTGAGAAAGCATTCGGCAATACAACATCCTGCTGAATGACCTTGATATGGAATGAATCAGTTTGCGGACACCCTTGTAATAAACTTACACCGGTAACAGTATAAGTGATGTCCTCAAATGGAGTCGCGATTGGGCTATTGCTTTGCGAATAGCTCAAATAGGTGCTAGGCGTCCAATAATAAAATGGAGCACCTGATGCGTGTAATTGCACCTGATCTCCCTGATAAATAGTGGTGTCACCGTTATGTAAAACCAAATTAAATGGAGGATGATTTTCAACTCTTACGGATAGTGTATCCTGACAACCATTTGGATCCAACAAAATAGCGTAATAGGTTGCGGTTCCCAATGAAGTTGCTATCGGATCGGGGCAAAATTCGCAGCTCAGATTATTAGCAGGGTACCATTGAAAATTGCCGGTACCCCCTTGTACCCAGAGTTGAATCGGTTGGCCACTACAGATCAGTGTATCCTTGATAATAGACCCTTGAACAAAGGGGAAAACTGTTACATTGGCATAAGCGGTGTCTGAGCAAATGGCCTGCGTAACCACCACACTATACGAGGTTGTTGTATTTGGTGTTTCGGTGATCGATTCATTTGTTCCTCCATTGCTCCAGGCATAATTGAGGCCAGCCGGTGATGCTGTCAGTGTTGTGGTTTCTCCCTGACAGAGTAAAGTATCGCCACTGATA
>CAZFKA010000285.1:0-3511 GCA_964519155.1 uncultured Bifidobacterium sp. | reverse complement strand
TGGATCTCCTTCAATAAAGTACTGCGCTTCTGTTGAATTTTTGATCAACACCATGGCCTCGGCAAGATTCTTAAACGCATAAACTTTATGTAACCCTTGTTCAAACAAAATAACAAAATATCGGTGCCCGGTCACTACAAGTTTACGATAAAGTTTCGCACTGAAATTTACTTCATTAACACTCAAGGGTGAATTTTTTGGCGGTTAAATATATAGATTTTTTGCCATGTAGCGAAATCGCTACAAACAATTTTACTGACACAAAATTGACAATGGTCTTTGCATAAAGCAGGCTGTCATATTTATGTAACAAGACCGTATCAAACGTACTATTTCAAACACTATGCCAAAAAAAAATAATTTTTTTTTATCCCATTTTAATTGTTGTTGCAACGCTGTTTGCAGTACGCGAAATCTGCCCTGCCATTGAATACAATGACAACATTTATCGTAAACAAAACTTTGCCATTTTTGTATGCAGATTTACGCTAAAAAGTAGTGCACAAAAATGCGTGTTTGAACGTCGTCGTTGCGCACAATAGCATGTGCAATATCCGGGCGATCGGCTTATGCAATCGATTTGACAATCGGACAGTTTTACCAACGGGCATACGGATTTTCGATAAGGCTCGCATTGCCATAGCGCGAGTCATCACTTACATTTTTCGTCACCCAATCGGGTACTGCGTATAGTTCATCGGCTGCCGAGAGTTCGATCTCTGCAATAGCCAAGCCTTCGTTTTCGCCTGCAAAAATATCAACTTCCCAATAATGACCTGCGTGATGAATGCCATGTCTCGTTTTTTCAATCACTTTATCGCAAAACAATTCCAATAATTCATTCGCATCCCTGAGCGGAATTTCATATTCGTATTCAGGCCGACTGTAGCCACTGCTTTTTCCTTTGATCGTGATAAAGGCATGCTCTCCCGCTGTTCGCACCCGAATGGTTTTGCTGGAATCGCTGTATAGATATCCCTGACGAATTATATGCGTATCTTCGGGTGTAAGGTTTTTCCATTTCTCCAGATCGAGTAAGAATTTATGTTCAATTTCAACAGGCATATTTATATTTTTTGTGTGATGTCCCTAAAGCGAAAAAGGAAATCAGTTCTTATTTGCATTTGATTATTTCTTTTGGAATGGGCTTTACATTTTCACATCCAGCAATGTGTTGATTATCGATTGGATTTGTCGTATCCTCGTTTCGGGTTTTTTCGACTGACTCAATTTTACCAATATTAATTTACGGGCCGAACGACCTAATTTCTCAAATTGTATTGCGGCTGTTTGTTCTTGGTCAAAGGCTTGCTGCAGATCCATAGGAACGATGAGTTGCTCAATATCGTCAAGCAAATTCCAGGCACCGTTTTGTTTCGCAAAAGCAACAGTTTCAAGACCGGCCTTAGCCATTTTCCGCGAACGGAGCAATCGTTCAACTTTCTCTTTGTTGATAGCCGACCAACCGCTGCCGGGTTTTCGTTTTGTAAACAATTGTATAAAGGAGTGTTCATCGCGTGATCGTCGTGTGCTGTCTATCCAGCCGAAACATATCGCTTCATCCACCGCTTCACTCCAACTCATATTTACTTTTCCTGAATTCACTTTATAACAAACGACCCACACTGCCTGCATTTTTTGATGATGCTTGCGTAACCAATTTCGCCAGTCTAGCCGGTCAGCAGGTGTAAATTCTGCAGTGCGTAATGATTCCATACATTCGTTGATTTAATTTTCGTTTAAACCCATAGGCAACCTCTAAATCCCCGAGCTGCATAATAGGAATCTGCGCCATTGTGATATACAAATACGGTGTTGTATCGTCGATCGCCAAACAGCGCACCACCCAGTTGGCGTATTGCTTCTGGGGTGATAATCCAGCTCGAGGTTTTGGTATCAAAGGGTTCAATATCCTGCAACTGCCGGTATTGCGCTTCGTCGAGTAATGCAATTCCCATTGCCTCAGCAACATCCAACACATTGTTTCGGGGCTTATTTTCTTTTCGTGCATCAAGGGCCCGGCGGTCGTAACAATAACTCCTCCTGCCTTTTGGCGATTCTGCGGCACAATCGATAAAAAGGAACTCATTCGACTTTGCTTCGAAGCCGATCACGTCCGGTTCGCCACCACTGTCTTCCATCGCCAACAGCGACCATAATTTCGTTTCGCTTTTTTCGAGTTTGTTCAGTACATCGTTCCATGAAATTTTTGCATGACGATGTTTGTTTTTTTCGAATCGTTCAGCAAGCGTTTTCAGCAATGCTTTTTTTTCAAGAGCGCTAATTTTTTTTTGCATAGATGGATATCGTTTTGTGTAAAGTAACAATTAACAGTGTTTCAGTTGGTAAAATTATTTTGTTTTTTGCTCATCAAAGCCTTTTCCTGCAAAAATATGGGGCATACTTTTTTCAATGCGGCTTTCACGCGTTTTCGATTGCTTTGCTGATGAAAAATATAAGAGATATCCCCGTTGACGACCCGGGTTTAGTCGTTCGAAGGCCGCTTTAAATAGCTGATCTTGTTCAAATTTATTTTGCAATTCTTCCACAACTTTGAATTGTTTGGTTTTTTTCATCGGCACTTTTGCACCCGACATTTCCACCCTTACTGCTTCAAAAATATATTTCGTCAGTGTTGGTGTCCGTTTGATAATTTGCGATAGCGCCGTGAATCTGATTTGTCTGGCTGCCTGCACATTTTCTGATTGCGTTATCAGTATTTTTTGGGTATCCTTCATCAATGCGCCTTTAAAAAAAAGCAATGCACAGTATTCTTTAAAGACATGGATTAAAACAATGTTCTTTTGTTCGAGGGTATAACAGGGGCAACCCCATTTCAATTCCTCTGTCAGGTGACAATCGAGAATGATCTTACGTAAAGCTTTTATTTCGTCTTGCCATTTGTCGTTTTGCTCAAAATAAAAATTTGTCTTTTTATTCATGCCGCAATTTAAAACCTAAATGAATGATAAAAAAAATCTTACCCTCCCGTGCCACACAATATCTGATCCCGGGTTAACAATTAAAAGTTCGTTGGGCAAAACAGAAACAAGGGAAAAAAAAAGTGGATCGTCAGGCATCGGCATCTATACTTCTCTCGACTTTGATTGCAAAAGAAGCTTTAAGATAACTGCAAATGTTTTATCTTGCAGAACAAAGTGTTTCGCGTTTTATCGCTCGATCGCAGCATACAAGAAAAAAAGATGAAGAACATCCTCCTATTAGGCTTATTGATGATTTGTTCCGAAATGTCTTTCGGGCTTCCCTTACAAAAAGGAGGGAAAAGGACCATGATTATTCAAACGAAAATCTATTGCGATCATTGTGCGAAATGCGAAAGTTGCAAAGCCCGGATCGAGAATACAGTATATGCGTTAAAGGGTATTCGGGTGGTTGAGCTGAATCCTAAGAATATGACCATCAAGGTTATTTACAATTCTACGGTATTAACGGAAGACCGCATCAGACAACAAGTGGCTTCGGCCGGGTTTGATGCTGATAACGTGAAGGC
>CAZFKA010000284.1:0-3516 GCA_964519155.1 uncultured Bifidobacterium sp. | reverse complement strand
GGCTTTGCCAATTATCTAGATCGCGCTTTACAATTCGGCCATTATCGCCACTACCCTTGACCTGTTGCAGGTCGATGCCTTTTTCTTTGGCTATTTGCTTGGCAAGTGGTGATGCTTTGATACGATCGCCTGACTCATCAGCAGCGGAATCTGTCTTCACATTTGGCTGCGTTGGCTGGCTTTTTTCCTTTTCAGGCTGTGCCGGCTGCACTGTAACACTTTCACCGGCAAGCAATGTTGGCAGGTAGGGACTCACATCTGTACCGGCTTTGCCGATAATGCCGATCACATCATTCACTTTGGCTGCTTTTCCTGCTTCTACGCCCTGGTATAATAATGTACCTTCGGCATATCCCACCACTTCCATGGTCGCTTTGTCGGTTTCCACATCAGCGATAGCGTCATCTGCCTTAACACTTTCACCCACTTGCTTATTCCAGCTAACAATTTTTCCTTCCTTCATGGTATCACTGAGCAAAGGCATTCGAATTACGGTAAGATCTTTGGGTATGTCTACCGCTGGAGAATCTACTGGCGGTGTACTTGTGTTATTTAGGTCCTCCGGCATTCCTTCTGCAGATTCGCTTCGGGTCGATTCGGCAGACTGCCCATTGTGCAGTAAAGCAGAAATGTCTTCGCCCGGCTTACCGATGATGGCAATAATATCGTTAACTTTTGCCGCTTTACCTGCTTCAACACCGATATACAGCAGTGTACCTTCAACATAGGGAATCACTTCCATCGTGGCCTTGTCGGTTTCCACATCCGCTAATGAATCATCGCTTTTCACTGTATCGCCAACCTTCTTGTTCCATTGCGCAATTTTTCCTTCTGTCATGGTATCGCTTAACAGCGGCATACGAATAACTTCAGCCATATCGGTATCTAAAATTTTTTCAAAAGTAATATATTTTGGATAAATTCCCTTGACTAAAAAAACTACATGTCGCGAAAAAACTATATTTGCAGCAATACAGCAATATGAACAATTCAACGTATAAACTCGACACCCAACTGATACATGCAGGGGTTGAACCTGACCCATCAACCGGAGCCATTATGACACCGATTTTCCAAACGTCTACCTATGTTCAGGAGGCACCCGGTGTACACAAAGGCTATGAATATGCCCGTACCCAAAACCCAACACGCACTGCCTTACAAAATGCTCTCGCGATTATTGAAAAAGGACAATTTGCGTTATCATTCGGTTCGGGGCTTGCTGCTACTGATGCCGTGATGAAGCTGTTGAATCCCGGCGACGAAGTCATTTCAACCAATGATCTCTACGGAGGAACGTATCGTATTTTTACGAAAGTATTTGAACGATATGGTATACGTTTTCAGTTTAGCGGTATGAGTGATACAAGCAAAATTGAGGACTTGATCACCCCACAAACAAAAATGATCTGGGTAGAAACCCCCACAAATCCCTTATTGAATATTATCGATATTGAAGCCTGCGCATCAATAGCCAGTAAGCATGGCCTGTTGCTGGTGGTCGACAATACCTTTGCCTCTCCGTATTTGCAAAACCCCCTGACACTCGGAGCTGACATTGTTTTGCATTCTGCAACGAAATACCTCGGGGGGCATTCAGATGTGGTGCATGGTGCGCTGATTGTGAATGACGAAGCTTTGCATGAACAATTAAAATTTATCCAAAACTCTTGCGGGGCAGTGCCGGGTCCGCATGATTGCTGGCTGGTATTAAGGGGCATTAAAACCTTACATGTGCGCATGCAACGGCATTGCGAAAATGGTGCAAAAATTGCTCATTATCTCCGTCAACATCCAAAGGTCGACAAAGTGTATTGGATAGGTTTTGAAGATCATCCGAATCATGCCATAGCCAAAAAGCAAATGCGTGGCTTTGGTGGCATGATCTCGTTTGTGTTAAAAGGCGATTCCCTCGACGATGCCATGAAAGTACTCAGCAGCACGAAATTGTTTTCACTGGCCGAATCGCTGGGTGGAGTCGAAAGCCTGATCGGACATCCGGCGAGTATGACCCATGGTGCGATTCCCCGAGAAGAAAGGATCAAAAATGGTTTGGCAGACTCACTGATCCGGTTGAGTGTGGGTATAGAAGATGTTGATGATTTGATTGCCGATCTGGCCGCGGCGATAGGATAGGCATCCAACAAAAAAGTATGGTCATTGGAGTACAGGCAGTTTCGCCATGTAGAAAAATGCGGTAAAGAAAATTGCAAAAAAACGCGGCGTTACCGTATATTTGAGAGAAGAATTATTTGCGGACACCCTTTTTCAGTACGCCTATTTTGCACTTTTATTATGAAAACACATTGTACTCGCCTGCCCTATTCCCTGTATTTTTGGTTTGCCTTTTTTGCATTCCCCCTATTTTTTTTCAGTTCGTCGTGTAAAAAAGACGATACCACAATGGACTTTTACGCAAGTTATTTCGTCAACGGGCGCGAACGGAAGGTAAATAAATTTACAACCTCCATTTTCAACAGTGGTCTGGGGCCCTATATCAGTTTCAACTGCACCGATGATAAAACTGCGGAGGAAGCTTTATTGCTGGAAGTGGAGTATACTATCGCTGCCGGCGTTTATCATGTACCGAATGGCACAGATTACAATATGCTACGGATAGAACGAGATAATGAATATTACCAACCCAACATGGATGGGTGCATCTTGCAAATAGATGAACACGACCAAAAAAACAGAAAGTTAAGTGGTCACTTCGAAGGGGTTGTATATAAAATTGGTCCGGCAAATCCTGATTCGTTGCTACTTGAAAATGGTAAATTCAGTATCGCTTATTAGATCAGAAAAAATATGCATGACGACATTTCCGTATCTATGGTCAATAAAATTGTTACAAATGATGTAATCACTTTGGGCGCTTTATCGGGAGCAGCATTTATTTTTTTTGTTGTTTTACTAATCATTGGCATAGCCAAAAAACATAAAGTTTTATTACTCACAGCCACAGCACTATTTTATCTATCAATCGGTTTGGGCATTGGAAGTACCTATGTGTTGATCAAGAACCTCACCGAAAAAATTGATCAAGGAAAAACAGAAATTCGAGATGATCAAATCTATTCAGCCTTGTTTGGCACCCCATTGGCAGACTGTGCTGTTTGCCTTTATGCGCACAGTGAAATCGCAAAGCCGTCTGACAACACCATTTATCTGCATATGGTGATTTGTCCGGCAGAACTTACTCGCTTGCTAAAACGTGGAAAATATTCAGGAATCAAAACAGCCACTCCAGCGATTGAATACACGTTGTTAGACGCTAATGACGAATGGTATAAATATGGCGATCTGGGAGACAGTACCCTTGTATTCACCAGTGCCGGAAAGAAACGCAATTTGTATTGCTCAACAGACAGCACTGAATTCTATTGTATTGATCGGGCAAATTGAAATGGCAGGTTGCGTACACTCTTCTTTTGAAAAAAAAAATTTTTTAAAGTTAATTAAGGGATAGGTTATCCCATTTAAAAACTAATATAAACCCGGTAATTATAATAAAGC
>CAZFKA010000283.1:0-3529 GCA_964519155.1 uncultured Bifidobacterium sp. | reverse complement strand
GTTCAAGCATAATCGCACCTAATACGGCTCCTTCGAGATCGGGCGCTTGTGGTGCCATTTTGCCATAGATCAGCGATGGTATTTCAGGTTTTTTTGCCCTGCTGGCGAGTTTATTCGTAACATTCATTTCTTGTGGGTCCTGCTGTGTTTTGTAAAACGATTTCGGGTTTTTTACGGCCGGGTGACGAATGTAATTTCTTTTGTTCGACTAACCCAAAACCGAAAGCACAATATTTTATTCAGACACATTCAGAACTTATTCACAAAGTTATTCAAAAGTCTACGGCCTAGAGACTTGTAGTTTTCCACAAAACTGTTAAAATATACAGCCGCGCCGCGATAATCCACATTCATTGGTGCAAAAAACAACGAATAAGTATCCTGATATTTTTTTGATAAACAGGCAAAGAATACAATGTCGGTTTTCAGCGAATTTTTCACCCAAATGACCCGAAAAATTAACGGGCTCTGCTTAAATTGGGAGGAAAGATTGTCTTACTATTCTTTCCAGATAAATGGAAACAAAATGACCGACAGGATGATGATCAACACATCAAGTAAAAGTAAGGCGCCAAAAAATTTCCACCAGCCATTCACCATCAGGGTGACAAAAAGGGGCTTCGACAAGTCGGATAAAAGAATCAGTTGCGGGATCACGATCGGAAACCCCAAGATGGCTATCAGGGCGGAATTGCCACCGGCTTTACCCGCAATGGCTGCCAGGGTGGTAAAAAGCAGGGAAAGACTGATGCCGCCTGTAAATACCATTAAAATAAATTTCGGAAGATGGATGACCGGATCGCCCAGCAGTAGGAGAAAAAGAAATAATGCGATGATGCACATCAGTATCATCATAAGGATATTATAAATGAGTTTCGAGATGATGATATGCTTCGGATCGTGTAACGAATAGTAGTATAGGTTCCGGCCTTTATTTTCCTGTAAAAAACTTTTGGCTACTGCATTGATACTGATAAACAACAGAATGATCCAGAACAGTGAATTCCAAGTTTCACCCTCAGGTCGGTCCTGCAACATTTTGATGGCAAATACGGCGCTGCTGATATACAAAATGAGTCCGTACAGCGAATACTTTTGTCGCCATTCCAAAAGAAAATCTTTTTGGAGTAACAATATTATTTTATACAGGGCAGACAATTTTTTTGCTGTAAAAGTAGTCTGCTCCGGCAACATATTTCAACCCCATGAAAAAAATATTTTTATGTGCAAATATTTATTTACCTTACTCACGCAAACAATATTATGCAATATGGAACAACAACTTACACTCGACGAGATACAAAATTTTAAAGGCAAATACCCCAAGCAGCTTTGGAGCCTTTTTTTTAGCGAAATGTGGGAGCGCTTTTGTTTTTACGGAATGCGGGGCATGCTTACTTTCTTTATGGTACATCATTTGGCGATGAACGAAAAAGTTGCCAATTTGCAATATGGTGCCACGCAGGCATTTGTGTATGCGTTCACATTTATCGGCGGCTTGTTTGCCGACAAAATTTTAGGGTTTCGCCGATCCCTCTTTTGGGGTGGTTTGCTTATGATTGTGGGTAGTTGCATACTGGCTTACGACCCGATCAAATTTTTCTTTTTGGGCATCAGTTTTACGATAATCGGTACCGGTTTTTTTAAACCCAATATCAGTACAATGGTGGGTCATTTATATAAAACCGGTGATAGTCGCACCGATGCAGGATTCTCTCTGTTTTATGCCGGAATCAACCTCGGGGCACTCATTGGCGGGTATATCTGTATTGCCATCGGCAAAGGGGAAATGCTGGAAAAGAATATCCCGGAACATCTACGCTGGAATATTGCGTTCGGTTTGGCCGCTGTGGTGATGAGTATCAGTTTGCTGACTTTTTTATTTACCCGAAAAAATTTAGGACCTATTGGTTTATCGCCGATCGAAGGCAAGGCAAACAAGACGCTTTTCGAATGGGCAGTGTATATGGGTTCGCTTGCCATTATTCCTGTTATCATGATCATGGTTGCCAAAACAGCCTATACTGATTGGTTTATGTATACCATTGGGCCCTGCACGCTTATTTATATATTTTATGAAATGAGCAGATGTACTGCCGATGAGCGGAAGAAACTTTGGGCTGCCCTGGTATTCATTATCTTCTCCATTTTATTTTGGGCTTTTTTTGAACAAAGCGGAGGCTCATTAAGTTTGTTTGCGGCCAGTAATTTAAACAACCATGTTGCCGGGCTTGAACTAGACCCGAATGGTGTTAACAATTCTGCCAATTCGTTTTTTGTGATTGCATTTGCTGCTTTAGTTGGCTTGGTTTGGATCTGGATGAGCAAACGGAAAATTGAACCCAATACGGTGGTCAAATTTGGCTTGGGCTTTTTATTTCTAGCCGCCGGTTTTTATATTTTTTATTATACCCGTTTTTTTGCTGATGCCAACGGTATTACGTCACTCAACCTGTTTACTTTTGGTTGGTTCATTATCACGTTCGGAGAGTTGTGCCTGTCGCCGATCGGGTTGTCTATTATGACCAAACTTTCGCCCGCACGGCTGAGTGGGGTAATGATGGGTATGTGGTTTTTAGCGAGTGCTTACGGACAGTATGTTGCCGGTATTTTGGGTGCCGGAATGGCGAGCGCCGATGAAAATGCTTCTGCGGTAACGAAACTCGAATCCTATACATCAGGCTATTGGCAACTGGCAATTTATGCCTTGATCGCGGGTGTTTTACTCATCGCCATTTCTCCCCTGGTGAGAAAATTGATGGGAGATGTGAAATAAATGAAAAGCAATTCCATAAAGGTCCAAAAACTCCTGCTCGGTGTGTCACTGGCGCTGTTTATTATTAAACTATGGGCCTGGTATATTACCGGTTCTGTAGCCATATTGACCGATGCATTGGAAAGCACGGTCAATGTTACCGCCGGTTTGATCGGACTCTACAGCCTTAAGTTATCGGCAAAACCCAAAGATCGTGAACATCCTTATGGTCATGGAAAGGTTGAATTTCTTGCGTCTGCCATTGAAGGTATTTTGATCAGTATAGCCGGGATCATTATTGTATATGAAGCCATCGATAATCTTTTGCATCAACACGAACTTAGAAGGCTTGATTTTGGTATCGTGCTGATTTTGCTGAGTGCGTTGATCAATTTTGTTGTGGGCTATTATTGTGTGGTTAAAGGCAAGCAACTGGGTTCACCGATTTTAATAGCCGGCGGGTCGCACCTTAAATCCGATACCTGGTCGACACTCGGTTTGGTTGGAGGTATCGGGTTGTTGATGATCACCGGTTTGCAATGGATCGACAGCGCGGCCGCACTGATTTTTGCTGCAGTCATCATTTTTACCGGTTATACCATTATTCGCAGGGCTGTGCGGGGAATTATGGATGAAAGCGATGAACTGATTATCGGCGAGATCGTAAAATTGCTGAACGAGAATCGGAATCCAAACTGGATTGATCTCCACAATATGCGGGTCATCAATTACGCCGGATTTTACCATATCGATTGTCATCTAACGGTTCCGTAT
>CAZFKA010000282.1:0-3545 GCA_964519155.1 uncultured Bifidobacterium sp. | reverse complement strand
ATGAAGATGATCAAAAAAGCAGTGGAAGAGGGTATACAACTTGATTATTTTGTTTATCCCGGTCACCCACATAATGTTCGGGGAAAAGACCGGGTACATTTGATGCAAAAAATTTCAGACTATTTCGATACATATTTGAAATAAGAGGGTAGTCAAAATTGCTTTTTTTCAGTGTTCGCCCATTACAAATGACCAAATGTGGCCTATGAAGCGATTTTTTCGGCAAATAAGCATTTTTTGGCCTTTTCATTAGCAACGAATCCCCCGTAAGCAGGGTTAAAATTGTCATTTTTGACGCTGAGAAAAGCTATCCCCAAAATCTTGATAAAATATTGACATTTAAGACTTTTTGTCCTTCGCCGGCTGAAATAAAAATCGTATTTTCGCCACACATTTTTTTTCATGGAAAACGAACAATCAGCTAGCCCGGAAATGGAAAATACCGGCGACAAAATTATCAAAATCAATATTGAAGAACAAATGAAATCCTGCTATATCGACTACTCAATGTCGGTAATTGTTGGCAGGGCTTTACCGGATGTTCGCGACGGATTGAAACCCGTACACCGTCGGGTATTGTTTGGTATGCATGAACTGGGCAATACCTTCAATAAGCCGTACAAAAAATCGGCGCGTATTGTTGGGGAGGTCTTGGGAAAATATCACCCACATGGCGACATCAGTGTATATGATACTATGGTGAGGATGGCCCAACCCTGGAGTTTGCGTTATATGCTCGTAGATGGTCAGGGAAATTTTGGATCGGTAGATGGCGATAGCCCGGCTGCCATGCGTTATACCGAAGTTCGTCTGCAAAAAATTGCAGAAGCTATGCTCGAAGATATTGAAAAAGATACCGTTGATTTTCAAAACAACTTTGATGATACGCTGCAAGAGCCAACTGTGCTGCCAACCCGTATCCCGCAACTTATTGTGAATGGCGCTTCGGGTATTGCCGTGGGGATGGCCACCAACATGGTGCCACACAATCTCAGCGAAACTGTAGATGCTATCTGTGCATATATCGATAATCGCGATATTACGATCGATGAGATCATGAAATATATTAAAGCTCCTGATTTTCCCACCGGGGGAATTGTGTATGGCATGGAAGGTGTGCGACAGGGGTTTGAAACCGGTCGTGGACGGGTGGTTGTTCGTGGACGGGTGAATGTGGAAACCGGCAAAAACGGTAAGGAGAGTATAATCATTTACGAGTTGCCGTATCAGGTCAACAAAGCCGTTTTGCACCAGAAAATTGCACAATTGGTCAACGATAAAGTTATCGAAGGCGTCAGCGATGTTCGCGACGAAAGTGATCGTGATGGTATGCGATTGGTGATAGATCTGAAAAAAGATGCTATAGCGAACGTGATCATCAACCAGTTGTATAAATTCTCTGAATTGCAAACTTCTTTTGGCATCAATAACGTGGCATTGGTCAATGGTCGTCCGCGGGTACTGAATATCAAGGACCTCATTGTAGAATTTGTCAAGTTCAGACATGAGGTGATTGTGCGTCGCGCCAATTTTGAATTGAAAAAAGCTGAGGAACGTGCCCATATCTTGCAAGGCTATCTTATTGCGCTTGATCATCTTGACGAAGTCATTAAACTGATCAGAGAATCTCGTACGCCTGAAGATGCCAAGGAAGGGTTGATGAGCAATTTTGCCCTCAGTGAAATTCAGGCCAAAGCGATATTGGAATTGCGTCTGCAAAGGCTGACCGGTATGGAGCGCGAAAAGATCCACGAAGAGTATGAGGCGATCATGAAAGTGATTGAAGGCTTAAAAGCGCTGCTTGCTAACGAACATCTTCGCTTCGACTTGATCAAAACGGAAATGCTTGACGTAAAGAAAAAGTTTGGCGATGAAAGAAAAACACATATCGAATATCTTGCAACAGATATAAGTATTGAAGACCTGATCGAAAAAGAAGATATGGTCATCACGGTTTCGCATCTCGGTTATATCAAACGGACTTCAGCCAGTGAATACCGTACCCAACGCAGAGGCGGCCGCGGAGCGATCGGTGGCAAAACACGTGATGAAGATTATATCGACCAACTGTTTGTTGCTTCAACACATGCTACCTTACTGATCTTTACCGATAAAGGGCGCTGTTATTGGCTAAAGGTGTATGAAATTCCCGAAGGAGAAAAAAACAGTAAAGGACGAGCCATTCAAAACTTGTTGCAATTGCCGACGGATGATAAAATGAAAACAATCATCATCGTACCAACGTTAAACGATGAGAAATACAATGAGAAACATTTTATCGTATTGTGTACCAAACAGGGGATTGTCAAAAAGACAAAATTACAGGATTTTTCAAGGCCTCGACAAAATGGCGTCAATGCGATTACGATCAACGATGGCGACACGCTGTTGGATGCATCACTTACCGATGGGGAAAGTTATATCATGATGGCTGTTCGTTCGGGTCGGGCGATTCGCTTCCCTGAATCAACGGTGCGACCTACCGGACGCGGCGCCATTGGTGTATTTGGCATTGAGGTTGACGACCAGACTGACGAAGTGGTGGGTATGCTTTGTGTCAATAAAGATGATAAAAATAAAACCATACTCGTCGTGAGTGAACGGGGCATCGGTAAACGGAGCAATATTGTAGAGTTGAATGAAGAAACGGGACTTTACGAAGATGTTTATCGCATAACCAATAGAGGCGGTAAGGGTGTAAAAACATTAAACGTAACTGAAAAGACGGGGAAACTGGTTGGTTTTCTGGCCGTTGATGAAACCGATGATCTCTTTATCACTTGTACATCAGGTGTTACCATTCGCACCCATGTGAAAAATATTCGAGTCGCCGGACGGGCAACCCAAGGTGTTAAACTGATCAACCTCGATGAAGGCGACGAAATTGCTGCCATAGCGAAGATTGCTGAACAAGAAGATGAGGACACTGCGGAAGCTGCTACGCTTGTTTCGGATGCAATATCGGAAAACAACGCTGTGGAACCCGGAGACAATTCGACAGATTCCGCAGCCGAAGATGCCACTGAAGACAATACCGATGTAAAATAATTCCATCATACATTTTTTAAACAATATACAATGACTAAACAAATCAGTATTTTAATAGCCTGTCTTTGTCTGACAATTGCAGGTTTTGCACAAAAATCTAATATTCAAAGTACACTCAATTACCTGAAAGATAATGATCTCGAAAAGGCAAGAAAACTTATCGATGAGACGGTACAAAATGAATCAACCAAGACCAATGCCAAAGCCTGGATGCTTCGTGCGGTGATCTATCAGGCCATCGTTACACCGGCTGAATTTATGCCGAAAATGACGTTTATCTTAAATGATAACCCGATGATCATTGATCTGGCCACTGCAAATAGCTTGAGTGCTGCGAACCCCAATGCCTTCAACGAATCATTAACCAGTTTTCAAAAAGCCTTAAGTTTCGACCCGAAATATTCGAAAGAGGAAATTGCACCGCTGCTTTCCGGTCTCGTTATTTTGGCTTACAACCAGGGCGTTGCACAAATGAACAGCAGCAAGTTTGTTGACGC
>CAZFKA010000281.1:0-3550 GCA_964519155.1 uncultured Bifidobacterium sp. | reverse complement strand
ACATTCAATTATTTGTTTCTGCATTTTCGTTCTAGATATTTTTCAGTTTTTTAAATGTTGAGTATCGCCGGCCTTTGCGTTATTTCATGATAACATACCGAGCCCTCTTTGAAATAATGAAATACAACACTCTTACGGGTTCGTTCCTTATCGATATGCGCATTACCGCCATGAAACAAGTTGGCGTGCCAAATCAGCACATCACCCTTTTTAGCTTTGAAAACCATTTTCTGTAAGTGATTTTCTTTGATTTTTGACGCGATCATATTTTCGTATTCGGTATATGATTTACTTCCGATCATCAACCAGTTGCCCTCATTATCATAATCTTTATTTAAATAATAAGGCAATAGATGACTACCCGGATAATAATGCAAGGGGCCGTTGGAATCATCGATATCTTCAAGCGCGATCCAAACGCCGAGCAAACCACCGAGAGGATAGGTTGTCATGTGTATGCTATCAGAATGAGTATGCTGCTCGCTACCGGTTTTAAAATTAATACTTTGAAACAATACCGGCTTCCCATTGAGTAGTACTGATAAAAGATTCATCAATTTGGTATGACTCCCCACCGCACGTAATTCGGGCAAACGATGAATGGCAAACATGATCTTATTTCTATTTTCAATTTTTAATTTGCCCGAGGCCAACCCATCATCAATCAATTGGTTGATGGTGTCAACTATGCTCCCCGGAACAAAATTGCGTAAGATCGCATAACCATTTTTGTCGTACTGAATGAGGCTTTCCTGGTCTTCGGCACTCAGTTCCATAAACAAAGGGTCACGTTCGAGTGCTTTGCGGTCGGTACGGCATTCATCATGAACGGAACCCGGCATACCGGCAAAATCCTTACTCGAAATAGAGGAGAAATATTTCTTCTTCAATCCCAGCTTTTTGTATACCGCTTCGTTGTACTGCAGTTCCTTCCGGTGAAAATAATTGTAAAGGGCAAAGGTTAACCTGAAACGCCGAAGAAACTCTTTCATGTCTGTACAGTTCGAATTCGGGCAAAGATAATTGATTTCAGCGAATGCATTTTAGCGCAGTTCGATGATAAGAAATTTAAGATAATTGGTGTTTTCGATATGCCATACAATCGGGTGGTCGGCTGCCTGCGGACGGAAGCATACTTGACGGATGGGGCGTTTGGCGTCTTTGGCAGCCATACGGATGATATCGAGAAAGAGCTCAGGGGGTACAAGATTCGTACAGGACGCTGTAACCAAAAATCCCCCTTTCTTGACCAGTTTCATCGCCCGCAGATTGATTTCCTTATAGCCCGTGATCGCCTTCTGGATATTCGCTCTCGACTTTGTAAAGGCCGGTGGATCAATCATAACCACGTCCCATCGCTTTTCTTCTTTCGACCACTGTTTTAAAGCATCAAACGCATTCAATGCCTTGAATTCACAAATATGATCAAGCTTATTCAATGCAGCATTACGCCTTGCTGTTTCAACCGCAAACTCTGAAATATCCAAACCCAACACTTTCTTTGCTCCATAATGCGCTGCATGAATACTGAAAGTACCGGTGTAGCAAAAGGCTTCCAACACATCTGCATCTTTTACAATATGTTGAATTTCACGGCGGTTATCCTGTTGGTCGAGAAAATAACCTGTCTTTTGCCCTTTCTCAATATCGACTATAAACTGTAAACCATTTTCGTTGATCGTTACTTCGGTTGGAAATGGGGCAGATAAGAATCCTTTTTGCTGTTCAAGCCCTTCCAGTTCCCTCACCGGAACATCATTGCGTTCGTAAATACCTTTAGGGGAAAATAGTTTTTGTAAAGCCTTGACAATAGCAGGCTTCCAGATTTCAATACCCAGGGCCATGGTTTGCAAAACAAAATAGTCGTTGAACTTATCGATGATCAGGGAAGGCAGACCATCGGCTTCCCCGAATACCAAACGACAATTTTCCACATACCCTAAACGCGACTTGTAGGTCCAACAATCGCGGATCTTTCGGTAAAAAAAATCATCATCGATCTGCTCTTCTATATCGCGGGTCAGCAAACGAATGACGATCTGCGACGCCGGATTATAAAAACCCCGACCGATAAAATTTGCTTTTGCATTATATACATCGATAATATTACCAGGCAATGCAGCAGGGTCAATGGTATTGACTTCATTGTTGTAGATCCAGGGATGCCCTTTGGCAACGCGGTCGGAAATTTTTGTCTTCAGTACAGCTTTTAAGGCCATTGTTATATTTTTTATGTTTGGGTCGGTGAGAACAGATTTATGATCAGCGGAAAATTCCTTCTTTGGTTTGCTATTCCCGTTTTACATACAGGATATATTTTTCGAGAAAAACATCTTCTTCAAAAAGATCATGCACATTCCAGATCATCGGCTTACAATCAGATGCTGAAATTTCTTCATGCAAATCCCCCCCTTTTAAACATACCAAGCCATTGGCAAAATCGCCGTTTTGCGCCCTGCGGATCAGGGGTTTGCTCCATCGCCACAAATCACCCAGCGGAGCTACCGCCCGGCTCACAGCGAAATCGAAACTGTTTCGTTGTTTGTACTCCTCTGCCCTGCCCCAAAAAGTTTTTACATTGTCGAGTGCTAATGTCTTACACACTTCCTCAACAACCGTCAGCTTTTTGCGAATACTGTCCGCCAGCACAAATTCAACTTCCGGATAAAAGATCGCTAATGGAATACCCGGAAAGCCTCCACCGGTTCCGATATCGATCACACGCTGTCCGTCTTCAAAGCCGATTCGTGCTGCAATTGCCAACGAGTGCAGCACATGTTTGAGATATAGGGCGTCAATATCTTTTCGGGAGATCACATTGATCTTTGTGTTCCACTCATGATACAGCGCTTCCAAGGCTGCAAATTGATCGAGTTGTTGTGTCGAAAAATCGTCGAAATATTTAAGAATTATTTCCAATGGGTATGGGTTTTTATAAAAATGGATTTGATGTTTTTGATATGGTAATACAATAACCACAGGTCGAAAACAAGAATAAAAGGGATAAGATCGTTTTCCTTTAAGACCCTGAAACACGATTGAAAAATAATAAAATGCAATAGGTTTCTGAACAAGAAAATGGCCAGGGCGATCAAGAGAAATGTTGGAAAGAAAAAAATCGGTATAAAACTCATCCAAAATGCAAAATGGCTGAATGCATATACACCTAATAATATTTGGTGTTTGGTTCGGTAATATTTTCCTGTACTCAAATGTCGCTTTTTTTGAAACTGCCATTCTTCCCAGGTCTTTTTAGGGGCAGATGTGGTGAATGCATTTTCGTTGATGGCCATACCGGTATTTTTATTCGTAGCCACCTGATTGATAAACAAATCATCGTCGCCAGACGTAATATGATGATGCGCTGAAAAACCTTTATTAGCAAAAAACAACGAACGCGTATATGCCAGATTCCTTCCCACCCCCATATAGGGCATCTTGGCTAAGGCATAGGAAAAATATTGAATAGCAGCATGCAAGGTTTCGAAGCGGATACATTTATTCAACCAACCTTTCATACGCGTATAAGGGCTATATCCCAAAACGATTT
>CAZFKA010000280.1:0-3556 GCA_964519155.1 uncultured Bifidobacterium sp. | reverse complement strand
ATTGCATACTTTCCGTATGGATATCGACTACGCGAATGTTTTTGCGCTGACCGTTTATGGTAAAATCGGTATCAAAGTATGGATCTGTAAAGGCGAAGTATTGGCGAAGAGAGATCTGAATCCGAATATCGTTGCCGGTAACGACAAACGAACCGGTTTCGACAGACCTACAGGACGTGACGATCGCGGTGGAAACGACAGAAGAGGGGGAGACCGACGAGGAAGTGGCGGAAGCAACAGACGTGGAGGGAAACAGGGATAATTAAAATTTTTTGAACAATTCTTTTAAGAAAATAGAACATGTTACAACCAAAAAGAACGAAACACAGAAAAGCACAAAAAGGAAGAATAAAAGGTGATGCAAAACGCGGTGCAACGTTGGCCTTTGGTACATTTGGTCTGAAATCACTTGAACCCAAATGGATCACGAATCGTCAGATCGAAGCTGCCCGTCAGGCCATGACCCGTCATATGAAAAGGGAAGGGAATGTTTGGATCCGCATTTTTCCTGACAAGCCCATTACCAACAAACCGGCTGAGGTGCGTATGGGTAAAGGAAAGGGTAACCTGGAATACTATGCTGCTGTAGTGCATCCCGGACGTATCATGTTCGAAATATCCGGTGTATCGCTCGAAGTCGCTAAAGGTGCGCTGTCGTTAGCTGCACAGAAACTACCGGTGGCAACAAAAATTGTGATCCGCAGAGATTTCGCCGAAGCATAAAATAAGAATTTTTAAAAACATTGAAAAATGGCAAAGAAAAATAAAAAGACAGATATACTCCAGGAAATTCGCTCAATGAGTGAACAGGAGATTCAAAATAAGATAGAGGAATCCGGATTGCGCCTGAAAAAAATGGCGTTCAGCCACGCGATCACCCCCATTGAAAATCCAATGGCGATCCGTACCACCCGCAGAGAGATTGCTCGTCTGCAAACCGAACTTAAAAGAAAGCAATCAGGATTTTAATCAATCAAAAAATAATTAATCATGTCAGAAGTAACAAATATCAGAGGTCGCCGAAAAACCCGTATCGGGCTGGTTACCAGCAACAAAATGGATAAAACCATCACTATTGCTGTGGAAAGAAAGGTAAAACACCCGATCTACGGAAAATTCTTGAAGAAGACGACCAAATTCATGGCTCATGACGAAAAAAATGAGTGCTCGATCGGTGATGTAGTGAAGATCATGGAAACGCGCCCGCTTAGCAAAAATAAATGCTGGAGACTGGTAGAAGTAGTGGAAAAAGTGAAATAGATAAACCATTCGGCTATTTTCCACCCAACACTCGGAAAGGTAAAAATGACGGATGTAAACAAAAAGAAAAAAAATATGAATTTGAGTTTTTAGTGATTGTAAAGTTGCCTAATCTTCAAATTTTCAAATTAAATAAAAATGATACAACAAGAAAGTAGACTCTCAGTAGCAGATAACAGCGGTGCCAAAGAAGTACTGTGCATCAGGGTACTCGGAAATTCAGGTCAGGATTATGCCCACATCGGCGACAAAATAGTGGTGACCGTTAAGGATGCCATGCCCGGTGGTGGTGTAAAAAAAGGAACCGTTGCCAAAGCGGTGATTGTGAGAACCAAAAATAAGTTGCGTCGTAAAGATGGTTCGTATATCCGATTCGACGACAATGCTGTGGTGATCCTTAACCAGGCTGACGAACCAAGAGGTACCCGTATTTTCGGACCGGTGGCCCGTGAACTGCGTGATAAAGGATACATGAAAATTATATCATTGGCACCGGAAGTGCTTTAAATAAAACATTTTAAAATTAACAGACGTGAAAAGCAGATTTAAACCCAAATATTCAATCAAGAAAGGCGACCAGGTTGTGGTAATATCCGGAGCTGATAAAGACAGGAGCACACCGAAGGCAGTATTGTCTGTAATTCCTGACGAAAAAACGCCACGCGTATTGGTTGAAGGTGTTAATATTAAAACACGACACCTGAAACCCAATGCACAAAACCCACAGGGTAGCATTGTAAAGCAGGAAGCACCCATCGCCATGTCGAATGTGATGTTGTGTGATGCGAAAGCGGCCGCGACAACTAAAATCAAACTCGAACGCAAAGAAGGAAAAGAAATCATAATTTCAAAAAAATCAGGGGATGGAATAAAATAATGAGTACAACTACTTACATACCAAGAATGCAGACCAAATACGCCCAGGAAGTGGTGCCTGCATTGATGAAAAAATTCGGATATTCAACTATTATGCAATGTCCAAGACTCGTAAAGATTTGTCTGAACCAAGGCGTAAAAGGATCAGTGGCTGATAAAAAGCTGATCGATATTGCCGTGGATGAAATGACCAATATCTCAGGCCAGAAGGCTATTGCGACGATGTCGAAAAAAGATATCTCAAATTTCAAATTGAGAAAAAATATGCCGATCGGTGCGAAAGTCACCCTGAGAAGCAAAAAAATGTATGAATTCCTCGACCGTTTTGTATCCGTTTCCCTGCCCCGTGTACGCGATTTCAAAGGCATTAATGATAAAGCATTCGACGGCCGCGGTAATTATACGGTAGGCATCACCGAACAAATCATTTTTCCGGAGATCGATATCGATAAATTACCCCGTATCAGCGGTATGGATATCACCTTTGTGACCACGGCGAAAACCAACGAAGAGGCTTACGAATTGTTGAAAGAACTGGGTATGCCTTTTAAAAATTTAAACGTAAAAAATAACTAAACTAGAATATGGCTAAACAATCAGTAAAAGCTCGTCAAAGAAAACGCGAAAGAATGGTAGCGCAATATGCTGAAAAGCGTAAATCGCTGAAAGAAGCAGGAGATTACACTGCACTGGATAAGTTACCTAAAAACGCATCTCCTGTTCGATTGCACAATCGTTGCCAACTAACCGGAAGAGGAAAAGGCTACATGCGTCACTTTGGCATTTCGCGTATCATGTTTCGTGAAATGGCGCTGAACGGTATGATCCCCGGCGTACGTAAAGCAAGCTGGTAAAAAAGTATATTAAAAATAAATATTCAACATTCTAAATTAATACCAATGGTAACAGATCCTATAGCAGACTTCTTAACCCGCATCAGAAACGCGCAAATGGCCGGACATCGTATCGTGGAAATTCCTGCATCAAAACTGAAACAACGTATGACAGAGATCCTGTATGATAAAGGGTATATTCTGAAATACAAATTTGAAGAAGACAACAAACAGGGAATTATCAAAATAGCCTTGAAATACGATGCCCAAACCAAAATACCAGCCATCCGCGGTCTCGAAAGAGTAAGTCGTCCAGGTCTGCGTCAATATGCGAAACCGGCAGAGATCAAAAGAGTACATAATGGTCTCGGTATTGCTATCATGTCAACCTCTAAAGGTGTCATGACCGATAAAGAAGCAAAAGCCAATAATGTCGGTGGAGAGGTACTTTGCCATGTGTATTAATAGTTTATAAAAATCTTTTATAGTATTGTAAATCAATATATTAAATTAAAAATTAAGTAAAATGTCAAGAATAGGAAAACAACCCATAGCCATACCACAAGGGGTTACGGTGAGTGTAAATG
>CAZFKA010000279.1:0-3615 GCA_964519155.1 uncultured Bifidobacterium sp. | reverse complement strand
TCAACGAAAAAGGGATCCCGACCCCCTTGGTACACGTATTGCTTTGCCCACCAGCCTCGCGTATGGATGTTCTTAGTGTGGACGAAATTGCAAAAATTGCATCGGCTTCTCATATTCAACGAAAATACAATGAAGAGGTGGACGAATACAGTGCCTTTGAAATGTTGCAGGAAAAACTCAATGCTGCGGCCCATACCACAGCAGAAGAACCACTGGACAAGCCCGCTTCCAAAAAAACTGAAAAAAGTACCCTCGATACCATTCTCAGCAGTTCGGTTACCAAACAAGTGGGACGAACGGCTGCGAGTATCATTACCCGAGGATTATTAGGCATTTTGGGTCTGGGTGGTAAAACAACAAGGAGAAAAAGTAGTTGGTTTTAGGCTGAATTTCTTTGCTGATCACACATCAGCGTTTCTCTGGTCTTTATTGATCGCGCTTCTATATCGAAAGCAGTTGCCGATCCGCTTTTTTTTACACGTGTCAATATCGTCAGGCTGAGCGTGTATAAACAGCGTTATCGATTGATCAATCAGCAGTTCCGATCATTTACTTCGGTCTTGATGGGTTCAGTTTGCTATGCTGATTACCATACAAAAAATACACAGCAAGACCCGCAATGAGCCAGATCAAAAAGCGCAACCAATTGGTATGACTTTCCTGAGCCATCAAGTAAAAACAACTGATCAGCCCGAGTACCGGTATTAAAGAAAATTTTCGCATCACCGTCAGTGCCGTTACAGCGACAGCCACGAGCCAGAAAATAATCATGGGAATTCCTTCTTTACTTAGTAATGCGCTAAAATGTTCCGGTGCATATATATACGTCAAAGTCAGTGCAGCGATCAGCAAAGCTGGTGCAATAAACTGTGCATTGATATAGGGTACCCTGAATTTACTTTCCGGCCGATTGGGCATATTTTGCAAAACAAGGATTCCTGCGCAAACCAGCACAAAGGCAAATAATGTCCCAATACTGGTCAATGAGATCACGACATCCAGATTCAGAAACAAAGCCGGAATAGCCACTAGCAAACCGGTTAACAGGGTTGAAAACGAAGGCGTTTTGTATTTCTTATGTATCCGTGAAAAAATCTGGGGCAATAGTCCGTCACGGCTCATACTCATCCAAATGCGGGGTTGTCCCATTTGAAAAACCAGCAATACACTGGCAGTAGCAACGATAGCACTGACGGCCACAATTCCCGCCACAAATTTCAAACCTCTTTCTTCAAAGATCAGGGCCAGCGGATCGCCAACATTCAGTTTGGTATACGAAACCATTCCGGTGAGCACCAATGCCAATAAAACATACAAAGCCGTACAGATCAATAAAGCATAGATCATGGCACGGGGGAGATCACGTTGC
This sequence comes from uncultured Bifidobacterium sp., assembly GCA_964519155.1. Lineage (GTDB taxonomy): Bacteria > Bacteroidota > Bacteroidia > Chitinophagales > Chitinophagaceae > OLB11. The sequence continues at coordinate 2,246 of CAZFKA010000279.1, read as the reverse complement.
GGGTTTTTACACTCCTCTGCGGTTGTTGAGATTGCATCAAATCCGATATACGCAAAAAAGACGGCCGACACACCTTTGAGAATTCCGGAAAAGCCATTAGGCGTAAAAGGACTCCAGTGATCAGGATTCACATAATACGCGCCAAGCACGATAATCATAAATATGACTGCAAGTTTAATGATCACCAACAGATTACTCATGGCACGGCTTTCTTTCATGCCGATAAATACCACATAGGTGATAAGCGCAACAATGCCAAAAGCAGGCAGGTCAAAAATCAATCTCAAGTTTCCGAGTTTGGGGGCCATTTGCCACGCATTGTATTTTTCAGCCAGACCACTATCCAGTTGTTGCAGATCATTTCCCGGTATCGCGAGCCAGGTGCTTGCTTCGTTAAATCCCCGATGGGCTGTGGTATAATCCATACTCAGCCAGTCAGCAATGGGAATGCCGGCACTGTTCATCAAATGCGTAAAATAGTCGCTCCATGAAATCGCTACGGCAATATTCCCGATAGCATATTCCATCAGTAGATCCCAACCAATGATCCAGGCAAAAATTTCTCCAAAAGCAACATACGAATAGGTATACGCACTACCCGATACCGGCACTGTACTGGCAAATTCGGCGTAACATAGTGCTGCAAATCCACAGGCAATCGCCGTAAAGATATACAGAAAGATCACACCGGGTCCGCCGTCGAAACATGCTTTACCGATACTGCTGAAGATACCGGCACCAATCACCGCTGCAATACCAAAAAAAGTCAGATCGCGAACACCCAATACGCGATGCAATCCGGTATGTTCGCCGTCGCCGTATCCCGCCTCAGCATCTTTCAGTATTTTATCAATTGATTTTTTTCTGAATAAATCGTTCATGGTCAAGGTTTGGGATGATGAAACGATGAAAATAAGATAAAATCAAATGCAATGCAAGCTATCAGGAATTTTGCGTATTCTTTTTTCTCAGTTCGAAATGCTGACCGAGGTACAATTTCTTGACTTGTTCGTCTGACGCAAGTTCTTCTGCTGTTCCGGATTTCAGAATATTGCCATCGTACAACAGATAGGCACGGTCGGTAATAGAAAGGGTTTCCTGCACATTGTGGTCGGTAATGAGAATGCCAATATTTTTATATTTCAGGGTTTCCACTATTACCTGTATGTCTTCAACTGCTATGGGATCAATTCCGGCAAAAGGTTCATCCAGTAAAATAAATTTTGGACTGACGGCCAGTGCCCGGGCAATTTCCGTTCTTCGTCGTTCGCCGCCACTCAATACGTCGCCCCGGTTTTTCCGTACATGGGTCAGCCGAAATTCGCTGAGCAATGCCTCCAGTTTTTCCTTCTGTGCTTCTTTGCTCAAATCAGTAATTTCCAGCACCGCAGCGATATTGTCCTCCACACTCATTTTGCGAAAGATGGATGCTTCCTGTGGAAGATAACCGATGCCCAGTTTGGCTCTTTCATACATCGGCATTTTGGTGATATCCCGCTCATCGAGAAAAACATGCCCTTCATCGGGTTTGATCAAACCGACCACCATGTAAAATGTGGTGGTTTTGCCGGCTCCGTTGGGTCCCAGTAAGCCTACGATTTCGCCCTGGTTGACTTCTACCGATACTTGTTTTACAACTGTGCGGTTTTGATATCTTTTGACGAGGGCAGTGGTATTGATTCGAGAGATCACGCTGTAAAAGTAGGGTTTCGATTATGAATGCAGTGATAATATTATGTAAAAAAAATCCGCTATTTTTTATCTTTCTCCAGTCTCACACCAACGCTCATAACCTCCGGAAGGGGATTTATGCGCATGATCTGCTGCAAACTAACGGCATAAGTACCTGCTTTGCTGAAGTGAAGACGTTCAAACATCGGCATTTGCTGTTCCCACACTTCATTCATTCCCCTTCCATACCATTTTCCGTTAAGGTCGGCCAGCGGAATCTCCATTTTTGAATGTACTGCTGTATCGCTGCCGGGAAAGGTAAGTCCGATCGACAACCAAATATTGGAATAGGGATAAGCATCAGTATGACGGATATTGAAATACATCGAATAAGTCGACAGGGTATCAGTAATGTCGAAATGAAATAGGGGTTGGAAATTTTCGTGCCATGCATGATGTTTGATCGCTACATTTTTTTCGAAAACATTCGAACGGATGCAGGACGTCCACAAAGGGATGATCAGCACGAGCAGTAATTTTAAATGGGAATTCATTTTTTAAAGCGCGTTTAATAG
>CAZFKA010000278.1:0-3633 GCA_964519155.1 uncultured Bifidobacterium sp. | reverse complement strand
CTATAAAATGATTCTTCATCATAAGCGTTGAATACACGATTTCGCTGGCACCTGCCATCCAGCATTCATGCCCGGTCATCCCTTTTGTTGAGCTCACATAAGGCATGTCTTTTCCGAACACTTCGTAGATAGCCGCTGCTTCGGTTGCATCTCCGGCCGGTGTAGAGGTGGCATGAGCATTAAGATACTCAATATCTGCAGCGTGTAAACCTGAATCGTGTAAAGCCATTTTAAGACTACGTGCCGGTCCGTCAACCGTTGGATTTGAAATATGGGCTCCATTGCTTGAAAATCCGTAACCGATTACTTCAGCCAGGATATTGGCACCACGACGTTTGGCGCTTTCAAGACTTTCGATAATCACACTGGCAGCACCTCCACTGGGTACAAGACCATCACGGTCGCGATCGAAGGGTCGCGAAGCTTTCGTTGGATCATGCTCGCGGATCGAAAAAGCACCGAGCGCGTCAAAATTAGGCATGGAATAAATATTCGTTTCCTGACCACCCCCGCAGATGATCATGTTCTGCATTCCGTTCTTAATGAACATGTATCCAAGCCCAATGCAATGGGAACCACTTGCGCAAGCTGCACTCAACGTAAGATTGATGCCACGCAACTTAAAGATCGTCGAAAGGTTCATATTGATCGTTGAATTCAAGACCTGAAAGACTGAAGCTGAACCGACTAAGGTTGTGTCTTTCTTCTCCCTGATTTTATCAATTCCCTCAATAACTGCCTGTGCACAAGTATCGTTGCCATAGATAATGCCAACCTCACTTTTTTCAAAATATTCTTCATCCACACCCGCAAGCTGCATCGCTTCCTTGGTAGCCATGTAAGCATATTCAGCATGTTCGGGCATCATGATCCGAGCTCTACGGTCGAGCATATTTTTAAGATTGGGTCGTTCTACAAAACCGGTCAACCCACTGCGATAGCCGAAAACTTTACGTTCGGGAGCCAGAATGATTCCGCTTTTGCCCTGGTATAAGGACTGTTTTACTTCGTCGAGATTTTTGCCGATACACGAATAGATTCCCATACCGGTAATAACAACACGTTGATTCATAAGATTGGCGAAAGATAATTTATTTTATTTAAAAACTATTATCCGATTTTTTTTAAATTTTTGTCAAACAACACAGAACCGCTTCATCCTGTATTTGCAAGTTATTGGCAATCCGTCTAATTATTGAAAGTGTAATCAATAATTGGTCTCGCCCTCTATCTTCGATGCGAGGAGTGATATGATGTTGTAGCCAGGCAGCATAAAAAAAAGGTCGCCACATGGACAACCTTCTTAAAAATTTATTAGGCAAAATTATCTTGCTTTTTTCTTGCTTCCGAGGAATGAATTTCCGGCGGGTCCTTTGAGTGATGGACTACCCAAACGATCCATACAGCAACGGAAACCAATAGTTGAACTGCAATGATAAGCCTGTAAGAAACGACGGGTACCTGGACTCATCCAATACGCTTTGTCATTCCAACTGCCACCTTTATATACGTGCGCCAGATCATTGATTAGGGTCGTTTTACCATAATCATAATAAGCAGTACTTGCACTATCTCCATCAAGGTAATTAATCACGTTTGAACTTCGGTAATTGATATTTTTATTTTCAAGTTCAGCATCAGTCACTTGTCTTTTCACCAATTTACCGGTACTGTCTTTTTCTTCTAAGGTAAAGTCATCAAGTGTTGTATAAGTATCGAACACATTACCACGGAAAGGACGAAAATCTTCTGCGTCCATGGGTGTATTCGGACGATAAACATCAAGTACCCACTCACTCACATTACCTGCCATATTATACAGACCGAATGCATTGGGCTTAAATGAATAAATAGGTGCGGGGATATCGGCATTATCATTTAATCCACCTGGCGTACCCATTACATCACCCATACCCCGTTTAAAGTTTGCCAATTGTTGTCCTTGATAAGCATTACGCATTCCTTCACGGGTAGAAAGGTTATCCCCCCAAGGATATACTTGACGATTAACCACAACTTCCTCACCACGACGGCGACGGCTATCGGGTTCAGGATTTTGTCCTTTATATCCAAGCGCAGCATATTCCCATTCCGCTTCGGTTGGCAAACGGTAATCAGAGGTTAGGATACCGTCTTCATAACGGATATTTCTTTTTCCTGCTCCGGTAGGGTCAATATCTTTTTTCTTCACCCCTGCACGACCTTCGTATTGACCGGCAACATAAGATTTGATCGTAAAATTATCTTCAGAAACCTGGAATGGATTTTTCTTTAAATAGCCCTTTTTGATCAGGATTAATTCGTTTACACGATCAGTTCTCCAGGCACAATAAAGATTCGCTTGTTCCCAACTAACACCAACCACAGGATAATTATTGTACGCTGCATGGCGGAAATAATATTCAACCTGCGGCTCGTTATATTGTAATGCACGTCTCCAAGATTGCGTATCGGGTAAAGCTTTTTGATAAATTTCAGGATAGTCATTGCTATAGGTTCTGTTCACCCAATGCAAATACTCGCGGTAGTGAATATTGGCCACTTCGGTTTCGTCCATATAAAAAGATGATACAGAAACCACTCGTGGTACATTGTTATTTTCGTAAGTCAGATCTTCCTCGGTTTGCCCCATTGTGAACCGACCGCCTTCAACAAATGATAAACCTGGTCCGATATACTGCCCTTCATATAAAGGAACATCAAACCCGCCGTAACCGGGGTCATTATACCCCCATCCCGTTTTGGATGAAACCAAATTGCTCGATTTTTTACTGCCACATGACGTAAATAAAGCTATCGCACTGAGGAGTAACAATCCATTAAATCCTATTAATCTTTTCATGTTAGATATTATCATTTTTTAAATAAAGACAAATGTAATTTTTTATTTTTAAATCACAAAGAAAGTACAAGTATAAAACATTCATTTGGAAATTACAACCTTATTCGCTTTTTTCATTAAAAATGTTTAATATGTATATTTTTTGCTTGATTCATCCCCTGTTGCTGCCCTTTAAGCAATGGCCCGATTGATAAAATCGATGAGCGGATGTATCGTTTTGAAAGCCAGCTGAAGGCTTTTAAGTAAATCATCGCTGACCAAAATTTTATCGCTGACAGCATGCCCGGCCGTAAAACTTTTCAGCTTGAGGTATTCGGCTGCCGGGTTATCTGCTTCGTATCCTTTCGGGAGATTTTTGAGTTTATCTTCAGTACTGAGATTACCATAAATAGCAACAAAATCTTTTTTGGAGAGTATCTTTTTAAAATCGGCAAAATGATAGTCGATCTCTTGTCTGACCTTCTTCAGTTTATCTGCCTCAGGCATCCATAAACCGCCACCGACAAAACTTTGACCGGGTTCAAGATGAAAGTAAAAAGCCGCACCGCCGCCTTTCTTTCCTCCGCTGTGAAATGCTGCCCCGAAATTTGTTTTGTAGGGAGATTTGTCTTTGGAAAAACGGATATCACGATTGATCCTAAACATGCAGTCTTTTGCCTGCAGATTGCCAAAAGCGGGATCAACGGTAGTGAGAAAGGCCAGCAACTTGTTCACAAGATCGACGAAATCTGCCTTGGCCTGTTCATACGCTTTCTTGTTTTGATCGAACCACTCTTTGCTATTATTCTTTT
>CAZFKA010000277.1:0-3635 GCA_964519155.1 uncultured Bifidobacterium sp. | reverse complement strand
CCTTTACCCTAGTCGGTGCCACTACCCGATCGGGCCTGCTCACCTCGCCACTTCTTTCCCGTTTTGGTATTAAGTCGCGACTCGAATATTACCCGCTGGATGTTTTAGATAAAATTGTGTGGCGAAGCGCTTCGTTGCTCGGCGTAAAAATCACTTCAGATGCCAGTCGCGAAATAGCCAGACGCAGCCGCGGAACACCACGTATTGCCAACGGCCTTTTACGCCGAATGCGCGATTTTGCGCAGATATTGGGCAATGGTATTATCGATCTCGGCATTGCCACCTATGGATTAAAAGCCTTGAAAGTGGATGCCAACGGGCTTGACGAAATGGATAATAAAATATTATTGACTTTGGTTGAAAAATTTAAAGGAGGCCCTGTAGGTTTAGGCAATATTGCTACTGCCGTAGGCGAAGAAAGTGGCACCATTGAAGAAGTTTACGAACCTTTTTTGATACAAGAAGGATACATCATTCGCACACCACGCGGACGCGAAGCGACTGAAAAAACATATCAGCATCTAAACATGGGCCATAACTGGAAAGGTAGCGCCAACACCTTATTTTAATGCGCCACCATCAGGCTACAACCCCTTAAGTCGCTGCCATCAAGCCGTCCGTTTACTATAAAACTGCCATCAGCGAACACTTCACCGATATCATCTGTGGCGATAAAACAACAGGAATGAATATTTGCCAAATCGATAATATTCAATAATCCCTTTCCAACACTTGTCACAGCAAAGGGGTCGTTGATATCCCGCACCAGCACTTTCATCCAGGGTGGCGACGTAAATAATCCCCCGCCCAGCGAATAGGCTTGCGACAATAACTCGGTCATGCCATATTCAGCATGAATCGATGTCAACCGGAAAGCTTTGGCCAGTCGCTCATGCACTTCCTCCCTGATCAATTCTTCCCTTCTCCCTTTCATTCCTCCTGTCTCTATAATATTGGTATACGCTAAAGGCATTGCGTATTTTTCGGCAAAATCGAGCAAGGCATAGGTTACACCAATCAGTAGGGTTCTTTGTTGAGCCGCTTCAAGTTTTTGCAGATTTTTATACAAGCGCTCGTGATCGTACAAATAAAAATCATTCAATGAGTGTCCGCTCATATCTTGCAGATGCTGTACCATATACACCAGTGAGGAATTTTGCCGTTCCAGGTAAGAGGGCAACAAGGCAAGAATACAATATTGGCGTATGTCGCCATACTGTCGCGTAAATGCTTTTGTAAACGAATGCTGATAGACCAGTGGATCGGGTACAACATGACGGCTGTTGATCTGTGCCGTGGTGCCACTACTTTCAAAATACAACAACGTCGGTGCATCAGGCTTTTCCACCTTGTCGGTGAGGATAGGATGGGTTTTAAAAAACTGAATGGGTAAAAAGGGAATTTCAGTAATGGAAGAAATGGTATCTATCGAAACGGAGATCGCTTGAAGGTATTGTTTATAGACCGGATTGTATTGTGCCTGGTGTTGAAAAGAACTGAGCGTAGCCGGCAGAAATAATTCGGCAGACAGTTCAAATATCTTATCAATATTTTGCGTTTTCACCATAACAAAATCCTTAACTTTGTGATATGCGGTCAGTAACCATCTTTGCAATAATAAGTCTATTCGCTCTTTCGTGCAACAAAAAGCATAAATACCCGAACATCCCTAATCTCATCTTTTCAAATTTGAGTAAAGACATCGTGCAGGCGGGTAGCGACACGACTATCGTTATTAGCTTTCGTTTCGAGGATGGTGATGGCAATATCGGTTTTGGTACCAATAATTTATTTCTGCGCGACAACCGCGACACTGTTTGGCAGCCCTACATGATTCCCTCAATACCGGATAAATTTAATCCGGAAAGTGGCTTGGCCGGGATAATCACAGTCGGCTATGAAGCAGCATTCTTATTGTTGCGCACAGATGCAGCGCATACTGAAACTGATACCCTAAGCTGGGATATTTATTTGAAAGATGAAGCCGGGAATGTCAGCAATACCATTACCTCTACCCCTTTGATTTTAACCAAGTAAGGCCTCCAGGGCTAGCGCATATCCCTTTAATCCAAGACCCGATATACTCCCGCGACATACCGCAGCAATATACGATTCGCGACGAAAGGACTCACGGGCGTACACATTGGAAATATGGACTTCAATAATGTTTTTACAGGCGATGGCCTTTAAGGCATCGGCAATGGCGATAGATGTATGGGTATAAGCTCCTGCATTGATGATGATGCCGTCTGCAGCCGATCGACGATGAATTTCATTGATGATCTCTCCTTCAATATTGCTTTGAAAGATCGACAAACTCACCGCGGGATAATGGGTAGCCAGATCGTCGAGGTAGGTATCAAGCGATTGCCCACCATATACTTCAGGTTCACGAGACCCGATCAGGTTTAAATTCGGACCATTAATAATACTGATCTGCATACTGGCTTTTATCAGCTTCAAATGTACGGTGATTCCTGTTAACTTTCCTACCCCGTATGCAGAGCGCCGGTTTTGATTTTTCGGTGTGCAATTAACCTGTAAACACTTACAACAAATATATTGTTCAAATTCAGGAGAAAAAATGCAATTTTGAAGTACTAATTTTTCTTCTTGAACAACAGTGCTTATATCAACGGATTTAAATCGTTTCTGAAACTTGAAAAATCTTTGAGTGATCATTCGGTTGAAGCCTACGTACATGATGTGCAATTATTATTTCGCTTTTTGCAATGGCAAGAATTGATCGTCCCCCTCGAAAAGATCAATTTGAAAGAGCTTCAGTCCTTTATCCGTTATATTGCAGAACTCGGATTGAGCGCCACCTCGCAGGCCAGAATAATATCAGGAATAAAATCCTTTTTTAAATATCTCTTACTCGAAGATATTATTACTCTCGATCCCACCGCATTACTCGAGTCGCCCAAAACGGGAAGAAAATTACCCGAAGTACTGTCCGTTGCCGAAATTGACATGCTCGTTGCAGTCATAGACCTCAGCACACCGGAAGGCGCTCGAAACAAAGCCATAATTGAAACAATGTACGGCTGCGGATTGCGTGTGAGTGAATTGGTGGGTTTGCGCATTTCCAATATTTATGTTGATGTAAAATTTATCCGTGTCATCGGCAAGGGAAACAAAGAAAGGCTGGTACCAATTGGCAGTACAGCGCTTAAATACTTGCTGTCATACCTCGAACATATACGGGTACATATTCCGGTTCAAAAAAATCAGGAAGACTATGTTTTTCTCAACCGACGCGGAACCTGTCTTTCGCGGGTGATGATATTTTATATTCTCAAGGATCTGGCGGCAAAAGCCGGTATCGTTAAAAACGTACATCCGCACACGTTGCGTCATTCGTTTGCCACCCACTTGGTAGAAGGAGGTGCTGATTTACGAGCTGTGCAGGAAATGCTGGGGCACGAAAGTATTACCACCACCGAGATCTATACCCATCTTGACCGGGATTACCTGCGCGCCACCTTGCAGCAGTTTCATCCTGCGTTCAGGTAATACCAATCAGTGTTAAGTTTTTTAACGTGTTGTGCTACTACCCTTTTAGCATAAAGTCAGGCAAAGCCTTCGACAAGCTCAGGCTGACAGCTTACTGTCATGTTGAGCTTGTCGAAACA
>CAZFKA010000276.1:0-3686 GCA_964519155.1 uncultured Bifidobacterium sp. | reverse complement strand
CCCGATACCCAGTACCGCGGCTGTTGTAATGCCACTCGCAGCATAAGGAATGACCACTTTGTAAATAGTTTGCCATTTGGTGGCTCCCAGGGCCAAACTGGCTTCACGCATGGCTTGTGGCACATTGCGCAAAGCATCTTCACTGATGGTGATCACCGTAGGCAGTGCCATGATTCCCAAAATAATACTCCCGGCCAAAGCGGTTTCTCCAACATCTAAATGAAAAAATTGTTGAATGAGGGGCACCACGACGATCAAACCGAAAAAGCCGTATACCACACTCGGAATGCCTGCCAATAATTCTACCAGGGGTTTCATCATTCTTCGTGCTGATTTTTTGGCTATTTCCGACATATAGATTGCACAGGCGAGTCCAAAAGGTAAGGCTATCAAAATAGAACCGAAACTAACCAATAAGGTGCCCAGCAATAATGGCAGTAAACCAAATTGTGCCAAAGGTTTAGACGTTGGAAACCATTCACGTCCTTTTACAAAACCCAATAGCGAATTATCCTCCACTTCAACAATATTTCCGTTGAAATTCTTTCCGACATAATTGGCGGGGATGACGGCTATGACACCTTCGTTTTTCGCAATATAATCATTGTAACAGGTGTCGAGATATTCCATTTCCGCTCCAATTTGTTCTTCGGTATACATCGAAGCGATTTCGTCTGATTGCAGGGTAACAATGGGAAGATCCTTTCCACCCAGCTTACTCCAATTATCAATTTCCTGATCAAAAACCTTTTTACACAAATCCGGACTAATACTTTGAAGATGGTTTTGCGAATGCACTGCCAGCACGTATCCATCTTCAGCCGGCTTTTCTCCAAAAAAAGATATCCCTTCTTTAAATAGAAAAATAATGATCAGCAAAACGATGATACTACTAACCAGGCTGCAAAGGGCGAGTACACTGATCTGAATTTTTCGGCTGAGTTTTTTTAGCATTCGGTTTTGTAATTGCTGACCGCTTTTTTTAAAGGTAGAACGGTTAATTAGTTAAGGGGAACATATCCGGTTTTTTCTACGATTTGCTGACCGGTGGCGCTCAAGCAAAAGTCAATAAAAGGTTTCACCTTCGATTCATCTTTCACATTGTAATACAGGTAAAGCGGTCTGATGATGGGATAGGTTCTATTTTTCGCAGTGGCCATTGAGGGCATGATATAATTTTTTCCTTTATCGTAACTCACCTTCAATTGTCTTACGGAAGCATTATCGTAGGCCATGCCGATATAACCGATAGCTCCTTTGGTTTGCGCCACACTTTGCACGATGGCTCCGGTTGCCGGCATATTCAGTACACTCGATGCGTAATTTTTGCGGGCCATAACAAATTCTTTGAAAAATTCGTAGGTCCCGCTGCTGGTTTCACGGCTGTAAACGATGATCTTCATATCGCTTCCCCCTACTTCTTTCCAGTTTTTGATTTTGCCCGTGAAAATGCCTTCGATTTGCTCGCGTGTCAGTTGTTGAACAGGATTGGCCGGGTTGACAATAACGCTGAGGGCATCATTAGAGATGATCACCTCCTTATATTTTTTTCCGGCTTCCTGCATTTTCAGTTTTTCATCCATTTTTATTTTCCGGCTTGATGAGGCAATATCAGTGGTGCCATCGATAAGTGCGGCAATACCTACGCCACTTCCACCACCTGTTACACTTACTTTTCCTTTCCCGGATTTATTATAGGTTTCTGCTTCTTTTTGCGCTAAAGGCAAAACAGTATCACTTCCTTTAAGTTTAATGGTTTGCGCTTGTACGACCGAAGTGAGGGCCAGTAAGACAATAATGATCTTTTTCATAATTTTTATTTATTTATTTTTTATTATTTATTGAATGAATATTGTAAGCGAATTGTAAGGATATTGTCTTTTTTCAAATCACTGGTATAGCCGGTCAGCCCGGTGCTTTCGTTTTTGACGAAATCTTTGTAAATCAAAAATTTCCAGTTTTGATCATAATTAAACTGATAACCCAGCCCCAAGGTTGCGTATCGGATATCGGCAGCAGTCAGGTTTGCCACAATTTCTTTGCCGGCCACCGCGGTATTGGGGTCGTACCAATCGTATTTTACCATAATATTATGGTGCGTATGGGCAATGTTTTGGAGAAAATAAAAGTATGCCCCGTTGAATTTTCTAACATATAGATCTTCCGCTACGAGTGTACGTGGAGTGCTACTCGATTTGGCGGTACCCGGTTGTTGTCCGGCAATATATTCAGCGCGTAAGGTAGTCAAACCGCCAGCCCAGTCGATACTGAATTGGGCATCGGCTCCATAAAATCTGGCTTTACCGATCTTTTTTAAATTGTCGGCGTTGGAGTCAATCAAAACCCAGGCTTTGTTGCCCTTGTTCTCACCAAATTCAAAATGCTTATTGGTGCCGAATTTATGTCCACCATGATAGTAGCTGAATCCTCCGCTATATTTCATGGTTTCGTCTTTATTTGCTTTAAAAAATGACAAGCGGCTGATCCAATCTTTTTGTTTATCAAAATCATTGTTCAAAACCCCTGTTCCGTTGTAGAGCCCGGTTTCCAATTTGAAGAAATTGTATTTCGATTGCTTTACCGGTTGTATTACGAGTTGCGCGCCAAAATCTTTCTCACCGGGAAACAATAATTGACTCATTCGTCCACGTTCCGGCGTTTCGCGTGTGCCCGACGAATAAGTCACTTCATAACCAAAAGGTTTATCCATAGCACCCGCTTTGATGCCCACCCATCTTGTCCAGGGATCGGTAAATTTTCCATAAAAATCGCGGATCACCACTGTGCCACTTGAAAACATATCCAATTGCATAACGATTTGTGTGATGGTATTCCCAAACTCGTCGTTATTATCATAGCTGGTTTTCAATCGCGAACGACGCAACAAGAATCGGTTATTCACATTGGCGTCAAAGGCGCCACCGGCAAAACTGTTTCCCTGCGCACCGGCAGTGTCAGCTATTTGATATTGTATTTGAACATAACCGCTAAACTTCAATTTTTTCAGAAATTCCAAATCATGCATGGCTGATTCGGTGCGGCTGTACAGGGTATCGATCTTGTCATCGGTCGTCTCAGGTTGATCAACGACCTGTGCAAAAGAGTCGGCATTCATTGCGGTCAAAAGTACAATGAAGAGAACATTGAATAGCGAATGGATACGGTGATTTGACATTAATTAATTATTATTTTAGTGCAAACATATGAGGCCAGGATACAATTAATTAACGTAAACGTATTATGTATATATTACGATTGTGAACTCCAGCTTACCAAATAGTTAATATTAAAATAACATTGAAAATCAAAAAAAATAACAGGTAACCTTTTCGTAATGCTTTGGTAATGTTAATATTGCTTTTTTGTCGGCCAATGATTAAATAAATCAACATGTTAGACCTTCGTCCTGTGTGTGAAAATTGCGGATGTTCGCTTCCCCCCGAAAGCCTTGATGCTATGATTTGTAGTTTTGAATGCACTTTTTGTGCAACATGCGTAGCTACTATTTTGCTCAATGTGTGTCCGAATTGTGGTGGTGGATTCGAAAAACGACCTATTCGGCCCGTAAATTCATTGCGCCGTTATCCCGCTACTGACAAGGTAATTTATCAACCGTTGATAAAAGAAAAGCATCAACCTTTACTCAAATTGTTTAAAGATGTCGATCCGGCAAAGCGCTAAACCCC
>CAZFKA010000275.1:0-3717 GCA_964519155.1 uncultured Bifidobacterium sp. | reverse complement strand
CATCAATACTGAAGCAGATGATAGCGATGATGATGATGAAGCAGAAGAGGATGCATCTGCAACACAGACAGCCGGGGATGTATATGTTAAAACAAAAAAGTCGGGCAGCAAGGGGAATATTTAATCTGTCGGAGCAATCAACTTTCAAAGCGCTATTTTCAAAGAAGAAATTTACTAGTGCGATATCATGAACTATTACCTGCTTCATATTGCCGGTTACAATTATCATTCGTCGTTGAGCCCGTATAAAGGAGAAGTCTATATCTAGGTGATATGAAAAACGATCAAATGGGATGGTTATCGCGCCTTGGTCTGCTGTCAGGGAGGTAAAACCAATATCGTATCGAGAAATCAAAAATCATTTAATAAAAAATTCTATCCATTGGTGCAGGCTTTTGATGAGCTCAAATTGGATGTTGTTTTGGATGGGGAAATTGTGGTGTTGGACAAAAACGGCAAGGCTGATTTTGAGTCGCTCCAAAACTGGCGCAGTGAAGCGGATGGCACAATTTGTCTATATGTATTCGACATGTTATGGGTCAATGGACGAAATCTGATGCAAGTACCCCTGCAACAACGAAGGGCAATACTTGAAGATCTCCTCCCTTTCAACGATCAGATCAGGCTGAGCGAAAGTTTTGCTGTTGATGGGGTACAATTTTTCAATACAGCAAAAAAAATGGGTTTGGAAGGGATCATGGCCAAACACAAAAACAGTGTGTATATCCCCGGTATACGATCAGAAATGTGGCTCAAAATTAAAGCTCAACGGCGCCAGGAAATGGTAATTGGTGGTTACACAATAAATGAAAATAGTTCAAAAGCATTTAGCTCCTTATTGGTTGGCGTATTTCAACATAAAAAACTGCTCTATACCGGGAAAGTGGGAACCGGCTTCAGTGTCGAGCAGCAACAGCAAATGATAAAACAGTTTAAGCCACTTATACGCAAAACATCTCCTTTCGCCGAAGCTCCTGAAATCCATAAACCGTCTCGTTTCAATCCTTCGCCTCCTCATGCCACTGCAATTTGGTTGAAACCGCAATTGATTTGTGAAGTATCATTTACAGAAATGACCCGTGATGGTGTTATGCGTCATCCATCTTTTGAAAGAATGCGAACAGATAAACAGGTGGAAGAGGTTGTAGAGGAGAAAAGCAAAAAAGCAGAAAAAGTGCTCCATGCAAGAGTGGCTGCAAAACCTCTTCTCAAAGCACCAACCGGCAAAGCCTTTACAACGATCGTAAATCCCAACGATGAAACCCTGGTAAAAAAAGTAAATCGACATACGCTGAAATTCACTAACCTCAGTAAAATTTACTGGCCGGAAGACGGAGTTACCAAAAGGGATATGCTCAATTATTATGATCAAATAGCACCCTATATCTTACCCTACCTGAAAGACCGCCCACAGTCGCTGAACCGCTTTCCGGAAGGAATACAAGGATTCAGCTTTTACCAGAAAGATGTGACCGATAAAGTCCCGGAGTGGATTCAAACCTATCTTTACCACAGTGAAGGAGATAAGAGCGATAAACATTTTTTGGTGGCTAACGATAAGGCTAGCCTTTTATATATGGCATCACTCGGTTGTATTGAAATGAATCCCTGGAGCAGCCGAATCCAAAAACCGGGCCATCCGGATTTTTGTATCATCGATCTTGACCCGGGCAACAATACGTTCAATCAGGTAATAGAGGCCGCACAAGTGTGTCATCAATTGTTGGACGAATTCAATATTCGGAATTATGTAAAAACCTGTGGCAGTACCGGCATGCATATTTATATTCCATTAGGTGCAAAATATACTTATGAGGTCTCCAAGGAATTTGCAAGAATGATTGCAACCTTATTGCACCATGAACTACCGCGTTATACCAGTATTGAACGGGTTGTTAAAAACCGAAACGGAAAAATGTATATCGACTTTTTACAGAACCGCCCACACGCTACCGTAGCAGCGGCCTACTCTTTGCGTCCAAAGCCCGGGGCTACTGTTTCGATGCCCTTACAGTGGGATGAAGTTAAAAAAGGATTGAAAATGAGGGATTTCAATATTCACAATGCGCTGGAAAGAATTGAATCGATAGGCGATATTTTCAAGCCGGTATTGTGAAAGGGCGTAAATATCGAAAAAGTGATTCAGGCGTACCAACACAAACAGTAAATCGTTTGATGCTCATAAAAATGATTCACTTACTTGGTAATGCATCACGCTCATTCGATTACCAGGATAGCTTATAGACTCTTTGGGGATAATCTTGTGCTACGCAAGCAGCAAGCATTTGAAAGATGAACTATTGCTACCCATGTTGTGCCCGGTGAAATTTTCTCCCGACTGTTGATCCGGTTATTGCATGATCAATTGTTAGTAATTCAACGAGGCAGCACTTCAACACGAAATATAATCATTTGCGACGACTTGAACCCTTCCTGCTGACACATGAAAATTAATTTTGATATGAAAAATTCTATGGGGATAAATGATGTATTTCAAGAAATTATTATTGTATGTTTGGTTGAACGAAAAATCAAACCTCCTTGTATACCAAAACACGTATGACGAGCATTCAATTATTGACAATTTGTTGGGTTGCCTTATTAGGAACAGGATGTACAGAAAAGCCGGCAAATTTATTCGATGAAAAAAATTATCGTCTCTATAGCATCGACTCAACCAAAGGATATATTGAAAAAAAAGTACTGATCAATAAATTTGATACCGCCCGTAAACTTGAATTGGAATACTGGCCTAATGGCGAATTGCAATCGAAGGCATTTACTTACCACAACCAGTTTGATGGAAAACTGGAAGTGTATCTTCCCGGCAGAAATACCTGGCAAATTGATTCTTACGCCAATGGTTGCCTGATCTATAGTCGCAATTATCACGCCAATGACACCTTTGCTTCAAATGATGAAAATACAGATTAGCTTTGCAAAAAAATAAAGCGGAGTGAGCAAGTCAATAACCGATCAGGCGTCAGGCATGCCAATCAATAAATATATCAGCAGTACCGGATATTGTTCGCGACGGGAGGCCGATACGCTAATTGCACAATGCAGAGTCATGATCAATGATAGTATCGCTTTGCCTGGTTCTAAGGTAGGTGAAAACGATAAAGTGTATGTAGATGATGAATGGCTAAAAAAGAAGAAATCAGCATCCGTATACCTGATGTTGCATAAACCGAAAGGAATTACCACAACGACTGATTTGCAAGACAAAACAAATGTGATCTCCTGGCTCAAATATCCAAAGCGCGTTTTTCCTGTCGGCCGACTGGATAAGGATTCGGAAGGACTGCTTTTACTTACCGATGATGGAGATATTGTCAACAAAATTCTACGCGCAGGCAATCAACATGAAAAAGAATACATAGTGACTGTCAATAAAACAATCGATGATTTTTTTGTCCGTAAAATGTCAGGTGGTCTTCCCATATTAGGAACCACTACCCTCCCTTGTAAGGTAAAAATGCTGGGAAGTAAAAAATTCAGCATCGTTCTGACACAAGGGCTGAATCGTCAAATCAGGCGTATGTGTGAGTTTCTGGGATATGAAGTCGTCACATTGTTACGGGTAAGAATTATGCACTTACGACTCGACACCTTGCCTGTCGGTAAATGGCGTTTATTGAACCATAAGGAAGTGGAAGAATTGCATTACAAAATTGCGGGATCATCAAAGACGCAAAACTGATTCAAGCAATAAAC
>CAZFKA010000274.1:0-3717 GCA_964519155.1 uncultured Bifidobacterium sp. | reverse complement strand
TAGGAGTTGCACATCGTTGCTCAGCGGACACTTGTATTTTACCAAAAAGAAGTAAGTGCCGATCTCTGCATCTTGTCCTTTGTACTTGCCATCCCATCCGTCTTCAAGAATTTTTGTACGATACACCTGAGCACCAAAGCGATTATACACCTCAAACGATTGGAGGGTAATATCGCCATGTTTGAGTATCCTAAAGATATCGTTGTTATTATCATTATTGGGTGAAAACGCATTCGGTAACATCACATTGCAACAAGGCTCATAAATGATCTCAAATTCAACCGAATCAACGCAACCCAATTGATCTTTGACATAGCCCCAATGTTTACCGAATTTCAGATTGTAAGCGTCTTTTCCATTCATGGTAACCCCACTCCATTCATACACAAAAGGCGCGACACCCCCAACAATCGTGGCTGTGGCTTTTCCATCATCACCACGTCCATAACAGGTTGCAGGCGTCGTTTCTACTTGTATCTCAATCGGATTGGCCGGATTGATGAATACAGTAGTATCGTTGTAACAACCCAAGGTATCCAGAACTTGAATAAAGAAGGCGCCATTGGTGATCTGATCGGCATAATTAACTGCTCCAAACGGAACGGTATTGAAAATATAATGGTAAGGCGGATAACAATCTACCGCATGCCAAGCCAGATAACCGGTTTTATCGCCCGCACATAATATGCCTTTCACGCTGTCAACAATAATTGTGGGCTTTAAGGTCGAAGGTAAAATGTCGTACTTACCCGTCGACACGCAACCAATAGAATCTTTGACCTCAACAATATATTCACCCGGACTCAGGTTATTGAAGAATGTGTCAGTATTGTGTAATACCCCATTGACATAATAATTGATCGGAGGAGTACCATAAAGAGAAGTCACTGTTATCGCGCCGTCGTTTACATCCTGACAACTCACTTCCTTTTTACTCACAAATTGAATTAAAACCGAGGTTGCCGGTTCAATGATCACAAACAAAGTATCGTCAGTACAACCTTTCGAATCTTTAATGGTAAGGGTATAAGTGCCCGCGGTTAAATTGCCAAACGTAGCGCTGGCCTGAAAGTTAACACCATCGAGCGAATACTGATACGGCGGTGTTCCACCCGAAGCTGAACCGGTCACTGAACCCGCACTATCGCCCTTACATTTGTTACCAGATGTCGCGGTGAGCGAAGCATGAGCAGAAGCCAGTGGTTCGGTGATGGTCAACACGGTATCTTCCTGACAACCTATATTGTCGGTCACACCAATCGTATAGGTACCGATTCCCAGATTGGGGAAATAGCCCGAGTTGCCATTGGGACTCGCATTAATGGTATACGCATAAGGACTAAATCCTCCGGTTACCGTGAGGTTGATAGAACCGTCGTTTCCGAATTTACAACTGACATTCGTTAATACTATGCCGGTAAAGTTCATATAGTTTGCTGCCGTGAGATTGACGACCGTGTCAAGTATACACCCATTGATATCCATGATGTGCACGGTATAGGTTCCGGGAAGCAAATTTGAGAACGTAGGAACGTTGGTGTATAGTGACAAATTGATGGCATATTGATAAGGCCCCTGACCGCCGCTGGCCGTAATCGTCAGTGAACCCGACGTCGCATTGCTGCAAAATGGCTGTACCATCGCAATGTTGGTAGCTACAATTGGCGGTGGCCCCACGATGGTGATAACGGTATCCTTGGTACAGTTGATGCTGTCCTTGATATGAACCGTGTAGGTACCCGCACCGATATTGGTGATGACATTGTTCACGGTATACGGGTTTGCATTCACAGCGTAATACAAAGTACCCATTCCTCCACCGGCATTGATGGTAATAGAACCGTCTGTAGTATTGAAACACAAGGGTGGTACGGCTGCGATACTGTTGATGACGATTGGAGGAGCACTGATAATATTGAGCGGTGTATCGACATAACAGCCTAACTGATCTTCAATGTGCAAAACATAAGCGCCGGCAGTCAGCCCTGAAAACATACCTGCCCCTTGCGGCACCCCGCCATTCAGTGAATAATTCAGCGGAGGGTATGGCGAAATGGCACTCGCAGAAATAAATCCATTGGCTGCATTCGGACAAAGTACGGGTGTAAAGTTCAAGTTGGTTATATTGATTACCGTTGCATTACTGAGTGTTATCACCGTGTCATGCGTACACCCATTATTGTCTTTTACGGTTAACGTGTATGTTCCGATGAGCAAATTACCAAAAGCTCCATTTGCGACAAAGGCCCCCCCATTGATCGCAAATGTAAATGGAGGTACTCCCCCGGTTCCACCCACACTGATAATACCGGTATTGCCAATACAGCCCGGCGACACCACCGTGACATTCGCAAAATTAACCGGCGGTGGCTGCGTAATGGTAATGATACTGTCTTTTACACAACCCTTGCTGTCCTTAACCGACACCGTATGCGTTCCCGGCGCCAGATTGATAAAACTATTGCCGGCAGCATAAGCACCACCATCAATTTTATATTGATAATTAGGTGTTCCACCATTACCGGTCAGTGTAGCCGTTCCGGTATTGGTACCAAAACAAATCGTGGGGGTGAGTACAATGGCTGCAAATCCCACCTGTACCGGTTGTGCTAAAAACACAACTGTATCTATCGAACAACCGCTATTGTCTTGGGCATGTAATGTATAAAATCCTGATACCAGACCGTTAAAGGTGTTGGCTGCACCATTCGGGCCACCGTTAATATTGTAAAGATAGGGTGCAACGCCACCTACTACGGTCAGACCAACACTGCCATTCGCATCGCCAAAGCAATTTGGCTGGGTACCAAAAATCGAATTGACATAAAAGTTTCCATTGTTATTCAACAGTACTACCGTATTAGTTGTACAACCACTCGCATCTTTTACGGTTACAGTATAAGTTCCGGCGCCCAGGTTGGTAAAATTCCCCGAACCCACATAAGGCGCACCATTGAGTGAGTATTGGTAAGGACTGACTCCACCCGATGCCAGCGCATTAATACTACCCGTTGGATTTCCATTGCATGAAGCGTTTAAAAAACTGAAGCTTGAAAAAATAATTTGTGGCGGCTCAAATAAATAGATCTGTGTGTCTTTGATACATCCATTGGCATCTTTAAGGTGTACCGTATAGGCGCCGGCTGGCAAATTATTCCAACTGTGAACCGCGCCGTAAGCCCCTGCCCCAAAAGCATAGGTATATCCTGGTGTTCCACCGGCACCCAGCAGATCTATACTCCCTACTCCACCGTAACATGGCGGATTGACAACATTGACATTCGTGAAATATAAAGGGGGCGGCCCGGTGATGGTGACAACTGTGTCTTTGTGACAACCATTTGCATCGAATACACTCACCGTATACGTACCGGGTACGATACCGGTAAAGATGCCCGATGGACTGGACACGGCAAAATTAAAGAGATAATTAATTGGTGGTGCCGACACGGTTCCGCTAATGGTAATGGTGCCGTTGCCTGGACTGTAACAGGTTGTGTTTGTCCAGCTCAGTGTATTGATAGCAACAATTTGCGAACTGGTAATCACTACAATGCTTGTCACCGTGCAATTACTGGCATCTCTCGCGGTTACAGTATAAGTACCTGCCGCAAGACCGCCAAATGCCCCTGAAGCCTGATACGGCCCACCATTCAAACTATATTGATATGCTGGATTGCCATTCCCAGCGGTTGCATTGATGGTTCCGGGAGGAGC